>JBQCCX010000283.1:0-5172 GCA_051961815.1 Xanthobacteraceae bacterium
ATGGTCACGTCATCACGCGCAATGTCGATGCCGGCTGCGGTGAGCAAGCCGCGCAAGCCTTTGTCGACCCACGGAGCTGCGCCGATGCGCCGGCCCTTGACGACGGAAATGTCGCCCTGCTGCGCTTTCAACTCGGCGTGCATCACCAGAAACCAGTACATGCCCTGCGCTTGCGCGCAGATCAGCTTGACGCCGCGAAAATCGGGAAAAGCGGCCAGCGCCGAATGCGCCGACCCGCCGACAAAATCGACTGTGCCGTCGCGCAACGCGGCATAGGCCTTGTCGACCGGAAAAATGAGTTCGAGCGAGACATCAAGTCCTTCGGCCTGGAAAAATCCAAGCTCGACCGCTGCTTCGGCCGGGAAATACGAGTTCGAGATCATGTCGGGGACGGCAAGTTTCATGGCATCCAATTCTTTCTTGGCCTGACGACGTAATCCATTGCGAGGCGAGGGCGCGCAGAACGCGCGGCCCCGGTCGGGCGCCGCCCTCGCCCGAGGCGGAGATGATGAGCGATGATAGCCGCAGCGTCGTTGACAACAAGGTATGCGCCGCGCCGATAATACCGGTGCAAGCGGCCCTCTGCCCAAGGTGTGCGGGGCGCCGACAATCGGAGGCAGCGTATGAACCGCCCGCAGCAAGGTTTTCCGCCCATTCTCGATCACCGCGGCCCGCCGCAGGTGCGCCGCTTCGACGAGCAGCGCTGGCTCATCGACAATATCATTCGCGCCAATGGCATCGATTGGGATCAGCCGCGGTCGCTATACATCCATCTGCCTTGCGGCATCGAAGCCAATGCCGATTTCGCCGGCATCCGCGAACGGGTGAAGAAGATGGCCGATATCGGCCCGGCCTTTGCTGCGGTAGCGCGCCGCCGCGAGGCCAAGGCGAATGTCGCGGCACAAGCCGATCGCAAAGTGACCGCGCGCGACAATTTCTTCATGGCGGCGGTGCACTGGGGCGCGGCGCAATGGCCTTACGACGAGAATGATGAGACCAATGTCGCCTACAACAACAAGAAACGCGAATGCTACGCCAAATACGCAGCGCTCGCCGATCACCACGTCGAGGCGGTGTGGGTGCCGTTCAAGGACAAAGCGATACCGGCCTGGCTGCATCTGCCGCCGAACCATAGCGGTGGCCGCGTGCCGGTGGTGATCGCGATCCCCGGGATGGACAGCTACAAGGAAATCCAGGTTGCGCTCTATGGTGACAAATATCTCAATCGCGGCATGGCGGTGCTGGCGATCGATGGCCCAGGCCAATATGAAGCGCCGATGATCGGGCTTTATTTCAGCATGGAGAACTGGGTCGCTACCGGACCGGCGCTGGTCGACTGGATCGCGACGCGGCCGGAGCTCGACGCGGCGCGCATCGGCGTTGCCGGCACCAGTTTCGGTTCACTGTTCGGCACTGTGCTGACCGGCAACGAGCCGCGCATCAAGGCTTGCGCGGTCATGTCGGTGTGTCACGAACCGGGCGGCCAAACTATTTTCCAGGAAGCCTCGCCGACTTTCAAAAAACGATTCATGTATATGTGCGGCATCACCGACGAGGATGAATTCGATCGCTTCCGCAAGACCATCACCTGGGAAGGACATGCCGAGAAGATCCAGGTACCTTATCTTTGCGTTGCCGGCGAAGCCGAGGAACTGAGTCCGCTCGAACATTCCCAGCGGTTGGTGGCGGCGCTCAAGGGACCGAAGCAGATGGTGGTTTATCAGGAATCCCGGCATTCGGTCGGCAATGTGCCGGCCGCCAATCTGGGGCCATTTCCGCCGATTTTGCTCGCCGACTGGCTTGCCGACCGGCTCGCTGGCAAGCCTTTCGTCAGCGAATACTGGTATGTCGCCGGTTCGGGAGAGATCAACAAGACGCCGTACTGAAGTCCGCCAGGCGTCGGCCAAGGATCGGGGGCAAGTCCGATGAACGCCATTTTCGGCATTGTGCTGCAGGGCGCGGCGGCTTTGGTGTTAACCGCGTCGGCGCAGTCGCCGGCCGCCGTGGTCGAGGAGGTTGCCGGCAATGTGCCTGGGGTCGCGTTTATGGACTATGTCGATCCGGGGCAGGTCATCCGTCTCGGCAGCCACGATCGCATCGTGCTCGGCTATCTGAAATCGTGCTGGCGCGAAACCATTACCGGGGGAACCGTGACGGTCGGCCCCGAACAAAGCGAGGTGGCCGGCGGTGAAGTGGCGCGAGCGAAAGTAGCTTGCCAGGGCGGAACCATGATGCTCTCCGCCGAACTCGCCGGCAAAAGCGGCGCCATGGTGTTTCGCCAGGCGCCGAAGCCGCAGGCCGTCGCTTTGCTGCACCCGGAATTTACGCTCTATGGCCTGTCGCCGGTGTTCGAATTGCGGCCGCCCGGCAAACTCATCCTTGAGCGGCTTGATCAGCGCGGTGAACGCCACGAGCTGGCTGTCACCGAGCAAGGGCTTCTGGGCGGAGCGTTCTTCGATTGCGCCAAAGCCGGCGTGGCGCTCGCGCCGGGCGGAATCTACCGGGCCAAATTCGCCGACCGGGAGATCGTGTTCAAGATCGATCCCGAGGCCAAGCCCAGCGATGCGCCGCTCCTTGGCCGCCTCGCCCGCCTGCAGGCCCGGCGCTAATCGCAGCGAATCCCGCGCATGGTCATGGCATCGCGACGGCTTCGGGACGCGGGTGCTGTTTTCGCCATCGCGATCGTGTCCAGCGCGCTCGTTCTGGCGCCGCCGCTCGACCGGTTCCGCGGCCTCTCAATCGATATTCTCACATGGTTGCGCTGGCGGTTCTACGAGCGCGCCCACCCGGCGCCAGAGTCGCGCAGTGTCGTCGTCGCGCTCGATGAAGACACGTATCGCCGCCCGCCATTCGCTGGCACGCCGGCGATAACCTGGACGCGGCAGATCGGCGAGGTGCTCACCGCCGTGCTCGACGGCGGCGCCAGCGTGGTCGGCTTCGACATCGTGTTTCCGACCTCGATCGAGCAGTCCGACATTCCGCTCGGCGATGGCACGCTCGGGGCCCGATTGCGCGGGTTCGATCGCGATTTCCTGCGCGCGCTCGCGCTTGGCGCGCGCGACGGCAAAGTGGTGCTCGGCGCGGCGCAGCATCGCGATTTTCCGATTCTGCCGTCGCCCGGCCAGCGCATCGCCGTGGGGCAGAAAGCCAATATCCGCTCATTGAACGTCTACAACGATTCCGACGACATCGTGCGGCGGATTCCGCTGCGTGTCGTGATTGATGGCGAATTCGTGCCCTCAATGGCGGTCGAGCTCGCGGCCCGGGCGATCGGCGCAACTCCCGACACGTTGTCGGGCTCGCGGATTCCGACCGAGGTCGCCGACACCATGGCGCTCAATTTCCGCGGCGGCGCCGATGCAATCCCGACCTACTCGCTGGCCGACCTATATGCCTGCAGCGAGAAGGGCGATCGCGATTTCTTCCGTCAGCACTTTAACGGCAAGGTCGTGCTGATCGGTACGCTGTTGGACGTCGAGGATCGTCAGGTCACCTCGAAACGGTTTGCCACCGCGCCTGAAAATCCGAATAGCCCACGCTGCGTGCTGCCGCAGCCGCCGCCGAGCACGGTATTTGCCCGCGACTCCACCCCGGGCGTCTACACCCATGCCACCGCGGTCAACAATCTGTTGCGCGGCGACGCGCTAATCGAGGCGGGAGGAGTCGGCCGGAGCGCGATTGCCTTTGCCTTCGCCGCGATCACGGCAGCGGCAACATTGACCTTGCCGCTGTTCGCCGCGGTGCCCGCTTATTTGCTGGCGGCGATCCTGTGGACCGTCGCTGCCGTCGTCGTCTTCACTTTTTCGCCACTGGCGCTGCCGCTGATCGAGCCGCTGCTCGCCGGCATCGTCAGCCTTGGCGGCGCCACCGGCTTCCGGTTCCTGGTCGCCGACAAGGACCGGCGTTTTTTGCGCAAGAGCTTCGCGTTTTATCTCGCCCCGAGCGTCATAGAAAAAATGGTCGCCGCCAACAAGCCGCCGGCGCTTGGCGGCGAAACCCGCAACGTCACCATCTTCTTTTCCGACCTCGCCGGATTCTCGTCGATTTCCGAGGCGCTGGCGCCGCCCGACCTCGTGCACTTCATGAACGAATATCTCTCGGCGATGACCGACATCATCCAGGAGCAAAGCGGCTTCGTCGACAAATATATCGGCGACGCCATCGTCGCGATGTTCGGCGCGCCGCTCGACGATCCCGATCACGCGCAAAACGCGATCGTCGCCGCCTTGCGCTGCCGCGATCGTCTGCACAAGCTCAATCGCGAGCCGACCGAATGGCAGCGTTTTACCTTGCGCCAGCGGATCGGGCTCAATTCCGGCGATGCGCTGGTCGGCAATATCGGTTCACGCCAGCGCTTTAATTACACCGTGATGGGCGACACCGTGAACGTGGCGTCGCGGCTCGAGGGCGCCAATAAATATTTCGGCACCACGATCATTGCGGCGAAAAGCACGTTCGAGCGCGCGACAGCCGGCTTCGCCTGGCGCGAACTCGACAGCATCCGCGTTCAAGGCCGCGATGAACCGGTGCGCGTTTATGAGCCGCTTGCGCGTCATGGCGAAGACACGCCGGAACAGAAAGCGATAGCGGCCGCCTATGGGCACGCTCTGGTGTGCTGGCGCCACCGCGATTTTGCCGGTTGCATCGAGGCGCTCGCCCCGATTGCCGCCGCCGATCCGCCTTCAGCGCTCCTGCTGCGGCGGGCCAAAACATTTCTGGCGCATCCGCCGGGGACGGATTGGGACGCCGTCAACACGCTGGAAGGGAAGTAGGCCCGTTACTTCCACTCATTCCGCGCAAGCGAGAATCCAGAACTATTTTTGACTGGGCCCGGCTTTCGCGGGGACGAGTGGTGAGCTGCTCTTGCTACCTCGCGATGGCTTCGAGCCGGCGCTTGGTCACCGGCGGCCCGAATACGCCGATGACGACAAACACGATCGCCATCGCCGCCGCGATGAAGCTGAATACGCCGATGGTGCCGTAGCGGCCGAGAAAGAAGGCGATAATGAAACCGGAGAAGATCGCCGAGAACCGGCTCCACGAATAGACGAAGCCGACCGCCTGGGCGCGGATGCGCGTCGGATAGAGCTCCGCCTGATAGGCGTGAAACGAAAATGACATCCAGTTATTGCACAGCGTGATCAAGAGTCCGCACACGATCACGCCGGCTGC
>JBQCCX010000284.1:0-10620 GCA_051961815.1 Xanthobacteraceae bacterium
ATATCAACCCGCAATTTACCGCCGGCTCGATCTTGACCGTCACTGCCTATGACCGCGCCAATCTTCGCCAGCTCGCGGTCGGCAAGGTGTCCGCTATCGACAACCAGATCGACACCACCACCGGGACGGTGAAGGTGCGCGCGCAGTTCGACAACGACAACAACACGCTGTTTCCGAACCAGTTCGTCAATGTGCGGCTGTTGGTGAAAACCCTGCAAAATGCCGTCACCGTGCCGACCTCGGCGATTCAGCGCGGTGCGCCCGGCACCTATGTCTACGTCATCAACGCCGACAACACCGTCTCGGTGCGCCAGGTCTCTACCGGTGCGGTCGACGGCAACATCACCGCGATCAATTCCGGATTGTCGGCCGGCGAGCGCGTCGTCACCGACGGCACCGACCGGCTGCGCGACGGCATGAAAGTGACCGTTGCCGGCGACGGCGGCCAAGCGGGACAGGCGGGTACGCCGGATGGCGCATCGCGCACAGCGCCCGGCGAGCGCGCACCGTCCGGTCAGCGCTCGGGCCGTTCGCAGAACGGGGCGGCCCGGCAGTAGCTGACGCCGACCGAATGATCCATGGCTCAGGTATGCCGTAAGCTTTACCTCTCCCCGTTGGGGAGAGGTCGAGCAAACGCAGTGAGTGAGGGTGAGGGGGGCCGAGTATTCGACTTCGAGCTCAGTGCCCCCTCACCCCAACCCTCTCCCCACTCGGGAGAGGGAGTGAGCGGCGTGGATGCGCGGGGAAGCGCTATGCGCAGCGGTGAAGCGGTGCGATGAACGTCTCCGAGCCTTTCATTCTGCGCCCGGTCGGGACCTCGCTGTTGATGGCGGCGATCATGCTGTCCGGCATGGTCGCCTACATGTTTCTGCCTCTCTCGACCCTGCCGCAGGTCGATTACCCGACGATCCAGGTGCAGACGCTTTATCCCGGCGCCAGCCCGGAAGTGATGACGTCATCGGTCACCGCACCGCTGGAGCGGCAGTTCGGCCAGATGCCGGGGCTCAACCAGATGACCTCGGCGAGCTCGGCCGGCGCCTCGGTGATCACGCTGCAGTTTGCGCTCGATCTTTCCCTGGATGTCGCCGAGCAGCAGGTGCAGGCCGCGATCAATGCCGCCGGCAATCTGCTGCCGTCCGATCTGCCGGCGCCGCCGATTTATTCCAAGGTCAATCCGGCCGACGCGCCGATCCTGACCCTTGCGGTGACGTCGAAAACCATGGCGCTGACCGATCTGGAAGACCTCAGCGAGACGCGGCTGGCGCAGAAGATCTCGCAACTGTCCGGCGTCGGGCTCGTGTCCATCAGCGGCGGACAGCGGCCGGCGGTGCGCATTCAGGTCAATCCGCAATCGCTCGCGGCTTACGGCCTCAATATCGACGATGTCCGCACCACGCTCGGCACGCTTAACGTCAATACGCCGAAGGGCAATTTCGACGGCCCCACCCAGGCGCTGTCGATCAATGCCAACGATCAGGTCACCAGCGCCGAGCAATACCGCTCCCTGATCGTCGCCTACCGCAACGGCGCCCCGGTTCGGCTGTCCGACGTGGCGACGATCGTGAGTGGGCCGGAAAACTCCAAGCTCGCCGCCTGGGCCGACACCACCCCCGCCATCATCATCAATGTGCAGCGGCAGCCCGGCGCCAACATTATTGCCGTCGTCGATCGCATCCAGACGGTGTTGCCGGAAATCCTCGCGAGCTTGCCCGCGGCGGTCAATGTCGCGGTGATGAGCGATCGCACCGTCACCATCCGCGCCTCGGTCGCCGACGTCGAATTCGAACTGGCGCTCGCCGTGGTGCTGGTCGTGCTCGTCATCTTCGTGTTCCTGCGCACCCTGCCCGGCACCATCATTCCGAGCCTGTCGGTGCCGCTGTCGCTCGTCGGCACATTCGGCGCCATGTATCTGATGGGCTTTTCCCTCGACAATCTGTCGTTGATGGCGCTGACGATCGCGACCGGGTTCGTCGTCGACGACGCCATCGTGATGATCGAGAACATCGCCCGCTACGTCGAGGCCGGGATGGATCCGCTCGAAGCGGCGCTGCGCGGTTCCGAGCAGATTGGGTTCACTATTATCTCGCTGACGATCTCGCTGCTCGCCGTTTTGATCCCGCTGCTGTTCATGGGCGACGTGGTCGGCCGGCTGTTCCATGAATTCTCGATCACGCTCGCGGTCACGATCGTGATCTCCGCGATCGTGTCATTGACCCTGGTGCCGATGCTGTGCGCCAAGCTGATCCGCCACCATCCCGACGGCGAGCGCACCCGGTTCGATCTCAAGGCCGAACAGATTTTCAACGCGGTGATCGCCCGCTATGGCCGCGCACTCAATTGGGTGCTCGACCGCCAGCCGATGACGTTGCTGGTCGCGGTCGCCACGCTCGTGCTGACCATCCTTCTTTATGTCGTCATTCCGAAGGGCTTCTTCCCGGTGCAGGACACCGGGCTCATCCAGGCGATCTCGGAGGCGTCGCAAAGCATCTCCTACGAGGCCATGGCCGGACTGCAGGGAAAAATGGCCGAGGCGATCCTCAAAGATCCCGATGTCGTCAATGTCAGCTCGTTTATCGGAGTCGACGGCACCAATCAGACGCTCAATACCGGCCGCTTCCTCATCACGCTCAAGCCGCACGACGACCGGACGCACTCTGCGAGCCAGATCATCCGCCGTTTGCAGAACGAAGTCTCCGGCATCGCCGGCATGCGGCTTTACATGCAGCCGGTGCAGGATCTGACGATCGACGCCACGGTTGCCCGCGCGCCGTACCACTTCGTGCTGGAGGACGCCAATCCATCGGAATTCGCCACCTGGGTGCCGAAGCTCGTCGACGCGCTCAATGCCCGCCCAGAGCTCACCGACGTCGCCAGCGACCTGCAGCAGCAAGGTCTTGCCGTCGACATCGTCATCGACCGCGCCACCGCGAGCCGCTTCGGCATCACGCCGGCAACCGTCGACAACGCGCTCTACGATGCGTTCGGTCAGCGCATCATTTCGACAATCTACACGCAGTCGAACCAATATCGCGTCATCCTCGAAGTCGACCCGGCGCTGCAACGCTCGTTGACGGGGCTGTTGTCGCTTTATTTGCCATCGTCCTCGTCGGCGACCAACGGCCAGGTCCCGCTGTCGGCGATCGCGCACATTGAACAGCGCGCGGCGCCGCTGTTGATCACCCATTACGGCCAGTTCCCGGCGACCACCGTCTCGTTCAATACCGCACCGGGCTATTCGCTTGAATCGAGCGTCAACGCCATCAAACAGACCGAGGCCCAGCTCGGAATGCCGTTGAGCTTCATCACCGCATTCCAGGGCACGGCCGCCGCATTCCAGTCGTCGCTGAGCAACGAAGTGTTTCTGATCATCGCCGCGGTGATTGCGATGTATATCGTGCTCGGCGTTCTCTACGAAAGCTTCATCCACCCGGTAACGATCCTGTCGACCTTGCCGTCGGCGGGCGTCGGCGCGCTGCTCTCGCTCATCCTTTTGGGTTACGACCTCGACGTGATCGCCATCATCGGCATCATTTTGTTGATCGGCATTGTCAAGAAGAATGCGATCATGATGATCGACTTCGCACTCGACGCCGAGCGCAGCGAAGGACTGCCGCCGCGCGAGGCGATCTATCAGGCGTCGCTGCTTCGCTTCCGGCCGATCATGATGACGACCATGGCGGCGATCCTTGGCGCCATGCCGCTGATGCTCGGCACCGGCACCGGCTCCGAACTGCGCCAGCCGCTCGGCATTGCCATTGTTGGCGGGCTTGTGGTCAGCCAGATGCTGACGCTGTTCACCACTCCGGTCATTTATCTCCATTTCGACCGCTTGGCGGTGCGCTTGACCGGACGCCGGCCTTCGAATCCGCTCGGTCCGCCCAATCCGCTCGCGCCGGGGGCGCCGGCCGAATGAATATTTCGGCGCCGTTCATCCAGCGGCCGGTGGCGACCACGCTGTTGACGCTTGGCATTGCGCTCGCCGGCGCCCTGGCATTCACCAAATTGCCGGTGGCGCCGCTGCCCCAGGTCGACTTCCCCACCATTTCGGTGACCGCACAGCTTCCCGGCGCCAGCCCGGATACCGTCGCCACCAGCGTCGCTGCGCCGCTCGAACGTCATCTCGGCCAGATCGCCGACGTCACCGAGATGACCTCGCGCAGCGGCATCGGCCAGACCCGCATCACGCTGCAGTTCGGTCTCAACCGCGACATCGACGGCGCCGCGCGCGACGTGCAGGCGGCGATCGTCGCCGCGCGCGCCGACTTGCCGTCAAGCCTGCGCACCAATCCGACCTACCGCAAAGTGAACCCCGCCGACGCGCCGATCCTGATTCTGGCCATGACCTCGAAGACGCTGACGCAGGGTCAGATGTATGACGCGGCCAGCAATGTCTTTCAGCAGCAGCTCTCGCAGATCAGCGGCGTCGGCCAGGTCATTATCGGCGGCTCGGCGCTGCCGGCGGTGCGCGTCGAGCTCAACCCAAACGCCATGTTTAAATACGGCATTGGGCTCGAAGATGTGCGCGCGGCGCTCGCCTCGGCCAATGCCAATAGTCCCAAGGGCACCATCGACGAGGGCGAGCGCCGGTTTCAGATCTACACCAACGACCAGTCGGTCAAGGCTGCCGATTACGCGCCGCTAGTGATCGCCTATCGGGGCGGCGCGGCGGTGCGGCTATCCGACGTCGGCGAGGTCCTCGATTCGGTCGAGGACGTGCGCAATCTCGGTCTGTCCAACGGCCAGCCCTCGGTGCTGGTGATCCTGTTCCGCCAGCCCGGTGCCAACATCATCGACACAATCGACAGCATCAAGGCGTCGCTGCCGGCGCTCGAAGCGGCGATGCCGGCCGACGTCAACGTCACCATCGCCATCGACCGCAGCATCACCATCCGCCAATCGCTGCGTGACACCGAATTCACCTTGGCGATCGCCATCGTGCTGGTGACGTTCGTCGTCTATCTGTTCCTGCGCGACCTGCGCTCGACCATGATTCCCTTCGTCGCGGTGCCGGTGTCGATCATCGGCACATTCGGGGCGATGTATCTGCTCGGCTACAGCCTCGACGTTCTCTCACTGATGGCGCTCACCATTGCCACCGGCTTCGTGGTCGACGACGCCATCGTCGTTCTGGAAAATGTCTCGCGGCATCTCGAAGCTGGAATGCCGCGGTTGCGCGCGGCTTTGATCGGCGCGCGCGAGGTCGGCTTCACGGTCCTTTCAATCAGCCTGTCGTTGATCGCGGTGTTCCTCCCGATTCTGCTGATGGGCGGTATTCTCGGCCGGCTGTTCCGCGAATTCACGCTGACCTTGTCGCTGGCCATTCTCATTTCGCTGGCGATCTCGCTGACCACCACCCCGATGATGTGCGCGCTGTTCCTGCGCCCGCGACCCGCGGAGCGCGCGAGCGAGCGCCGCCGCAGCTTTTTCGAACGCGTGCTCGGCGGCTACGAGCGCTCGCTGGTCTGGGCGCTCCAGCACAGCCGGCTGGTTCTGGTCATTTTCTTCGCCGCCATCGCGCTCAATGTTTTTCTGTTTTACGTCGTGCCGAAGGGCTTCTTCCCGCAGCAGGATACCGGGCGGCTTGTCGGCACGCTGCAAGCCGATCAGAGCGTGTCGTTCCAGCTGATGACGCAGAAGCTCCGCCAGATGATGGACATCGTGCAGCGCGATCCGGCGGTGGAGCACGTCGTCGGCTATACCGGCGTCGGCTCGGGCGGCGGTTTCGGTCAGATCAATACCGGCTCGGTCTTCGTCTCGTTGAAGCCGATCTCGCAGCGGCCGTCGATCGATGACGTGATCGCGCGGCTGCGACCGCAACTCGCCAAGGTGCCCGGCGGCCGGCTGTTTTTGGTTGCCGTGCAAGACATCCGCCAGGGCGGCCAGCAAGCCAATGCGCAATATCAATACACGCTGCAGTCCGACGACTCGACGCTGTTGGAGAAATGGACGGCGCTTCTGGTGCAACAGCTCGAACACAGTTCAGTGCTGGCCGATGTCAGCTCGGATCAGCAGCAGCGCGGGCTGGAGGCCGATCTGGTGGTCGACCGCGCCACCGCCTCGCGGCTTGGCATCACGCCGGCGCAAATCGACAACACGCTCTACGACGCGTTCGGTCAGCGCCAGGTCTCGGTCATCTATAGCGCCATCAACCAGTATCACGTCGTGATGGAGATCGACCCGCGCTACACCCAGCATCCGGCGTCGCTGGCCGACATCTATGTCACGCCGTCCGGCGGGCCGGCGGCCGGCACCGCGATCTCCAACGCGCCGCTCGGGACCGTGCGGGCGGCGAATTCGGCCGCCGCAACCAGCGCGACCGCCGCAACCGCCAACAACAACAATGCGGCGCGCAACGCCGCCATCAACGCGATCGGCAATCGGGGCAAAGGCAGCGCCTCGTCAGGCGCGGCGGTCTCGACCGCGCCGGAGCGCATGATTCCGCTCGCCACCATCGCGCATTACAACGCCGGCAATGCGCCGCTGTCAGTGAGCCATCAAGGGCTGTTCGTCGCCTCTACGATCTCGTTCAATCTGCGCCCCGGCGCCTCGCTCGGCCAGGCGGCCAGCGAGATTACCGACGCCAGCAACACGATCGGCATGCCGGCGTCCATCCACGGCAATCTCGCCGGCACCGCGCAAATATTCCAGGAAGCGCTCTCCAACGAGCCGATCCTGATCGCCGCCGCGATCGCCGCGGTCTATATCCTGCTCGGCGTACTCTACGAGAGCTACATTCATCCGATCACGATTTTGTCGACGCTGCCCTCGGCCGGCGTCGGCGCTTTATTGGCGCTGATGCTGTTTCACACCCAGTTCGACATTATGGGGCTGATCGCGGTGATCCTCTTGATCGGCATCGTCAAGAAGAACGCGATCATGATGATCGACTTTGCCATCGAAGCCAAACGCGCCGAGCACTTGAGCGCCTATGATGCGATCTACCAGGCCTGTCGTCTGCGCTTCCGGCCGATCATGATGACAACCAGCGCCGCGATCCTCGGCGCCATGCCGCTCGCCTTGAGCTTCGGCAATGGCAGCGAAATCCGCCGCCCGCTCGGCATCGCGATCATGGGCGGGCTGATCATCAGCCAGCTGCTGACGATCTACACCACGCCGGTGGTTTATCTGTACCTCGACCGGCTGTCGCAATGGACGATGCGCACGCGCAGCCGGCTGATGCCGCGACTGTTCGGCGGCCACGCGCCGCCCGCCGCCCCGGCGGAGTGAACGCGGCATCCGCTCGACCCCGCGAAAGCGTGGACATCATCAGCGGCTTACGCCAACGATCTGGATTCCCGCTTGCGCGGGAATGAGCGGAAGGAAATTTCATTGCGCGCAGAGCGTAGGGTGGGCATCGCGCCGGTACTGCGCGCGTGACGCGTGGGAAAAATCGTTCTGGCGCGCGATGCCCACGCGGAATCGATCGCGCCGACGATTTTGCCCACCCGACGTTTCTCAGAATATCTTCGCAGCGATGACGAATTGCTCGATTGACAATCATCCGTCACCCTGAGGTGGCCGCCAACGGGTCCGGCCCGAAGTGGCCGGCCCGATGACAAGCTCCGCGGCCCTCGAAGGGCGACGGCCCGGGAGGTCATCCTTCGAGGCTCGCTGCGCTCGCACCTCAGGATGACGGAATGGGAAAGGCACCCTCACCTCACATACAGCCGCCTGCGGGTGTAGCAGCACGGCGCGACGCTGACGGTCTCGACTGGACCGAGAATGCGGCGCAGGTGGTGCACGTCGGCGCGGGCGCCGAGGATCCACGGCGCCTTGTCCATCTCATCGACGTCCGGATTGGCTTCGAGATGCGCGATCAGCTTGGTGTCGGAATAGATGGCGTCGCGAATGCACCAGAAGCAGAGCGGCTCGACCGGCTGCGGCGGCGCATAGACGACGTGCCGTGCATGCGCCGCTCGCCACAGGTCCGCGCTCTGCGCCGGTGTGGCGATTGCCGCCGACATCAAGACGCTCGCGAGTGAACAAGCGCCGATCGCACGCCGAATCGTTCGTCTGGTTCCGCCGATCCTAGCTTTTTGTTTGAGCATGATCTTTTCCGAAAACCGGTATCCACTTTTCGGGATCATGCTTTAGCATAGGCGTGGCTGCGCGAGAACGCCATTGCCGGAAAGAGCCTACGGCGATTTCGCTCCAAATTGAATCGGCTAATCCCGTCATCCTGAGGTGCGAGCGTAGCGAGCCTCGAAGGATGAGCGGCCAATGATGCTCGGGCCGTCGCCCTTCGAGGGCCGCGGAGCTTGTCATCGGGCCGGCCACTTCGGGCCGGACCCGTTGGCGGCCACCTCAGGGTGACGGTGAACGGCCAGTCGCGTCATTTAGGACAATGACGCTCTAAGCCAGTGGTCGGGTCGTTTGGGTTTAGCCTATGATGCACGGTCGTCTTTCGGAGCCAGTCACAATGAGCGCGCGTTTGATGGAACGTGTCCTGGAAGATTTCGCCGTCGGGCAGGTGTTCAAGTCCGGGCGCAAGCGGGTCGACAAAGCCGAGATCTTCGCCTTTGCGCGCGAATACGACCCGCAGCCCTATCATCTCGACGAGGAAGCGGCGAAAAAGTCGCCATTTGCCGGACTGGCGGCCAGCGGCTGGCACACTGCGGCACTGACCATGCGGCTTCTGGTCGACGGCGAATTCAAACCGGCCGGCGGGATTCTCGGCGTCGGCTTCGACGAATTGAGCTGGCCGCGCGCGGTTCGCGCCGGCGACGAATTACATGTGACGAGCGAGGTGCTCGACGTGCGGCCCTCGAAATCGCGGCCGGACCGCGGCATGATCCGGGTGCGCAATACGACCTTCAATCAGAACGGCGAGCCAGTGCAGGTCTTCACCGGCAATCTTCTGGTGCCGCGCCGGCCGGCGCAATGATCAAGCGGGAATTAAGTTTGACTCGACGCCAATCCCGCTCGTCCCCGCGAAGGCGGGGACCCAGGTCATTTTCAAGAAGCTGGATTCCCGCTTGCGCGGGAATGAGCGGACGTAAAAACATCATCCTTTAGCTGAAGGGAATCGTTCAATGCGCATTTTGGTGGTGGGCGCCGGCGCGCTCGGCGGCTATTTCGGCGGCAGGCTCACCGAGGCTGGCCGCGACGTGACGTTTCTGGTGCGGCCGCGCCGCGCCGAACAATTGGCCAAAGGCGGGTTGATCGTCCGCAGTCCCAAGGGTGACATCAGCATCGCGACGCCCCGCACCATTCTGTCCGAAAACTTGCGCGCGCCATTCGACCTGATCCTGTTGAGCTGCAAGGCCTATGACCTGCAAGGCGCCATGGATTCATTTGCGCCGGCGGTCGGCGCTAATACCGCGATCCTGCCGCTGCTTAACGGCATGAAGCACATGGATGCGCTCGGGGCGCGGTTCGGCGCGCCCGCAGTGCTTGGCGGCCAATGCATCATTTCGGCAACGCTTGATGGCGAAGGACGCGTCCTTCACCTCAACGATTTGCATTTTGTGTCATTCGGCGAGCAGAACGGCGCCAAATCGCCGCGCGTGCAAGCGATCGCCGCGGCATTTTCCGGCGCCAAATTCGACACTGCGCTTTCCACCGCGATCCTGCAGGAGATGTGGGAGAAATGGGCGTTCATTGCCGCCGCAGCCGGCATCTGCTCGCTGATGCGCGGCGCCTTCGGCGACATCGCCGCCGCCGGGGCCAGTCATTTCGCCAGCGACATGTTCGGCGAGTGCTGCGCGATCGCGGCGAAGAACGGCTTTGCCCCGGACGACACCGCGGTCAAGCGCAGCCTCGGCATGTTGACCGCGGCGGGATCCCCGATTGCCGCTTCGATGCTGCGCGACATCGAACGCGGCGCCGCGATCGAGGCCGATCAGATCATCGGCGACCTGTTGGCCCGCGGCGGCGGCCACAAATCTTCGGGAAGCGATTATCCGCTGTTGCAGATCGCCAATGCCCATTTGCGGACTTACGAAGAAAGACGCCGGCGGGAGAAGCCCGCCCGCTAGCCTAGAACTTTCCAGGCCGTACAACTATCTCCCGATAGCGACGTTGTTGTCGGCAGCAAGGGAGGCGGCGACATGAGCAAGATTGTCTATCGCATCGTCGAGCACGATGGCGGCTGGGCCTATCAGCTTGACGGCGCATTCTCCGAGACATTCCCCTCGCATGATGCGGCGCGCAGTGCCGCGCTGCGCGCTGCGGCCGAACAACATATGCCGGGCGAGACCCGCGCCATTTCCTGGGAAGACGATAAGGGCAAATGGCACGAGGAAGTCGCACGCGGCGACGATCGGCCGGAGGCCGAGGTGGAAGGTTAGCCGGCGACTGAGCCAGCGTATTCGCTCATTCCCGCGTAAGCGGGAATCCAG
Source organism: Xanthobacteraceae bacterium (assembly GCA_051961815.1). GTDB lineage: Bacteria > Pseudomonadota > Alphaproteobacteria > Rhizobiales > Xanthobacteraceae > BOG-931. The sequence goes on from JBQCCX010000284.1 coordinate 10,341, forward strand.
GGAAATCGACACTAAGCCGCAAAAGCTGGGTCCCCGCTTTCGCGGCGACGAGCGTAAGATCGCTTCTTCCCCAAACCTTCCCTATTGACGCGCGGCGTTCGCGGCTATCGTAGGCCGGTATGCCCGCGCCGACGCAAAACCAGGCCGATCGCCAGGCCAACTGCCAGGCCAACCGCCCGGTCGAAACCGCCTTGAGCGGTTACGAGCTCCTCAACAATCCGCTGCTCAATAAGGGCACCGCCTTTACCGAGGCGGAACGCGACGCTTTCGATCTGCATGG
>JBQCCX010000285.1:0-2899 GCA_051961815.1 Xanthobacteraceae bacterium
TGCCGAGTTCGGTAGGCGGGCTGGGGCTCGGCCTCACCGAGCTCGCCCTGGTACTGGAGCAGGCTGGACGCGGGCTTCTCGGCGAGCCGATCGGACTTGCGATAATCGCCGCGGCCGCTCTCGCCCAAGGCCACGCACCCCACCCGATACTGCAGCGCGCCATGGCAGGGGACGCGCTGGTGGTGCCAGCGCTGCAGGAGAGCGCGCACGATCCGCTGGCGCTGCGTACGCAAGCGACCGGCGACCGTGCGCCACGCCTGACCGGGACGAAGATGTCCGTGTGTGCTGACGGCGCCGACGGTTTTCTGGTCAGCGCCAGGGGGGCTGACGGACCGGCACTCTATTACGTGGCGCGTGATGGGGCCGGCGTGAGTGTCGCGACTGCGCCGACCGTCGACGGCCGCATGCTGGCGACAGTTGAATTGAAGGACGCGCCGGCGGACCTCGTGCCGCCGCGGCAATCGTCGCGCAGCGCCGTCGAATCGCTCACCGATCTCGCCCTGATTGCGCTTTCCGCTGAACTGCTCGGCGTCATGGAAGGGGCGCAGGAGCTCACCTTCGACTATCTGCGCGTCCGCAAGCAGTTCGGCAAACCAATCGGAAGCTTTCAGGCGCTGCAGCACAAAGCAGTTGATATCTACATAAAAACCGAAGCCGTGCGGTCGCTGCTCTATCAGGTCGCGGCCGCCAATGATCCCTATCGTATCGAGTCCGCGCTTGCCGTTGCGGTGAAAGCCAAGGCGTCGGAGGACGCGCTCGCGGTCACGCAAACCTGCATCCAGCTGCACGGTGCGATCGGATTTACCGACGAGCATGCCATCGGTCTTTATCTCAAGCGCGCCCTGCTGCTGTCGTCGCTGCTTGGCAATGCGGCGGCGCAACGCCGCCGCTACATCGAACTCACGGAAATGACCGTGTAGGCCGGCGTGCACGAAGCGTTTCGGATCTATTTCAGTCAAGCCAGGAGAAGTCATGAGCGAACAAGAGACAGTTACCTACGAACTCGATGGTGAGATCGCGATGGTCGGGCTTAACCGCCCGGACAAGCGCAACTGCTTCAACCCGACCGTCATGAAACAATTGCGGGAGGCGATCGAACGCGCCGGGGAAGAAGCCAAATGCGGGATCATCTTCGGTCATGGCGAAAATTTCTGCGCCGGCCTCGATCTGCGATGGGCGGCGGAGAACTGGAAAAACGGACAGTCGAAGCGGCTGCCATTCGCGTTCAATCGCAAGACTTACTTCGAGGAGATGGCGCGCGGCAATATCCCGTTTGTCGCCGCGCTGCACGGCGCAACCTTGGGCGGCGGGCTCGAAACGGCAGCAGCCGCGCATATCCGCGTCGCCGACGAGACCACGTATTTCGGCCTGCCCGAAGGTACGCGCGGCATCTTCATCGGTGGCGGCGGTTCGGTGCGTGTGGCACGACTGATCGGGTTTGCCCGGATGCAGGACATGATGCTCACCGGTCGCGTACTCAAATGCGAAGAGGCCGAACGCAGCGGCATCGTGCAGTACATCGTCCCCAAGGGGCAGCACATCGCCAAGGCCAAGGAGCTGGCGCTCAAGATCTGCAAAAATGCGCCATTATCGAATTTTGCCATCACCAACAGCCTGCCGCGGCTGCAGGACATGTCTTACGACGACGGGCTCTATTTCGAGCGCATGGTGGCCGAATATACGCGCAGCCCGGAATCGATTGCGCGCCTGCACCAGTTCCTCGACAAGACCGCGCCGCGCGTACGGCCAGATCACGCCTGAGCGCGCGGAGTTTGGGAGATACCAATGGGTCTGCGTGACAACGCCATCGTCGCTTATGCCGAAACCAAAGTGATGAAAAAGAGTGATCGCGACGTCTGGGTTCTGGCCGGCGAAATCCTGGAGTCCCTCCTGGACAAGACCGGATTCGACAAGGCCGAGATCGATGGACTGGTGATGTCGGGTCTCACGGGCACCGGCGGTGCCAGCATGTTCTGGGCGCAAAGCACCTGCGACATGCTTGGACTCGAGGTGGGATTTTGCGAACAGGTCCATACCGGCGGCTGCTCCGCCGTGGGAGCGGTGGCGCGCGCCGCCGCCGCGATCGACGCCGGCATGTGCGAGGTTGCGCTGTGCTTGTACGCCGACACCCATGTTCGCGAGCATAACGGCCGCAACGATCGCAACTATCGCCGGGACTGGACCGAACCCTATGGTCTATTGGGGCCGCCCGGCGGCTTCGGCCTGTTGCAACGCGCGTACGATGCGAAATACGGCGTCGACCTGCACGCACTCGGCAAACTTGCGGTCACGCAACGTAACCACGCGCTCTTGAACGAGAACGCCTGCGAAGTCTTACGGGTACCGATCACCGTCGAGGACTATCTGAATTCGCGCATGATCGCCGATCCGATCCGGCTTCTGGACTGCGTCATGCTGGCCGATGGCGCCGCAGGCCTGATCGTCACCAGCAGACAGCGCGCCAGGGAAAAAGGTCTGCACAAATCTGTCATCCCGATCGGCTACGCCGAGCGCACGAATTTTCTGGGCGGCGAGAATTTTGTCGACGTTACCCGCAGCGGGCATGAGATTGCCAGCAAAAAGGCGCTGGCCGCCGCCGGGCTGGACATCAAGGACATCCGTTCGTTCCATCCGTACGACGATTTTCTGATCGCGATTGTGATGCAGTTCGAGGCATTCGGCTTCTGCAAGCCGGGGGAGGGGATGGCATTCGTCCGCGCCACCGACCTGTCCTACAAAGGCACGCTGCCAATGAACACGGGGGGCGGCCAGATCTCGGCCGGCCAGGCCGCCTGCTCCTCACACAATCTCATCGAAGCCGTGCGCCAGCTCATGGGCGAGGCTGGCGAGCGCCAAGTCAAGGATACTGCCAATGCGCTGGTGACCGGTATCGGCTGGA
>JBQCCX010000286.1:0-10620 GCA_051961815.1 Xanthobacteraceae bacterium
GCCAGCAATTCCTGATTACGGTGCGGAACCTTGGCCGCGCCGTGCAGTTCGAGAATGCCGCGGGCGGCGTCGTATCGTCCGATCGCGCCGCGGGTCTCGAGCGGCACGCCGGAATGGCGGCCGATCGCCAAGTCGAGCTCAACGACATGCGCCGCCTGCTGGAATGCGGCGTCGACATCGCCATAGCCTTGGCGGATCACCGCCGCTTCGCTGGAATGGCCGGTTGAAAATTCGGCAGGCGCCGCCTGCGCGTCCAAGAGCGGCGGCAGCTCATCGATCTCGACGGCGACGAGATCGGCGGCATCTTCGGCGATGTATGGGTCTTGCGCGAACACGGCGGCGACGGGGTCACCGACATAGCGCACCCGGCCCTTGGCAAGCACCGGTTGACGGTAAGGATCGAGCGCCGGAATCGAACCCTCGCGAAAGTCGACCGGCGGCACGTCGGGAATGTCGGCTGCGGTCCACACCGCAAACACGCGGGGTAGGGCGCGAGCCGCCGCCGTATCGATCGCGACGATGCTGCCGTGGGCATGCGCGGAGCGCACCACACGCATGAACAGCTGGTGCGGGAAATTGATGTCGCCGGCGAACGCGCCGCGCCCGGTCACGAGCGGCGGATCCTCCAGCCGCGCAACCGATTGCCCGATCCAGGGTGTTACTGCGGCAGTCATCCTAGGCCGTCATTCCGGGGCTCACCGCAGGCGAGAACCCGGAATCCATAATCACCGCCCAACGAAAGCTTTCCGAAGCAGCTAGAATTTGACCTACCGTGGTTATGGATTCCGGGCCCACGGGCTTCCTCCGCGTCCCGGAATGACGGCAGAAACGACTCATCATCCGGCCGCCGCCCGTTCGAGCGCGCGGCGTGCCACCGCAAGCACCAGATCGCGCCGATACTGCGCGCTGTTGATGATGTCCTCCATCGGGTCCACGGCCGACATCGCCGCTTGTGCAGCGGCACGGAATGCCTGGTCGCCGGGAGGGGCGCCGGCGAGGGCGCGCTCGGCTTGCGCCATGCGCCGCGGATTGACTTCGACGCCGCCGAGCGCGAGGCGGGGCTCCGCGATCTTGCCGCCGTCGACACGATAGATGCCAAGCGCCGCAGCCAGAGCAAAATCTCCGGCGCGCCGGCTGAACTCGTAAAAGCCGCAACGGGTTTCGGCGGACAACAGCGGCAGCCGCGCCTCAATGAGAAGCTCGTCGTCGCGCAGCGCGGTGGTCATGATGCCCTTGAAAAAATCGCGCGCCGCGATGACGCGCTCACCGCGCGCGCTTTTGGCCACGACCTCGCCGTCAAGCGCCGCGAGCACCAGGCACCATTCCGAAGCCGGATCGGCATGCGCGAGACTGCCGCAGAACGTGCCGCGGTTGCGGATCGGATAATGCGCGATGTGATGCACGACATCGGTCAAAAGCTTTCCCAGCGGGCCGTCGCAAACCGGCCGATGGAACGCCGCGTGCCGAACGCAGGCGCCGATGACGAGCTTGCCGCCGGTGATTGCAATGCGGTTGAGCGCCTCCACGCCGTTGATGTCGACCAGGTGCGCAGGTCTGGCGAGCCGGAACGCCATGGTCGGGACGAGACTCTGGCCGCCGGCCAGCACGCGGCCGTCGTCGGCGGCAAATTCGGCAAGCAGCGCGACCGCTTCGTCGATCGTTTTCGGCGCGTGATAGCGGAATGCGGCGGGTTTCATGGCGCCATGGATGCATAGTTGACGGCGCCGAGTCAAAAACGGATGACGGAATTATAGCGCTACCCGCATGCTATTATCCGTCGTCCGTCATCGATCCTCTGACCTCTGAATGCTCCGCTTCGACGATATCGGCAACCGGCTCAAAGCGTTTCGGCTCGGCTCCGGCCTGTCCGCGGAAGAGATCGCCGCCAAGCTCGGCATTTCGCGGACCGCGCTGTATCGTTTCGAAAAGGGGGAGCTGGCGAAGATCGAGACGCTGGAGAAGCTCGCCGAACTGTTGCAGGTTTCGGTGCCGACGCTGCTCGGAGTAGGCGTCGAATACATCGCCTCGGCGGTGAGCTATTTCGAGCGCATGCGGCAGATCGAGGAAAGCGCCGAGCACATCATCGTGCTCGCTGGCCCGATTTCGTATGTGCTCGCTTCCGACGGCTTCGACCGGGCGCTTGCCGACGTGCTGCGCGAGTCGATACCGGAGACTGTCGCCAAGCACGGCAAGGCGGTGGCGCAGATCGAGGAGCTCATGGCGGTGCTGCGCAGCCGCAAGGAGGCTTACCGCCGCCGCCGCCCCGCTATCGTCAATCTGATCGCGGCCAGCGAAATGCAGCGCTTCCTGCGCAACGGGCTGGTCGGCCGCCTCGACCTGCCCGAGGCGGTGCGCCGCGAACGCCGGCGGCTCGCCCGCGCCGAGGCCGAACACTTTCTCGGCCTGATGGCGAACGAACCGATCGGCGTGCAGATCGGCATCGTGCTCGACACGCTGCCGCATACCAGCTTTCAGATCTTCCGCCAGCCGGACCGGAAGATTTTGGCCTTAAGCCCGTTCCGCCTCGGCGAGGAGCCGAACATCCGCGTTGGCGTCGCCATGATCACGTCGGCGCCCGAGGCGTTGGCGCTGCACGAGAAGATGGCGGGCGATTTGTGGTCGAGCGCGCTGAAAGGTGCGGCCGCCGTGCGCTTCATGCGCACCATGCTGGAGAAAGCCGGCGACTGAAACGTTTTTCTTTGTAGCGCTCGCGCTCGATTATCCTAGCACGGGAAAAAATATATGAATCCAAACGCGGCACCGAACCCATCCTTCCACCCCACGCAGGTCTCTTCCTCCGTTGCGCAGCCGGCGCCACGCGGGGCGTCACCGCCGACGACCCGTTCCAGTTCATCGACCGTCAGATCACGAATGGACACATTCATAGCTAAGTCCCCTCTATTCCCCCAAGGAATGAACAAAAACATTCCGTGAAATCGCTCCGCAGTCAATGACGCCAGCACGTCCAAACAAGTGAATTTTTTACATCCTCGCAGCGGCGTTGTGGCCGGTCGACTCAGGGGTATCGAGTCGCGAGGCGCATAACGCGCCGGGATTTCAGCCCGCCGAGACTGTGAAAGTTTCTCAATGAACCGGCCCCGCAATTTGCGAATCCGCGATGCTCATCCTATATGGGGCAACACAAAACGAGGCCGCGTCGATTCGAAAATCGTGCGGCGCGCATTGAGGGGACTGATCCGGCTGCAATGAACTTTCACGCCTCGCTCGCCGCGAGCGGCGCACGGCCGCATCTGTTGATGTGTCCGCCGCGCCATTTCGCCGTGACCTACAGCATCAATCCGTGGATGGACCCGCAGGCTTGCGCCGGCGACGGCCATTTGCATGCCGACGCCGAGCGACAATGGGCGGCGCTGCGCGCGGCCTTGATCGCCGCCGGTGCGATCGTGGACACGGTTGAGCCGGCCCCGGATCTGCCAGATCTGGTGTTCACCGCCAATGCCGCGGTTGTGCTCGATCGCAAGGCCGTACTGACGCGGTTCCGCCACCCCGAACGGCGCAATGAGGAGCCGGTCTTTGCCGCCCATTTTGCCGCGCTGGCCACACGCGGCGTGCTGGACGATGTTTCGAAGCTTCCGGATGGCGTGATCCTGGAAGGCGCGGGCGATTGCATCTGGGATATGCGGCGCCGGCTGTTCTGGCTGGGATGCGGTTTCCGCTCGGATGGTGCAGCGGCGAGTGTCCTCGAGCGGCACTTCGGTCATCGCTGCCTGCCGCTGCCGCTTGCCGATGCCTGCTTTTATCATCTGGACACGGCGCTATGCGCGCTGCCGTGCGGCGCGGTCATATATTATCCGGAGGCGTTCACACCGGCCGCCCGCGCCACCATCGAGGCGCATGTCGCCCCGGAAGATCGCATCGCGCTCGGCCGTGCCGATGCCGAACGCTTTGCCGCCAACGCGGTCTGCATCCGCGACACGATCGTGCTTTCGAGCTGCAGCACCGCGTTGCGCGCGAGACTGCAACAACGCGGCTACACCGTTGTCGAAACGCCGCTGCACGCTTTCCTGCGGAGCGGCGGCTCGGCCTGCTGCCTGACCTTGCGGCTCGACCATCGCTCCGAGATGGCGGTGCAGGCGCGCAGGGTGGTGAAAAAGGCGGCGGCGGCGCGGCAATAAACGGCTTCACAGGCCGCTCGTCCCCGCGAGCCGCCTACGCTCGCTCGGCGAGCTTCGGCGGGTTTGCAGCCCACCGAAGCGCGGAGCGCGAAGGTGGAAAGCGGGGACCCACTTCATTTTTCCGCAAAAAGCTGGATTCCCGCTTGCGCGGGAATGAGCGGGTAAACTGTAGCGCTTTACGTGTCTTTGCCTTCATCCGGCTGCGCCGAGGGCTGCAAGTTCGGCGCATGAGGCATCGCGCCGGCGGCGCTCCAAAGAGCGGTCCAAGGCAGCATCAGCGCACGGCTTGCACCGAACCACGGCAGCCAAGCCGTTTGCATGGCCTGCGCCCAAAAAGCCAACGGATTCGCGGCCTCGAAGTACCGGCCGAAGGCCTCGAACGACGGCACGGCGTGCAGCGTGATCGAGAGCGCTTCGGCTTCACTGTCCTGCGGCCGGCGATGCACAATTTCGATTTCCAATCCGGGCAGCTTGGCCGTCGCCCGCGTGGTGTCGTGATGGCTAGGATGGTCGGGCACGCAATCTCTCCGTCTGCGGCACGGGTGCCGGTGGTTGGGTATGATCAAACGGCGACGGCGGCCTCGCAAGGGGGAACTGCGGGTTGTCGCGCAGCGTTATGGTTTCGATTCCATCATGGATGGAGAATCCGATGTGCTGGGAAATGGACTACCACTGGTTCGCCGAGCAGCAAAAGGCGCAAGAAAGAGAACGAGAAAAAGAGCGGGAAAAACAAAAACAGGCGCGGCGCGCGGACGCGATCGGCAAGCTCCTGAGCGAGGCCAATCAGGAAGCCGGCGCCGCCGACGAAACGCCGCCGGTCAGGCAGGCCGTGCCGGCGAAGTAGGTCGCGTCATCCCTCCCCGCTAGCGCGGGGAGGGATGCGAATTCCCACCCGCAAGCGGGTGAGAAGGAGCGTGTAGTGCGTCTTAAGCCCGCGCGTAACGGCCACGATTGAAGAAGCGATCTTTCTGGTCGTCGTTCGCGGTGTCGCGGTTCGATTTGATCACCGCGATCTTGGCAAGCGCCGCCTTCACCGCCGGCCGCTCGTCGATCGCTTTGAACCAGCGCGCCACGTTGGGGTGGTCGTCCCATTTGACGCCCTGGGCGTCATGGTTGCGCGTCCATGGGAAGGTGGCGATGTCGGCGATCGAATATTCCGCGCCGCCGAGATACGGGGAGTGCGCCAGACGCTTTTCCATCACTTCGTAAAGACGTTTCAATTCGGTCTGATAGCGCGTCATCGAGTAGGAATTATCCTTGTCCTTCGGCGCGAACAGCTTGAAGTGGGTCCATTGGCCGAACATCGGCCCGATGCCGGTGAGCTGGAACATCAGCCATTGCAGCACTTCGTATTTTTTGTCATGTCCTGGGGCAGGAATTTTCCGGTCTTCTCGGCGAGATACAAAAGAATCGCGCCGGATTCGAACACGGTGTAAGGCTTGCCGCCCGGCCCTTCATGATCGACGATCGTCGGAATCTTGGAGTTCGGATTGATCTTGATGAAATCCGGATTGTACTGCTCGCCCTTCCAGACGTCGACGAAATGCTCTTTGTACGGCAGTTTGGTCTCTTCGAGCATGATGTAGATTTTCTGCACATTGGGACTGGTCAACGCATAAAGGTCGATCATGACAATATTCCTCGAATTCGGCTTTGGGAGATTGGGAAGGCGGCGAAACTAGCGTTCTCGAATCGGGCGGACAAGACCATGCGCGGCATACAAGAGCGCAGCAGCGATCACTTGTGTGAGATCGGTCGACCCGCGTAGGGTCGCCAGCCGCGGACAAAAAGCTTACAGCATGATCCCGAAAAGTGGATACCGGTTCGGAAAAGATCATGCTCAAACAAAAGGCTAAAGCGAAACGACGATTTAATCCAAAATCATTTTGCTTTAGCAGGGGAACGGACAAGGAGACTGGAATGAAGGGTGTAAGTCGGACTATTGCGGCGCTGGCGCTTGCCTTCGCCGTGGTCGCGCTCCTCGGCGGCCCGGTGCGCGCCGCGGACGACGATTATCCCAACCATCCGGTGCGCTGGCTGGTCGGCTATCCGCCCGGTGGTTCGACCGACATTTGCGCGCGCCTGATCGGACAATATCTGTCCGAACATCTGCACCAGCAATTCGCCGTCGAGAACAAGCCCGGCGCCGGCAACAACCTCGCCACCGAAATCGCGGTGCATGCACCGCCCGACGGCTACACCGTGTTCCTGGTCAATCCCGCCAATGCCATCAATGCCAGTCTCTATAAAAATCTGTCGTTCGATTTTATTCGCGACATGGCGCCGGTCGCCGGCTTCATCCGGGTACCGAACGTCATGGAGGTCAACCCGAACGTGCCGACGCACACGGTGAAGGAGTTCATCGATTACGCCAAGGCCAATCCCGGCAAGGTCAATCTCGGCTCTTCGGGCATCGGCACCTCGGTGCATCTGTCAGGCGCCTTGTTCATGATGATGACTGGCGTCGAGCTCGTACACGTGCCTTATCGGGGCTCGGCGCCGGCGCTCACCGATCTTCTCGCCAATCAAGTGCAGGTGATGTTCGACAATCTGCCGTCTTCGCTCGGGCACATTCAGGGCGGGCGGCTGCGCGCGCTGGCGGTGACGACGTCGGCGCCGTCGAAAGCGCTGCCCGGCGTGCCGACCGTTGCCGAGACTGTGCCGGGCTACGAAGCCAGCGCCTGGTTCGGCATGGCGGTGCCCAAAGGCACGCCGCGCCCGATCGTCGACAAGCTCAATCGTCTCGTCAATGAAGCGCTGGCCGACCCGGGAATGCAGGCCAAGCTCGCCGATCTCGGCGGCATTCTCATTCCGGGCACGCCGGAGAATTTCGGCAAAGTCGTCGCCGACGAGACCGCAAAATGGGCGAAGGTGGTGCAAGCCACCGGGGCCACCGCGGAGTGACTGAGTCTTTCACCTCTCCCCGTTAAGGAGAGGTCGAGCGAAACGTAGTGAGCGAGGGTGAGGGGGTAGAAACGTGCAGAATTGTCTCAGGCCGTTCCCCTCACCGATATCGGATCGCATATGACATCGATCAAAAAATCGCCGGAGGACTTGCGCTCTTATCGATGGCTCGGGCGCAACGATTTGCGCTCGTTCGGCCATCGCTCGCGGTTGCGCCAATTCGGCTATGACCGCGCCGATTGGGTGGGCAAGCCCGTCATCGGCATCATCAATACCTGGAGCGAGATCAACGCCTGTCACGGCCACCTGCGCGACCGCGCCGAAGACGTCAAGCGCGGGGTCTATCAGGCCGGCGGATTTCCGGTCGAACTACCGGCGATGTCGCTCGCCGAGCCATTCGTCAAACCCTCAACCATGCTCTACCGCAATTTTCTGGCGATGGAATGCGAAGAGCTGTTGCGCAGCCATCCGATCGACGGCGCGGTGCTGATGGGCGGCTGCGACAAGACCACGCCGGGATTGATCATGGGCGCGATCAGCATGGGCATTCCGGCGATCTATGTGCCGGCCGGGCCAATGCTGCGCGGCAACTGGCGCGGCAACGTGCTCGGCTCGGGCTCCGACGCGTGGAAATATTGGGACGAAAAACGCGCCGGCCGCATCGGCGACGACGAATGGAACGAGATCGAGGGCGGCATCTCGCGCTCGTTCGGCACCTGCATGGTGATGGGCACGGCGGCGACGATGATGGCGATTACCGAGGCGCTCGGATTGACGCTGCCTGGCGCCTCGTCGATCCCGGCGCCGGATTCCAATCATCCGCGCATGTGTGCCGCCGCCGGACGCCGCGCCGTCGAGATGGTGTGGGAGGATTTGACGCCGCACAAGATTCTCACTCCGGCGGCGTTCGACAATGCGATCCGCGTCCATATGGCGCTCGGCGGCTCGACCAATGCCATCATCCACGTCATCGCCATGGCGCGGCGCGCCGGGATCACGCTCGACATGGCGCGGTTCGACGAAATTTCGCGGCAAGTGCCGGTCATTGCCAATATCACGCCGTCGGGCAAATATCTGATGGAGGACTTTTTCTATGCTGGCGGCTTGCGCGCCTTGATGGCGCAAATGCGCGATCTGCTCGATCCGTCCTGTATCACGGTCTCAGGCCGCACGCTCGGCGAGGCGATCGCCGCCAGCACGGTGCATCTGCCGGACGTTATCCATTCGCTCGACAAACCGCTCTATCCGGAGGGCGCGACCGCGGTGCTTACCGGCAATCTGGCGCCGCGCGGCTGCGTCATGAAGCCGGCCGCCGCCGACAAACGATTGCTGCGCCATCGCGGCAAGGCGATCGCGTTCGAGAATTACGACCATATGGCGCGCGAGGTCGACCGCGAGGACCTTGAGGCGACGCCCGATCACGTGCTGGTCCTCAAAAATGGCGGGCCGAAGGGCGGCCCGGGCATGCCGGAATGGGGGCAGCTGCCGATCCCGAAGAAGCTTCTCAAAGCCGGCGTGCGCGACATGCTGCGCATCTCCGACGCACGTATGAGCGGCACCAGTTACGGCGCCTGCATTCTGCATGTTGCGCCGGAGAGCTTTGTCGGCGGCCCATTGGCGCTGGTGCAGACCGGCGACGAGATCGAGGTCGACGTCGCTCTCCGCCGCATCCACTTGCACGTGCCGGCCGACGAGCTCGGGCGCCGCCGCGAGGCTTGGCGGGCGCCGCCGCCACGCTATCCGCGGGGCTACGGCGCGATGTTCTCAGCCCATATCGGCCAGGCTGACGAGGGCTGTGACTTCGATTTTCTGCAGGGCCAGGCGGCCATTGCCGAGCCGGAGATTCATTGACCGGCAAGGTCCGTCTATGCCGCCGGCAGCACCGTCGCGCGGCATTCGCCGAACCCGATCCGCGCCTGACCCGGCCGGGCGCAAAAGCCGCGGAAGCTGATCTCGTCACCGTCTTGGATGAACGTGCGCTGTTCGCCATTGGGCAGCGTCAGTGGCTTCGAGCCGCCCGCGGTCAGTTCGAGCAGACTGGCCCAGCTCGACGGTTCCGGTCCGGATACGGTGCCGGATCCAAGCAGGTCGCCGATCTCGAGATTGCAGCCGTTGGTGGTGTGGTGCGTGACCATCTGCGCGAAGGTCCAGTACATCTGCGCCAACGCACTTTGCGCCAGACGATGTGCGGGCATGCCGTCGCGGCGCATCGCGTCGGTTGAGACATAGGCTTCGAGCGTGATGTCGAGGCCGCCCTCCGCCCGATCCTGCGCGTCATCGAGATGTGGCAGCGGCGCCGGGTCGCCTTCGGGTCTCGTGAACGCGGCAATGTGATACGGCACCAAGGCTTCGGCCGTCACCACCCAGGGCGAAATCGTGGTGGCGAAGTTCTTGCCGAGAAACGGACCCAGCGGCTGCGATTCCCAAGCCTGAATGTCGCGCGCGGACCAGTCATTGAGCAGGCAGTAGCCGAAAATGTAACTTGCCGCGGCGCCGATCGGGACCGGTCGACCCAACTCCGACGCGGTACCGATAAATGCGCCGAGTTCCAGTTCGAAATCGAGACGCTGCGAAGGCCCGAAGCTCGGCGTCGTTTCCTCCGGCGCTTTGCGCTGTCCGCTCGGCCGCCTCACCGGGATATCGCTGATGCGCACCGAGGATGCGCGGCTGTGATAGGCGAGGGGGACGTATTTGTAGTTCGGGGTCAACGGATGATCGGGGCGAAACAATCGTCCGGCATTGCCGGCATGAAAGATCGAAGCAAAAAAGTCGGTGAAGTTGCGGAATGCAACCGGCATTCGCATCTCGGCATAGGTCATCGGCGTCAGATACGGACGCAAACGGCCTCTGGCGCCGGCTTCGGCGGCGAGCTCGCGTGACAAGGCGCCCCGCAAGGCCGACCAAGCCGGCGGCCCTAATGACATCAACGGATTGAGAAATGGCGCGCCACATGCCTGTGCCGCCATCGCGGCCGGGCCCTCGAACAGTCCGGCCGCCGCAGAAACATCAACGATCTGGTCGCCGATCGCCACGCCCACGCGAGGTTGCTCGCTCGGTCCCAGGCGAAACACACCGAACGGCAAATTCTGGATCGGAAAATCGCTGCCCGGCAGATTGGCGCTTTCAACAAAGCTGCGCCGCGCCGGGTCGTGTGTTTCATTGAGCAAAATCGGCATAGTTGTCGTGTCCTGGCTATCGTCTCTGCATTGCGGCGCTGCGCGGTGGCGAGATTTCCGGCTGCCTGCGCAGTTCCGGATAATGCGCAACGAAGTCGGCATACATGCGCTGCAAGCCTTGCCGCAGCGGAATCTGCGCGCGCCAGCCCAGGGCGTTGATGCGTGATACGTCCAGAAGTTTCTGCGGCGCACCGTCGGGCCGCGACGCATCGAATTCGATCGTGCCTTGAAAGCCGACCACGTCGGCGATCAAGCGGGCAAATTCAGCGATGGTGATGTCCTCGCCGGTTCCGACATTGAGAAATTCCAGGTCCGAATAGGACTTCATGACGAAGACGCATGCATCCGCCAGGTCGTCCACCGCGAGGAATTCGCGGCGCGGCGTTCCGGTGCCCCAAACGGTC
>JBQCCX010000287.1:0-3050 GCA_051961815.1 Xanthobacteraceae bacterium
TGTCTCGTTAGTGTCCTGCAAGCCGCGCAGAAACACGTAGCGCTGCAGGTCGCTGCCGAGCCCATGAAAGGCGGCGAGCCGGCGCTTGACCTGATAATCGAGTTCGGCGACATGCGGCGGCAACAGGCCATGCAGATCGAAAGCGTCCCGCTCCGCCTCGGTAAAGGCGGTACCCTTGTTGAGTAGGGGATCGTTGAGGAGCTCGTAACCGCTCAAGGCGGTTTCGACTTCATAGCGCGATCGATTTTGCTGCGGCGCGGACATGCCGCTCTACGATAGCCGCGAATACCTAGGCCGTCATGGCCGGACTTGTTTCTCTCATTCCCGCTTGCGCGGGAATAAGCGAAAATACGCCGGCTCAGTCGCCAGCTAACCTTCCACCTCGGCCTCCGGCCGATCGTCGCCGCGGGCGACTTCCTCGTGCCACTTGCCCTTTTCGTCTTCCCAGGAAATGGCGCGGGTCTCGCCCGGCATATGTTGTTCGGCGGCAGCGCGCAGCGCGGCACTGCGCGCCGCATCATGTGAGGGGAATGTCTCGGAGAATGCGCCGTCGACCTGATAGGCCCAGCCGCCATCGTGCTCGACTATGCGATAGACGATCTTGCTCATGCCACCGCCTCTCTTGCTGCCGACAACAACGTCGCTACCGGGAGATAGTTGTACGGCCTGAAAAGTTCCAGGCTGGCGGGCGGACTAGCGCGTCGCCGCGGCGGGCGTCTCCCGCCGGCGTCTTTATTCGTAAGTCCTCAAATGGGCATAGGCAATCTGCAACAGCGGATAATCGCCGGTGCTTGCCGAAGCTTTGCCGCCGCCGCCGCGCGCCAACAGATCGCCAATGATATGGTCGGCCTCGCTCGGCGCGCCGCGTTCGATGTCGCGCAGCATCGAGGCAGCAATCGGGGATCCCGCCGCGGTCAACATGCCGCGGCTGCGTTTGACCGCGGTGTCGCCTGGGGCAAAGCCGTTCTTCGCCGCGATCGCGCAGCACTCGCCGAACATATCGCTGGCGAAATGGCTGGCCCCGGCGGCGGCGATGTCGCCGAAGGCGCCGCGCATCAGCGAGCAGATACCGGCCGCGGCCGCGATGAACGCCCATTTCTCCCACATCTCCTGCAGGACCGCGGTGGAGAGCGCAGCGTCGAACTTGGCGCCGGAAAACGCCGCGGCGATCGCTTGCACGCGCGGCGATTTGGCGCCGCTCTGTTCCCCGAATGACACAAAATGCAAATCATTGAGGTGAAGGACGCGTCCTTCGGCATCAAGCGTCGCCGAAATGATGCATTGGCCGCCAAGCACTGCGGGCGCGCCAAACCGCGCTGCGAGCATATCCATATGCTTCATGCCGTTAAGGAGCGGCAGGATCGCCGTATTGGCGCCGACCGCCGGCGCAAATGAGTCCATGGCGCCTTGCAGGTCATAGGCCTTGCAGCTCAACAGGATTAGATCGAAGGGGCTGCGGATATTTTCGGATAGCACGGTTGGCGGCGCCGCGATGCTGATGTCGCCCTTGGGACTACGGACGATCAATCCGCCTTTGGCCAATTGTTCGGCGCGGCGCGGCCGCACCAGAAACGTCACGTCGCCGCCGGCCTCGGTGAGCCTGCCGCCGAAATAGCCGCCGAGCGCGCCGGCGCCCACCACCAAAATGCGCATTGAGAAATCCCTCTTAGATCTGCTGACGAGAGCCGGTGACTAACGCTATCTCGTCATTGCGAGGAGCGGAGCGACGAAGCATCCAGATCTCGTTGCGGATTGTGCTGGATTGCTTCGCGGAGCTTGTCATCGGGCCGGCCACTTCGGGCCGGACCCGTTGGCTCGCAATGACGAGTCAAATGAAAAATCACACCTGCGCCTCGCTCGGCCGTCGCGGCACCAGAAGATTGCCGGTGAAAACCTGCACCGGCTCGCCGTTCTGATTGAACGTGGTATTGCGCACCCGGATCATGCCGCGGTCCGGCCGCGATTTCGAGGGCCGCACTTCGAGCACTTCGCTTGTCACATATAATTCGTCGCCGGGCCGAACCGCGCGCGGCCAGCTCAATTCGTCAAAGCCGACGCCGAGTATGCCGCCGGCCGGCTGGAATTCGCCGTCGACCAGAAGCCGCATGGTGAGTGCCGCGGTGTGCCAGCCGCTTGCGGCGAGACCGGCAAACGGCGACTTTTTCGCGGCCTCCTCGTCAAGATGATAGGGCTGCGGATCGTATTCTCGCGCGAAAGCGAAGATCTCGGTCTTGTCGACCCGCTTGCGGCCTGTGTTGAAAACCTGGCCGACGGCAAAATCTTCCAGGTAGCGTTTCATGCCAGCTCCTCGCGCCCAATGCGCAGCGGTTTGTCAAACCACGAGCCGCCGGCGATTGCTGCCGCATTAATCAGGCCAAAAGCACAAAGCGCAACCGCCAAAGCGGCGAACACGCCGGTCAGGCTCCCACTCATCCGCAACGCCACATAGCCGCCCACCGCCGCGATCACGAGGCGGGTCACATTGGCAATGAGGGGCCAGAGGAGGCGGCCAGCGCCTTGCGAGGCGAAATAGAGCGCCATGCCGAGGCCGAACAGGCCATAGGCCGGTCCGACGACTTGGAGATAGCGCGTGCCGGCCTCGATCCTCTCCGGCGCGGTGTCGAACAGCGACAACCAGGCGTGCGGCGCCATCGCCGCGGCAAGCCCGATCAGTTCGCACAAAGCCGCGGCGATGCCGGCGCCGATCCAGGCGACGCGCAACGCACGATCGTGGCGCTGCGCGCCGATATTGGTGCCGACCATGGCGACAAGCGGCCCGCCCAATCCGAACATTAGCGGGATCAGCAAATATTCAAGGCGCGTGCCGACGCCATAACCGGCGATCGCCGCAGGTCCGAGCGCGCCAACGAGCGCGGTCGCAATCGCGATGGTGAGATTGGTGCCGACCGTGATCAAAGCCGCGACCGCGCCGACGCGCAGAATGTCGGCGAAAAGCCACCAGCGCAGACGAATGCCGATCAGCCTCAGGCGCACGACGCTACGTCCGGAGGCGAGATAAAACGCAAACGCGGCGCTGCCCGCCGCGTAAT
>JBQCCX010000288.1:0-8044 GCA_051961815.1 Xanthobacteraceae bacterium
TGGATCATCGAATTGTCCGACGACGCTTATTCGGCGGCGGCGAGCGGGACGACAACCGGCATCATCCGTTTTTTCACCGGCGGCCGTGGCAGCGGCAGTGCCCACGGGACCATCAGCGCCGGTCAGCCGATGCCCACGACGTATGGGGCGACGCTGAGCTATGACCGCAAAATTGATGACGTGCGGATGACGCTGGCCGGCGGCAATGTCACCAATTATGCGGTCGAGCCGCCATTGCCGCCCATTGCGGATCGTATACCGGTCACCGATGCCGACCGTCGCGGCGTGCTCGATCCGATGACCTCGATGCTCAACCGCGTTTCCGGCAGCGGCGATCCGGTTTCGCCGGAAGCCTGCAATCGCAAAGTGGCGGTGTTCGACGGTCGGGTTCGCTACGACCTGCACAGCGAATTCAGGCGCATGGAAACCGTCAAGGCTGATCGCGGCTATGAAGGTCCGGCAGTGGTCTGCGCCGTGTATTTCACGCCTATTGCCGGATATGTGCCGGACCGCCCGGCGATCAAATATCTTGTCACTCTGCGTGATGCCGAGGTCTGGCTGGCGCCGATCGTTGGCACGCGTGTGGTGGTCCCGTTCCGCTTCGCGATGCCGACACCGCTCGGCATCGGATTATTGCGTGCCACAGAATTCGTTTCAGTGGCCCAGCCCGCCTTGCCGCCGCACCCGATCGCCAAAACGCAGTGACGCCTTGGAGCGGCTTGCGGTCGGCGACCGAGCCCATCCCCGTTGTTCACAGCGCTTGGCCTCTTGACTCCTGTCAAAATCCTGGTTGCGAGCCGAGCGCGGCTTTGCATGACCGAGACAACCCGTCGCGGGCCCCAGTTCCACCCGATTTGGTATGCAGGCTCGTCGACTGGGCCATATATCGCAGTGAACGAAGACGAACAGTTGCGGAGTCGCCGATTCGGCCGCGATTCGTTCCAGAGTCGTTCCACACGTTAAGCACAGGGCTTTCCAGCGCCTTTGTTGTGCTAGACAAGCACTCCTTTCCTCCTTGAGACCGCCTCAGCCGGGCTTTTGATGTCGATTTCGTTCTCGCCTATCGCCGACCGCGAGCTAAGCGCCCGCGGCTCAGGCGTAACCGCCGTACTTGGTCCGACAAATACCGGCAAAACCCATCTCGCCATCGAGCGAATGCTTGCGCATTCCTCGGGCATGATCGGCTTGCCGCTGCGGCTGTTGGCGCGCGAGGTCTATAACCGGGCGGTGGAGCGGGTCGGCGCCGAGGCGGTGGCGCTCGTCACCGGTGAAGAAAAGATCAAGCCGCCAAATCCGCGGTTCTGGGTTGCCACCGTCGAGGCGATGCCGCGCGAGCTCGACGTCGCGTTCCTTGCGGTCGACGAAATCCAACTGGCCGCCGATTTCGAGCGTGGGCACGTGTTTACCGATCGCATGCTGCACCGGCGCGGTCGCGAGGAGACGCTCGTGCTCGGCGCCGCCACCATGCGCCCGATCGTGGAGCGGTTGTTGCCCGGCGCCAGTATCGTCAGCCGCCCACGGCTGTCGCGACTGACCTTCTCCGGCGAAAAGAAGTTGACCCGATTGCCACGGCGTTCCGCCATCGTCGCGTTTTCGGCCGAGGAGGTCTACGCGATCGCCGAACTGATCCGTCGCCAGCGCGGCGGCGCGGCCGTGGTGCTCGGCGCGTTGTCGCCGCGCACGCGCAACGCCCAAGTCGAGCTCTATCAATCGGGCGAGGTGGATTATTTGGTCGCGACGGATGCGATCGGCATGGGATTAAATCTCGACGTCGATCATGTCGCCTTCGCCTCGGATCGCAAATTCGACGGCTATCAATTCCGCAAACTCAATCCGTCCGAACTCGCGCAAATTGCCGGCCGCGCCGGGCGTGCCACCCGCGATGGCACTTTCGGCACCAGCGGCCGCTGTCCGCCGTTCGAGACCGAACTGGTACAGGCGCTGGAATCGCACACATTCGAGCCGGTGAAGCTCGTGCAATGGCGCAATTCCGATCTCGATTTTTCCTCGGTCGGGGCGCTCCAGGCGGCGCTGGCGATGGCGCCGAACGAGAGCGTGTTGGCGCGGGCGCCGATCGCCGAGGACATCCTCGTATTGGACCATGCCGCTCGCGATGACGAGGTGCGCGCATGGACGCGAACCAAGGCCGACGTCGAGCGGCTGTGGGATGTGTGTCAATTGCCCGATTACCGCAAGATCGCCCCTGCCAATCATGCCGAACTGGTGGTGACGCTGTACGGCTTCCTGCAACGCGACGGCGCGATCAAAACCGACTGGTTTACTCACCAGGTTGCGCTCGCCGATCGCACCGATGGCGACATCGACACCTTGTCCACCCGCATCGCTCATATTCGCACCTGGACCTTTGCCGCGAACCGTCCCGACTGGCTCGCGGATCCCGAGCACTGGCAAGGCGTCACGCGTGCCGTCGAAGATCGCTTGTCGGATGCCTTGCACGAAAGGCTCACCGAACGTTTCGTCGATCGCCGCACCAGCGCCTTGATGCGGCGGCTGCGCGAGAACGCAGCACTCGAGCCCGATTTCAACAAGACCGGCGACGTCGTGGTCGAGGGCCATCTGATCGGTCGGCTCGACGGCTTTGTCTTTGTTGCCGATGCGTCCTCGGGCGGCTCGGAGGCAAAGGCTCTGCAAAACGCGGCGCAAAAGGCGCTTGCCGGCGAGATCGCTGCGCGCGCCATGCGTCTCGCCGAGGCGCCCGATGATCAGTTCGTGCTCGCCGCCGATGGCACGCTGCGCTGGATCGGCGCCGCCGTCGGCAAACTCCAGGCCAGCGAGGAACTGCTGCGGCCGCGCATCCGCATCATGGCCGATGAATATCTCACCGGTGCACCGCGCGAGAGCGTCGAAACCCGGCTCAACGCCTGGCTCAAATCCCACATCGAAAAACTTCTCGGCCCGCTCGCCGAACTGGCATCGGCCAGCGACGTCACCGGCATCGCCCGCGGCGTCGCGTTTCAATTGGTTGAGGCGCTGGGGGTGCTCGATCGAAGCCAAGTGGCCGATCAGGTCAAAACCCTCGATCAGCCTGCCCGCGCGACGTTGCGCAAATACGGCGTCCGCTTCGGCGCCTATCACATCTATCTGCCGGCCTTGGTGAAGCCGGCGCCACGCAAACTGGCGACGCAACTTTGGGCGCTGCGGCACGATGAAACGGACAGCAAAGTCCTGGACGAGCTTCTTCATCTCGCTGGCAGCGGCCGCACCTCGATACCGGCCGACCCGGCGATCGATGCGGCGCTGTACTCCACAACGGGCTATCGCGTTTGCGGGGCTCGAGCAGTGCGGGTCGATATTCTGGAGCGGCTCGCCGATCTCATCCGCCCCGCACTGGCGTGGCGCGAGGGTGCGCCGGGTGCGCGGCCACCCGGTGCCGTCGGCACCGGCGTCTTTACCGTCGCCAACACGATGACATCGCTGATCGGAGCCTCGGGCGAAGAATTTGCCTCGATCTTGCGCGCGCTCGGCTATCGCCTGGAGCGCCGGCCGAAGCCGCCGGAGCCGGCCGAGCCGGTGGCAAAGACCGAGCCTGCCTCCACCGAGGCTGCCGCCCTTGCGGAAACCCCCCAGGAAACACCCGAAGGCGCAGGAGCCGGGGCCGCGGAAATCACCCCCCCAGCTGCCGCGGTTGATTCCGGCGCTGGCGAGTCCGGCGTGCAGCCGGTCGCGGAGCCCGCGCCTGGACAGCCGGACGCACCGGTTGTGGAGGCCGCTACCGGCAGTTCCGCTGTGGCATCGCCTCCGGCGGAGCCGGCGATGATCGAGGTCTGGCGTCCGGGGCGCATGGGCGATCGCCGGCGCGGCCAGACGCGTCAGCGGGGCAGGGCGAAGCCAATCCGCGGTGAACCGAGCGGACGTAAGCCTTTGCCAGAACCCGCGGCCTCGGACGCTGGCGCCCCGGTGCTCGCCAGCGCGCAGGATGCGGCGGAAACGAGCACGCCCTCTGTCGACACCGAGGCTCACGCCAAACGACGCCACCTGGTCCGGCAACGGCGGCCGGAGCATCGGATGGAGCGGCAAGAGGATCGCCAGTATCGGCAAAAGCACGAGCGGCCGCCCGGGAAACGCTTTGAGCCCAGAGAGAAACGCCCCGATCCCAATTCACCTTTCGCCAAGCTCGCCGCCTTGAAGGAACAGCTTGAGGCCGACGCCAAGGAGCGCCGTTGAGTGGCGACCTCGGTGGAACGCCAGCGCATCGATCGCTGGCTCTGGCATGCTCGCCTGGTGCGCACGCGCGGCGCCGCCGCGGCATTGGCGGGCGCGGGTTTTGTCCGGGTCAACGGAGCGCGGATTGACGCACCGGGACGGATGGTGCGAGCCGGCGACGTCATCACGGTCGCCCTCGACCGCGGCGTGCGCGTCGTCAAGGTGCTTGGCTTTGTCGAGCGCCGTGGCTCGGCGCAAAGCGCCGCGGTCCTGTACCAGGATTTGCAATGAAGGTATTGGCGGCGCGAAGGAGTGGCGAAAGGCGCCTTCTTGCGTGCTCCTGACCCATACGATAGGAGCAAGGCTTCAAAAAGGACCGTCTCGAGTGCGCAAATGACCTATATCGTCAACGACAATTGCATCAAATGCAAATACATGGACTGCGTTGAAGTTTGCCCTGTCGATTGCTTCTACGAGGGCGAAAACATGCTGGTCATCCACCCGGACGAATGCATCGATTGCGGCGTGTGCGAGCCGGAATGCCCGGTTGAAGCCATTAAGCCGGATACCGAACCTGGTCTGGAAAAATGGCTGGGCGTCAACGCCGAATACGCGAAAGTCTGGCCGAATATCACGACCAAAAAGACGCCGCCGGCCGATGCCAAGCAGTGGGAAGGTGTCGCCAACAAATTCGACGAGCATTTTTCAGCCAATCCGGGCAGCGGCGACTGATATCCCGCGGAAGTTGCAGGTTTAACCATCGTTAAAAATAGCGCCCTGCCCAGTCCTCATGCTAGGCCTGTGGCAGTCTTAAGGCTTTGATTTTCGCGGAAAATGTGATATATAGCTGTTACACAATGAATAACACCCCGAGCCCCGCTCCCCACCGGGAGCTTATTTTTTCGGGGAGTATCCGAGGAACCGTCAAAAGAGGCGTGAATTCCACGCGAGAGCAGTGGCAGAGAAAACTCGTCGTCGTTCGAAGAAGAGTGCGACCGGCATGAGCCGGAAGGCAAAACCCTCCTCCCGCGCGAGCCGGAGGCCATCACAATCAGCGCGCGCGCTGACCCGAAGCCGGGTCAACGTGGCGAAGCCCGCGCATCGGCGCAAGCCGGAGGCGGAAGGAGCAGCAGCTTTGGGAATGAATGCAAAGAAGACTACGCAGCGACAGGGCTTCAAGACCCACGAATTTATCGTCTATCCGGCGCACGGCGTCGGCCAGATCGTGGCGATCGAGGAGCAAGAGGTCGCCGGCGCTCGCCTCGAGCTGTTTGTCATCAATTTCGTCAAGGACAAGATGACCTTGCGGGTGCCGACCGCGAAGGTCGCTTCTGTCGGCATGCGCAAGCTGGCGGAGACCCCGATGGTCAAGCGCGCGCTGGAAACGCTCAAGGGCCGCGCGCGGATCAAGCGCACGATGTGGTCGCGGCGCGCGCAGGAATACGAGGCCAAGATCAATTCCGGCGATATTGTCGCGATCGCCGAGGTCGTTCGTGACCTGTACCGCTCCGAGACCCAGCCGGAGCAATCCTATTCCGAGCGCCAATTGTACGAAGCGGCGCTCGACCGGTTGTCGCGCGAAGTCGCGGCGGTGCAGCGGATCACCGAGACCGAAGCGATCAAGGAAATCGAGGCCGCCCTGGCCAAGGGACCGCGCCGCGGTCCGAAGCCGGACGCCGAAGACGATTCAGTCGTCGAGGAAGAAGCGGCCTAAGCTCGACATCGCAGTTTCTGCAGTTCAAAGGCCCGGCCCCCGCCGGGCCTTTTTATTGCGATGCTCGCAGCGCTTACGAAAGATCGCCGGCCATCGCCGGCGCGCAAAATGCGGCCGGCAAAATACCCATGGTTAGCCATAAATTAAGCTTCCTTTGAAAGGAAAGAGAGCCAAGGGATCGACGGGGGCGTCATCATGCGTCGGAAGCGAGTGTCGAAACGCGCGCGGTTGATTCCGCTGCTTGCCGCCTGCGCTGTCGGTTACCTGGTCGGAGCCTGGCACCTGGCCACAGTGCGCGAGATCGGCCACCGCTCGGCGGCCGAGGCCGTCGCCCAGCGCTTCCCGCAGGAATGGAATGCGCCACCTGCGGTCACTTTGGCAGCAGTGAGAATGCGCGGCGATCCGGACCTGTTCCGGCCTGTACCGATGATTGCGCCATCGCCATCACAACCGAGCGCGGAACAGCCGGTGATCAGGACAGCGACAGCGGTTGCCGAGCCGATGATGGTGCAGACCGCGGCACTCGACATTGCGCCACCGGCCAAAGAGATCGCGTTACCGCGACGACCAGCACCGGCGCCTAAAACACCGGCAGCTTCGGCGCATCAACCCGCGGCGAACCATGCCGGCTATATTCTCGATGAGGCGCAGATCGCCAGCATCAAAAAGCGGCTGCATCTAACGCCGGACCAGGAACGCATGTGGCCTGCGGTTGAGGCCGCACTGCGCAACATGGCCTATAAGCGCACGCAATTGGCCGCCGCTCGGGGCGGCGCACGAACTGTGCAGGCGGCGGCGGTCGATCCGGAGGCCGTGGAAGGACTGAAATCGGCCGCGGTTCCTCTGATCATGAGCTTTAACTCCGAACAAAAAGACGAAGTCCGCAGCCTCGCCCACGTCATGGGGCTCGATCAGCTCGCCTCGCAATTCTGAAATTTATGGATGCGGCCGCCGCACGCTGCGCTCGCGGTGCAAACGCGCGGCTGTAGCAAGTCGGCGACGCATTTTGCGCCGATTAACGCCACGCCGACGAAGCACGCCAGTTCGCCCACGTCCAACGGACGTGTGACGTAGAAGCTGTAGAGCGGATCGTAGAGAAAAACGCGGCGCAAAGCGTTGCGGCGATCCCGTACAGCATGCCGGCAAGGCTGCCGGAGAGTCGGCGCGATCAAGCCGCAAAGCTTGACCAGAGCGGCCGGTCGCCGGCTATTCGACCACGATCTTCACTTCGCTGCCGGTTTTCAGCTTGTCGCCGGGATCAAGCCCGTTGAGCACGCGGAAACGGTCCAGTGCGCGATCCGCGACGGCCATCCTGCCGGCAAGCCTCTCCACGGTATCGCCCGGCGCGACCGTCACAACGCGAAGCCGAAGGGGTTTGGCCTGCTCGGTCTCGGCGATGCTCATGCGACGGAAACTGCCGACCGATTCACGAAAAGCGCGATCGGTTTCGGTGTTGCGATGCTTGGCGGCAAAAATGAACCGGTACACATCGCTGCCGAAGCGGATGGCGTAGAGGCGAAAGTCCCATTGGTCGCCCTTGGCCGCAGCCGTCGCGCCTGGAAAACCGTTGATGGTCATGTCTTCGATACTGGCGGGATCGATATTTTCAATCCAGCCGGACGTCAGATAGGCGCCAAGGGTCTGTTCTGCCGGCACCCGAACGACGTCGAGCCGTAGCGCCTCGGCGCCGCCGCGCTTGATGCCGAGCACGGCCTGCGCGGTATTGTCGAGCGTGAAGCCCTCCGGTGCGGCGAAAGTGAAGCCGAGCTTGGGATGCAGGAAGCGCCGGCCGCGGACGAAACCTTCGCCAGGATCCTCGCCGTAGACGAGACCGTTGATGTCGGCGAGATAGGCCATTTTCGCCTGGGCAAAATTCTGCCCGGTATCCGCCGGCGCGCGATATTGGCGCGCGCTTGCGATGGCATTGGTGATGCGCTCGGGCGTCGCCGGATGCGACGAGAGGAAGTCGGGAGCGGCCGGGTTGATCGCGCCGCTTTGCTCCGGCTTGAGCTGAGAATTGTGCTCCATCGCGGTCAGAAATCGCACCGCCCCGTAAGGGTCGTAACCGGCGCGCGCTGCGATCGCGACCCCGATCCCGTCGGCTTCGAATTCTTGCGAGCGGGAGAAGCTCGCCAGCGCAAGCTTCGATTTGGCAAGCGCAAGCGC
>JBQCCX010000289.1:0-7995 GCA_051961815.1 Xanthobacteraceae bacterium
CGGGCCGCCCAGGAAGGAGCGGCGGCATGAGTGTCGAGGTGACTACGCTTAAATCCGGCATCAACGTCGTCACCGACGCGATGCCGCATCTGGAGACCGCCTCGCTCGGGGTCTGGGTGGCGTCCGGCAGCCGCGACGAGCGTCGCGAAGAGCACGGTATTTCGCACTTCCTCGAGCATATGGCGTTCAAGGGTACGCAGCGGCGCAGCGCGCGGCAGATCGCGGAAGAAATCGAAGCGGTCGGCGGCGATCTCAATGCCGCCACGGGCGCCGAAAGCACCGCCTATTATGCGCGCGTGCTCAAGCCCGACGTGCCTTTGGCGCTGGATGTGCTGGCCGATATTCTGTCCGATCCGGCCTTCGATCGCGAAGAGCTGTTACGCGAACAGAATGTGATTATTCAGGAGATCGGCGCGGTCGCCGACACGCCTGACGATCTCATTTTCGAACACCTGCAATTCGTCGCTTTCCCCAATCAGTCGCTTGGCCGCTCGATCCTCGGTACGGCGAAGACCGTGCGCTCGTTCGACGGTGGCAAGCTGCGCGACTACCTTGCCAGAAATTATCGCGCTCCCGACATCGTGGTCGCGGCCGCGGGCGCGGTCGAGCATCGCGCCGTGGTCGCCGACGTTGAGAAGCATTTCGCCCGCTTCAATGGGCCGGCCGGCCCAATGCCAGAGCCGGCAAGTTTCGGCGGCGGCACGCATGTCGAGAAGCGCGAGCTCGAGCAGGTGCACATCGCGCTTGCACTGCCGGGCCTTTCGATCCTCGATCCGGCGCTCTACAGCCTGCAAGTGTTCACCAACATTCTCGGCGGTGGCATGTCCTCGCGGCTGTTCCAGGAAGCGCGCGAGCGGCGCGGCCTGTGCTATTCGATTTATACCTTTCACGTGCCGTATTCCGACATCGGCATGTTTGGCCTCTATGCCGGCACCGATGCCGCCGACACCTCGGAACTGATGCGGTTGATCGTCGACGAGATTGCCGGCACCGCCGAGACCATCTCCGAACCGGAAGTTGCGCGCGCCAAGGCGCAGATGAAGGCCGGCCTCTTGATGGCGCTGGAAAGCTCGGGCGCCCGTATCGAACAATTGGCCCGCCAGATGATCACGCGCGGCCGTCCCATACCGCTCGACGAACTGGTGGCAAGAGTCGACGCCGTCACCGTCGAAAGCGCGCGGGCGGCGGGGCGGGCGCTGATTGCGCGCGGCAAACTCGCCACCGCCGTTCTCGGTCTGGGTTCCGGGCTTGAAAGTGCGGCGGCGATTGCGGAGACTTTGACTCGGCGCGCCGCCGCGTGACCAGGGGTCGAAACTCACTATTTCCCAGCCAATGGCTTTCTTCCGCACCATCAATTTCTCCGAGCCGCTGCCGAGTATCGACGGCGATGGCGTAGTGCTGCGCACCCCGCAGGTGACCGATTACGAAGAATGGGCGGAGCTGCGAGAGACCAGTCGCGATTTTCTGGTGCCTTGGGAGCCGACCTGGCCGGTCGACGACCTCACGCGCGCGGCCTTCCGCCGTCGCGTCAAGCGCTACGCCGAGGATCTGCGTAGCGACCAGGGGTATGCCTTTCTCGTCGTCCGCAGTTCCGACGGCGGCCTGGTCGGCGGCTTGACCCTGGCCAATATTCGCCGCGGCGTCGCCCAGGCCGGCAGTCTCGGCTATTGGACCGGCTTGCCCTTCGTGCGGCAAGGCTACATGACAGCGGCGGTGCGCGCGGTGATCCCGTTTGCCTTTGCCAGCCTGCGGCTGCATCGCCTCGAAGCTGCCTGCATTCCAAGCAATACCGGATCGATCAAGCTTTTGGAGAAGACCGGGTTCCTGCGCGAGGGCTATGCCCGCGAATATCTCTGCATCAACGGCATCTGGCAGGATCATCTCCTCTATGCGCATGTGAACGACGGCACCGGATAAAAGGCGTGGTCAATCGCCTTAACCAAGCTGCGCGGTGTCGTGGGCAGGTTGCCATTATTTTGCTATAGCGATCAGGGATCGCGAACTGGCGATGACGCGGGGAACTAAGCACTCATTTGCCGAATCGGCTTGGCGCCATTGGCCGCCGGGCGCGGTCGTGCTTGCCTTGTTGTTGCTCGGCGGATGCAGCGGCGGCGGTGTCCCGGCAACGACCGCATCGACCGCATCGGTGCCAGCGGTGCCTGCGGCGCCATCGGCCGCGCCTGCGCCTGCCCCGCCGAGCTCGCCGTCCTTCAAAGACAAGATTGCGAGCTTTTTCTCCGGCGCCACGCAGCGGGAACCGCAGCCGGTCACCAATGCGCAGCCGAATGTCGAGTGTCCATTCCTCGATATTCGTCAAGGCGCTTCCACGCTGACCTTCCCGCCGCCGCCACCCGACGGTGGCAATGAAGCGATGGCGCTGAAGTATCAGGGTATCTTCGTGCGCGCCGCCCGGGACTGCGCGGTGGTCAACGGCCAGATGGTGATGCGGGTCGGAGTGCAGGGCCGCATTATCGTGGGCCCTGCCGGCGGCGCCGGTCAGATCGACGTGCCGCTGCGCGTCGCCGTGGTCAGCTCGCCGATTACCGCGCCAAAGACCGTGGTCACCAAATTGATCCGGATTCCGGTGACGATCGGCGCCAACGATCCCAATGTCGATTTTACCCATATCGAGGAAGGATTGAGCTTCCCGATGCCGGCGAGTTCGTCCGATCCCTACATCGTCTATATCGGCTTCGACCCGATGGGCGCTGCGGCGCAGGATCAGGCGAGGAAGCCCGCGCCGGTCAAGAAACCAAAGCCGACCGTAAAGCCCAATCCCAACGCGCCGACGGGGTGATCTAAAGCCGATTGCCCGCTGCCAAGGCGATTTCCCACTCATTCCCGCGCAAGCAGGAATCCAGAACTGGGTCCCCGCATTCGCAGGGACAAGCGTACGATCGCAATGCCGATCAATTGAATTTTTGCTTCACGTCCTCGATGCCGCGCGCGAGCAGATCCTCGGCGACCTTGCCCTTGGCGGTGGTCGCGATGATTTTCTCCGCGGCGGCGACCGCGGCATCGGCCGCGGCGGAACGCACGTCGGCAACCGCCTGCGCTTCGGCCTGGGCGATTTTGGTTTCGGCCATCTTGGTGCGCCGGGCGACGAAATCTTCCGCTCTTGACTTCGCTTCTGCCGCGAGCCGCTCCGCCTCGGCCTTCGCGCCGGCGATGATCGCTTGCGCCTCGGTTTCGGCATCGCGCGCCTTGCGCTCGAACTCACCGAGCAAGGCCTGGGCCTCTTCGCGCAGACGGCGCGCTTGATCGAGCTCGGATTTGATCCGGCCCTGACGGCGATCGAGGGCGTCGAACATCTTGCGGTGCGCGCCGAGATAGGCAAGCAGCCCAAGGAAACACAGGAACGCGAGAGCTACCCAGTTTTCGGCTTCGAGCATGACTGCCCTTTTTCAGCTTTTGCCGCCGTCGCCGAGCGCGGCGGCGATGTCTTCATCGCGTGGCCGCTGTCCGATCAGGCGTTCGACGATGGCTGAAGCGGTCTCGGCAGCGATGGATTTTACATTGCTCATGGCCGCGCTGCGGCTTTTTGCGATCGACTGATCGGCAGCGGCAAGCCGCTCGTTCAATTGCGCCTCAAGCCGCTTGTGCAATTCCTCGGTTTGGCGGCCCTGCTCCTCGCGCGTGGCGGCGGCGATGCCCTGCGCGCGGCCCCTGGCGTCGGCAAGCGCCTTATCGTAAGCCGCCTGCGCCGCGTTCGAACGCTCTTTCAACTGCTCCGCTGCCGCCAGATCGTCGCTGATGGCTTTACTGCGCGCCGCCATGATGCCGCCGATGCGGGGCAGCGCGATTCTCGACATCAGCACGTAAAGCAGCACGAAACTGATCGCGAGCCAGACCAACTGCGACGGAAAGAACTCGGATTCGAACGGCGGGAACTTGGCGTGTCCCGCGGGAGCTTCGGTATGGGCGTTTGTTTCGGCCATTATGTTTGGCTTGACCCTGGCTTGTTCGCTGGTCCTGCGGCCTTATAGCCCGAACAGCAACAACAGAGCGATCAACAGCGAGAAGATGCCGAGCGCTTCGGTGATGGCAAAACCGAAAATCAGATTGCCGAACTGCCCCTGGGCCGCCGACGGATTGCGCAACGCCGCCGCGAGATAATTGCCAAAAATGATGCCCACGCCGACGCCGGCGCCGCCCATGCCGATGCACGCAATACCGGCCCCGATATATTTCGCGGCGGTCGGATCCATGAGAATACTCCTTCTTTGAGTTGCAATAGGCGGGCGTCAGTGGCCCGGGTGAATTGCATCGTTGAGATAGATGCAAGTGAGAATGGCGAACACATAGGCCTGCAGGAAGGCCACCAGAAGTTCAAGCGCCATCAACAGCACCACCATGATGAAGGGCAGCGTTGCGCCGAACACGCCCAGTATCCCGGCGCTTCCCAGCATGATGACGAAACCGGCAAAGACCTGCAGCGTAATGTGGCCGGCGAGCATGTTGGCGAACAATCGCACGCTATGCGAAACCGGCCGCGACAGAAACGACAGCACCTCGATCGCGACGATTGCCGGCAAGATCAGTTTCGGCACGCCTTTCGGCACGAACAGGTTGAAAAAGTGCAGGCCGTTTCTCCAGAAGCCGTAGCCGACAACGAGAAAGAATACGAGCAGCGCAAACGTAACTGTGATGATCAACTGGCTCGTAACCGTGAAGGAATAAGGGATGAGTCCGATCAAGTTTGCGGCCAAAATGAACATGAACAGCGTAAAGACGAAGGGAAAAAATCTCATCCCCTCGGTCCCGGCCGAACTGCGCACCGTATTGGCGACAAACTCGTAAGAAACTTCCGCGATCGATTGCAGCCGCCCGGGCACGACGGCGCGGCGCGCGGTACCAGCGATCAGGAGCAAAGACACCACACCGACGATGATGAACATGTACAGGGCGGAATTGGTGAAACTGATCTCGTAGCCGCCGAGGTGAAAGGCCGGCCAGAAATTCTTGATCTCGAACTGGTGGATCGGATCGACCTGCATGGTCCCATCGCCGATTGTGCTTTGGCCGCTTGCGCTGCGCGGCCTTACCTGTCCGGGCCTTGCCGGCTGCCGTCATCGAGCGCAGGGCCCGCGATGAGGCCCGCGGAGCGCATCACGTTGAGCACGCCCGCGGCGAAACCGAGCAAGAGAAATACGATGAGCCCCCAGGGCGAGATGCCGAGCCCGCGGTCGATCAACCAGCCGATGCCGGCACCGACCAGAACGCCTGCAACGAGTTCGCTGGAGAGGCGGAAGCCCCTGGCGTAGCCTGCTGCAGTCGCTGCCCGCTGCGCACCAGAACCGTCCGAAGGGTCCCCGGCGGCATTGCGTGATTGATCACGTGCTTGGCCGAGCCCTTCGTTGAGCCGCTGGAGTCTCGCGGAGAGAGCGGCTTCGCCGGTTTGCTGCTTGCCTCGGTCGCCGTTATCGCGCGCGTCGCTCATGCTCTCGACACTCGCGGCTTGCAGCGATCGCGGCCCGCGCGCACCTTGAAGCCGCGCGGACCATACTGACTGGGTTCCGGCAAGTCAAGAAACCGCCAATGTAAACTAAGGTATTGGAACAACATCGAATATTGCATGCCGCCATTGCCCGTTTCGCTGCCCTTTTTGCACTGCAAAGTCACGACAGAGCGCTCCGCTTTAGTGCCAGGATCGAATCTCGCCTTTAATATCGCAACGACGCTGCGGGCACGCGAGAGGATTTCGCCATGAAGCACTTCAGCCTGGTGCCGCAAACCCGAAGTTCGCACAGGTTTGCGGAGCACTCGGATGCGAACTTCCAACTGCTTGCCAACTTCGCAAGCTGGACACTGGCGATCGCCGTCGCGGGGATTCTCGTCATCGGAGCGGCACGGGCCGACCAGCCGGCGCCCGACACCGAGGGTGGCCGCTACGTTTTCAGCAAACAGGCGGACGGCTTTTTGCGACTCGATACCCAATCGGGCGCAGTGGCATTGTGCAGTGAACAGCCGGTCGGTTGGGCCTGCCAGGCCGCGCCGGACGATCGCGCCATGTTCGAACGGGAGATCGCGCGGCTGCAGAACGAGAACGTGGCGCTCAAGCGCGCGCTGTTGGCGCACGGTCTGTCGCTGCCGCCGAACACGGCGCCGGATGCCGCCGCCACGCCCAACGACTCGACGCTGCATCTGCCGAGCGACGCCGAGATCGATCGGGCGATCGCCTTTGTCGGCCAGGTCTGGCAGCGTTTTATCGATGCCATCGCGCGCGCCCAAAAACAGGTGTTCACTAACAAGAGCTAGATCGCCTTGAGCAAGCTCTCCGTCATTCGCAGCACGAAGGCCGATACCATTGCCACCGCCAATTTGGCGATCGCGACGTCCGGCGAAGGTTTTTTCGAGATAACCTCAGAGGTAAATCGCTTTCTCCAACAGATCGGCGCGCGGGACGGGGCGGTTCTGATTTACTTGCGCCACACTTCCGCATCGCTCGTCATCCAGGAAAACGCCGACCCTGACGTCCGTACCGATTTGGTCACGGCGCTCGGCCGCTTGGCGCCGGCCGATGCCGGCTGGGTCCACGACGTCGAGGGTCCCGACGACATGCCGGGCCATATCAAATCCATGCTCAACGGCGTGTCGCTGCAGGTGCCGATCGACAACGGCACTCTGGCGCTCGGCACCTGGCAGGGCATCTATGTCGCCGAACACCGCACCACCCCGCATCGGCGCGAAGTGGTCCTGCAATTTTGCGGATCATGCGCTGGTGGGGCCAACCCGGCCGCGACCTCGTGAAAGCGAATGTCAAATCCAAAAGCTTATTTGCTAGCGGTGCTTTGATTCTAACATTCGCAGGAGGGCCTACCGAGCCCAGATGCGAATGTTAGAATCTGACCACTAGACGCGAAATGGCACGCGATTGAGCGAGACCCAGTCATACCGTTTTTTGATCGCCGACGATCATCCGCTATTCCGCGGTGCGCTGCGCGAAGCGGTCAACGGCCTGTTCGATCGCGTCGACGTCGCCGAAGCCGGAACCTTTGAGCAGGTGGTGGAGCGGCTCGAAACCGGCGGCGAGGTGGATTTGATTCTGCTCGATCTGCAGATGCCGGGCGTGCGGGGCTTCTCCGGATTGATGTATTTGCGCGCCCAATTTCCGAGCCTTCCGGTCGCGATCGTCTCCGCCAATGACGATCCCGCCGTGATCGGCCATTGCATGGCATTCGGCGCCGCCGGATTTCTGCCGAAGACGCTCGGTGTCGAGGCGCTGCGTGGCGCCATCGCCTGCGTGTTGGCGGGCGAAATGTGGACCCCGCCGGATATCGAGCTTGCCGGCGCGAGCGACGCCGAAACCGTGGCGGTGATCAGGCGGCTGGCAACGCTGACGCCGCAGCAAGTGCGGGTGCTAATGATGCTCTCCGGCGGGCTTCTGAATAAACAGATCGCTTATGAGCTCGGCGTTTCGGAGGCGACCGTCAAAGCCCATGTCTCCGCGATATTGCAAAAGCTTGGCGTCGACAGCCGCACCCAGGCGGTGATCGCCGCGGGCAAGATCGAAACCGGGCAGTGGCCACTGAAGTGACGCCGCAGCTGTTGCGCGCGCGTGCGAAAGTCAGGCGACGGCGGCGTGCCCGCCGCTTGATGAAGCCGTCTGGGCGCGCGGTCGGTATTTTCCCTTGATCTGGGTGCGATGCATGACGCGGCGCGAGGCATTATCGAACGGATCGCGACGGTGCATGGTCGACCGATTGTCCCAGACCACGAGGTCGCCGACGCGCCAGTGGTGAGCGTAAATGAACTGCGGCGAGTCGATGAAATTCCACAGCTCGTCGAGCAACGAGTCCGATTCGGCGCGCGCCAGGCCCTCGACATAGGAATTGCGCCGCCGGCCGAGATAGAGCGCCGGTTCGCCGGTGACCGGATGGACGCAGACCGCGGGATGCCAGGCGCCGGGCGCTTGGTGCGGATCGTCGGTTGGGGTCACCCCTTGGCGCACATAGCCGCCGCTATTGAACGTGCCGTCGTGTTTGATGCGGCGGG
>JBQCCX010000290.1:0-2479 GCA_051961815.1 Xanthobacteraceae bacterium
GACGGCATGAGCCGGATCGCCGCGGCTGGCGCAGTGCCGATCGGCGCTGACGAGGGCATTCATTCGCTCGATGACATCACCCGCCATCATGAGCGCGCCGCCGCGCGCGGCGTCAGCCTCAAAGCGATCAAACTCGGCGGACTATCCGGGCTGTTCGCCGCGAGCCGCCGCTGCGCCGAGCTCGGTATGGCGGTCAACATTTCGTGCAAGACCGGCGAGACCAGTCTCGCTTCGGCCGCCGCCGTGCATCTTGCGGCGGTGGCGCCCGCGATTGCCTGGGGTCTCACCGTAACCAATAGCGGACTCGCGGAAGACGTCACCGCCGCGCCGCTTGTCATCAAAGATGGCCATGTCGAAGTGCCGGAGCGGCCAGGGCTCGGCATCGAGATCGATGAGCACCGGCTGCGGCAACGCCAGCAGGAATTCAAGCGCGTGGCTTGAGCGCACCAAACAGCGAGCTGCGATGAACGACGCCGGAGCACCGGAGCGGTATCGCTTCATTGGCAAGCCGCTGCCGCGCAAAGAGGACGAGCGGCTCGTCACCGGCAAGGGCCGCTTCACTGACGATTTCAATGTCGACGGCCAAGCCTACGCGGCAATGGTCCGCTCGCCGCATCCGCATGCGCGCATTGTCGCGATCGATGCCGCGACGGCGAAAACCATGACCGGCGTGCTCGGCGTGTTCACCGGCGCCGATTGCGCCGCCGATGGCTTGGCCTCGATTCCGCACGATCCGGTGCCGAAAACCAAACACGACATGAAGCTTACCGGGCCGGACGGCGGCGCGGTGTTCGCCGGCCCGCATCTGCTGTTGCCGGCCGACCGCGTGCGCCATGTCGGCGAAGCGGTGGCCATGGTGGTGGCCGCCACCAAAGCGCAAGCGCTCGATGCTGCCGAAGCGGTTGTCGTCGATTATGAGGAATTACCGTTCGTGCTGCATTCCGAGGACGCGATGGCCGTGGGCGCGCCAGTGTTGTGGGACGGGGCGCCGAACAACGTCTGCGTCGATTCGTCATTTGGCGATGCCGCGGCGACCGACCAGGCCTTTGTCCGCGCCGCCCATATCGTGCGCCGCAAATTCCACATCGGCCGTGTGACCGGCGTGCCGCTCGAGCCGCGCGCGGCGCTGGCCGTTTACGATGCCGCGACTAGCCGCTACACGCTCCACGCCGGGTCCGGCGGCGCGGTCCGCCAAAAGCGCGAACTCGCAACTGTGCTCGGCATCGCGCCCGAGCGCTTGCGCGTATTGTCATACGACGTCGGCGGCAATTTCGGCACGCGCAACCGGGTCTTTGTCGAATTCGGACTGGTGCTGTGGGCGGCAAAGAAACTCGGTCGCCCGGTGAAATTCACCGCCAGCCGGTCGGAAGCGTTTCTGACCGATTATCAGGGCCGCGATCTCGTCAGCGAGGTCGAGCTCGCGCTCGACAAGGACGGTCGCATGCTGGCGATGCGTGCCACCAATATCAGCAATGTCGGCGCCCATTGCGTGTCGTTGTCGCCGTTGAGCAAGGGCGCCGGCCTCATCCCCGGCTCCTATGCCATTGCGGCCGCACGCTTGCGCGCGCTCGCAGTTTTCACCAACACCATGCCGACGCAGGCCTACCGCAGTTCCGGGCGTCCGGAAGTCACCTATGCGATCGAGCGGCTGGTCGATATCGCCGCCGATGAGCTTGGCGTGGATCGCATTGCGCTTCGGCGCAGGAACCTGATCCGGCCGGACGCGATGCCGTATCGCAACGCCGTCGGCATGCTCTATGACAGCGGCCGCTACGCCGAAAACATGGCCTGGGCGATGGAGATCGCCGACTGGAAGGGCTTTGCCGCGCGCCGCCGCGAAGCCCGCCGCCGCGGCAAATTGCTTGGCCTCGGCCTTGCCAATTACGTCGAGTCCTCGATCGGCGCGCCGCGCGAGCAGGCGCGGATCACGGTGCGCCCGGAAGGCCGTGTCGACGTGGTCATCGGCACTCAGCCGTCCGGGCAGGGTCACGAGACAAGTTTCGCACAGGTTGTTTCGGATCTGCTGTTTGTCCCGAGCGAAAGCGTGCGGATCATTCTCGGCGATACCGATGTGGTCGAGGTTGGCGGCGGCTCGCATTCCGGGCGGTCGATGCGCCACGCCGCCACCGTGTTTGCCAAAGCGGCGGTCGACCTGATCGCGAAAGGCAAAGCGGTCGCCGCATTGGTGGTCGGCACGAGCGTGGAGAATGTGTCGTTCAACGACGGCCGCTTCGCGGCGCGCGATACCAATCGCACTTTCGATTTTTTCGAATTGGCGCAGGCGCTGGCAACCAGCCCGGCGCAGGCGGCGCTGCCGGCAAACCTCAAAGACGGGCTCGCAGTGGTGACCGACAACGAGATGCACGAGCCGGTTTTCCCCAATGGCACCGCGATCTGCGAGGTCGAGATCGATCCCGATACCGGCGAGATGAAAATCACCCGCTATGCCTCGGTCGACGACGTCGGGCGCTGCATCAAT
>JBQCCX010000291.1:0-2685 GCA_051961815.1 Xanthobacteraceae bacterium
CTGGCCATCCTTGTCGTAGACCGCACCCTCGCATAGCGCCTGGCCGACACCCTGCGCGATGCCGCCGTGCACCTGCCCCTCGACAATCATCGGGTTGATCAGGACGCCGAAATCGTCGACCGCGGTCCAGGCGACGATCTCGGCATTGCCGGTCTCGGGATCGACTTCCACTTCGCAGATGTGGCAACCGGCCGGGAAGGTGAAGTTGGTCGGGTCGTAAAAGGCGCCCTCCTTCAACCCCGGCTCGAGCTCCTGACCGGAGAATTTGTGCGCGATATAGGCGTTAAGCGTCACGTCGCCCCAGGCCGCCGACTTGTCCGTGCCGGCGACATTGAATTTTCCATCCTTGAACTCGATGTCGCCTTCGGCGGCTTCGAGCATATGGGCGGCAACTTTCTTCGCCTTGGCCTCGATCTTGTCGAGCGCCTTGGCCAGCGCCGACATGCCGACCGCGCCGGAGCGCGAGCCGTAGGTCCCCATGCCGAACTGCACCTTGTCGGTATCGCCGTGCACAACTGAAACATTGTCGATCGGAATGCCGAGCCGTTCGGACACAAGCTGCGCGAACGTGGTCTCGTGACCCTGGCCGTGGGCATGCGAGCCGGTGAGGATTTCAACGCTGCCGGTCGGATTGACCCGCACCTCGGCCGATTCCCATAAGCCGACGCCGGCGCCAAGCGAGCCGACGGCTTGCGACGGCGCAATCCCGCAAGCTTCGATGTAAGTGGAAAAACCGATGCCGCGGAGCTTGCCGTCGCGGGCGGAATCACGCTTGCGCTTGGCGAAGCCCTTGCAATCGGCGAGCTCCATCGCCTTTTTCAGCGAAGCATTATAGTCGCCGGCGTCGTAGGCCATGATGACCGGCGTCTGGTGCGGAAATTTCCTGACGAAGTTTTTGCGGCGCAGCTCGGCGGGATCCTGAGCCATCTCCCGCGCGCCGACTTCGACCAGACGCTCGACCACGAACGTGGCTTCCGGACGCCCGGCGCCGCGGTAGGCGTCGACCGGCACCGTATTGGTATAGACGGCATCGACCTCGCAATAGATTTGCGGAATTTCATACTGGCCGGACAGCAGTGTCGCGTAGAGATAAGTCGGCACCGCCGACGAGAACGTCGACATATAGGCGCCGAGATTGGCGACAGTCTTGGCGCGCAGCGCGAGGATTTTGCCTTCGCCATCGAACGCCATTTCAGCGTGGGTGACGTGATCGCGCCCATGGGCATCGGCGACAAAGGCTTCCGAGCGCTCCGCCACCCATTTGACCGGACGGCCGACGCGCTTGGACGCCCACAGCGCGACGACCTCCTCGGGATAGATGAAGATCTTCGAGCCGAAGCCGCCGCCGACATCCGGTGCGATCACGCGCAGCTTGTGCTCGGGCGCCATGCCGACAAAGGCGGCGATGACGAGCCGGGCGACGTGCGGATTTTGCGTCGTATTCCATAAAGTGAAAGCGCCGGTGCCGGCGTCGTAATCGCCGATGGCGGCGCGCGGCTCGATCGCATTCGGGACCAGCCGGTTATTGACGATGTCGAGCCTGGTCACGTGCTTTGCCGAACGGAACGCCGCTTCAACTGCGTTGGCGTCGCCGAGGTGCCATTGATAGATCGTGTTGTTCGGCGCGATGTCGTGAATGCGCGGCGCGCCCGATTTCTGCGCCGCCGCCGGATCGGCGACCGCCGGCAACACCGCGTAGTCGACCGCTATTTTTTCCGCGGCATCGCGCGCCAGCGCCAGCGCCTCCGCGATCACCACGGCGACCGGATCGCCGACGTGACAGGCCTTGCCGTTGGCGAGCGCCGGATGCGGCGCCATTTTCATGGGTGAGCCATCTTTGGAATGGATCATCCAGCCGCAGATCAGATTGCCAATCTTGTCGGCGACAAGTTCGGCGCCAGTGAGAACCGCGAGCACGCCCGGCATGCTGGCCGCGGCTTTGACGTCGATTGATTTGATTGTCGCGTGGGCGTGGGGCGAGCGCAGAAAATACGCGTAAGCCTGGCCGGGCCGGTTGATATCGTCGGTGTAATGGCCGGTCCCGGTGATGAAGCGGCGGTCTTCCTTGCGGCGCACGGCGGCGCCGATACCGGTCGCGCTCATGGTTCTCGCCTCCCCGCAGTTACGCTCGGGATTGCCTACTGGGCGGCTTTGCTCGTCGGCGCGCCTCCGCGCATCGCACGCGCGCCCGCGGCAATCGCCTTGACGATGTTGTGATAGCCCGTGCAGCGGCAAATATTGCCTTCAAGTTCCTCGCGGATGGTTCGGTCCTCCAGCTCGTTGCCCTTGCGGCGAACGATATCGACCGCGGTCATGATCATGCCGGGGGTGCAGAAGCCGCACTGCAGCCCGTGATTTTCACGGAACGCCTCCTGCATCGGATGCAGCGGGCCATCGGCCGCGGCCAGTCCTTCGATGGTCAGGACATCGGCGCCTTCGAGCTGCAGGGCCAGAACCGTGCAGGATTTGATCGCCTTGCCATTGACGTGCACGACGCAGGCGCCGCATTGCGAGGTGTCGCAGCCAACATGCGTGCCGGTGAGCCGCAAATGCTCGCGCAGCAACTGCACCAGCAGCGTACGCGGATCGACATTGGCGGTGATGGGCTTGCCGTTCACCGTCATGGAGACGGCTGCCGTGTCGCCTGCCATTTCAGTCCCTCCTCGAATTTGAGCTCAAAACGTC
>JBQCCX010000292.1:0-8689 GCA_051961815.1 Xanthobacteraceae bacterium
CCCGCAACTCGCCTGTCTCCACAGCTCGCACTGCAAAACGTCGTGATAGGCGAGGCAATCCGATGGTGAATTCCGATGGGTGAGTTCGCGATTGGCCAAGCCGTCCCGCGCTTCGAAGACCCGCGGCTGGTTAAAGGCCACGGCCGCTATGTCGCCGACATGGTATTTCCCGGCATGGCGTTCGGCTACGTGCTGCGCTCCCCGCATGCTCACGCGCGCATCCGCTCGATCGACACGGCGAAAGCCAAGGCCGCGCCCGGCGTGCTGGCGGTTTTGACCGGCGCCGAATACAAGGCGGCGGGGTTCGGCGATCTGCCGGTGCCCGGCGGGCTCAAACGCCGCAACGGTGTGCCCGGCTATCAGCCGCGCTATCCGGCGCTGGTCGAAGACCGCGTCCGCATGATCGGCGACTACGTCGCCTTTGTGGTTGCGGACAACTATTACCAGGCGATCGACGCCGCCGAATTGATCGAGGTCGATTACGAGCCGCTGCCGGCCGCGGCCTCGACTGCCGAGGCGACCAAAGCCGGCGCGCCGCTGGTTTGGGACGATTGCCCGGACAATATCGGTTTCGTCCACATCGAGGGCAACAAGGAGGCGACCGACGCCGCCTTCGCGCGCGCCGCGCATGTGGTCAAACGCCGGTTCGTCATCAACCGCGTCACCGCCGCGACCATGGAGCCGCGCGGCTGCATCGGCCTGTTCGAGCCGGTCGATGGCCGCTACACGGTCTACACGACCTTGCAGCGGACCAATGTTTTTCAGACCGAATTGTCGCAATACGTTCTGAAAGTCCCGGACAGCAAGATCCGTGTCGTCTGCGGCGATATCGGCGGCAGCTTCGGCATGAAGTCGGCCGTGTACAACGAAGTGGCGCTGGTCTTGTGCGCCGCCAGGCTCACCGGCCGGCCGGTGAAATGGGTGGCGACCCGCTCGGAGTCCTTTCTTTGCGACGCGCAAGGGCGCGACAATGTCTCCGAAGCGGAGCTTGCGCTCGACAAGGACGGCGCCTTTCTCGGTTTCCGCGCCAGGGTCACGGCCGCGATCGGTGCCTATCTGCAGACCGGCATGCCGGCCTTCACCGGCAATCTCGGCACGCTTGCCGGCGTCTATCGCACGCCGGCTTCGCACATCGAGGCCACGGCGGTGTTCACGCACACCCAGCCGGTGCGGCCCTATCGCGGCAATGGCCGGCCTGAGTCCGGATATGTCATCGAACGCATGGTCGATGCGGCGGCCGACGAACTCGGCATCGATCCGGCGGAGCTGCGCCGGCGCAATACCGTTCCGCCGAGCGCGATGCCGTTCAAAACCAGCGTGACCTTCACGTATGATTGCGGCGAATTCGAAAAGAACATGGATCTCGCGCTGGGGGCCGCCGATCGTAAAGGCTTCGAGGCGCGCCGCGCCCGCGCCCGCAAGAACGGCAAGCTGCGCGGGCTTGGCTTTTCCAACACGATCGAACGCTCGGCGCCGGCCGGCCTCGAAGGCGCCGAGATCAGGTTCGATCGCACCGGCTCGGCGTCGATGTTTTCCGGCAGCATCAATCAGGGACAGGGCCACGAGACCGCGTTCAAGCAGATCGTCTGCGACCGCCTCGGCCTCGCTCCCGACGAAGTCACCTACATTCAGGGCGACACCGACCAGGTGTTCTTCGCCGAAGGCACCGGCGGCTCGCGTTCGGCGGCTTTTTCGGGCTCGGCCTTCACCATGGCCGCCGAGAAGGTTGAGGCCAAGGCCAAGGCGATCGCCGCCCACATGCTCAAGGTCGACGACATCAAGTTCGCCGACGGCGTGTTTTCGAGCCAGAAGACCAATCGGACGCTGACCATCAAGGAAGTGGCCAAGGCGTCGCTCGAGCCGAAAAACCTGCCGGCAGGCATGGAGCCCGGCTTGATCGAGAAGGCGATCTATACGGGACACGTCGCCAGTTACCCGAACGGTGTGCATGTCTGCGAGCTTGAGATCGACGAAGAGACGGGCGAGGTCGAGATCGTCGACTACAACGTGGTCGACGACGTCGGCACCGTGATCAATCCGCTGCTGCTGCACGGCCAGGTCGATGGCGGCAT
Source organism: Xanthobacteraceae bacterium (assembly GCA_051961815.1). Classification (GTDB taxonomy): domain Bacteria; phylum Pseudomonadota; class Alphaproteobacteria; order Rhizobiales; family Xanthobacteraceae; genus BOG-931. The sequence continues at coordinate 2,073 of JBQCCX010000292.1, forward strand.
CGCCATGGGCATCGGTCAGGTGCTGATGGAGGACATCAAGTTCGACGAGCAGGGACAGATTCTGACCGGGTCGTTCATGGATTACGCCATGCCGCGCGCCACCGATCTCATCGGCTTTCACGTCGAGAGCAATCCGGTGCCGACCAAGACCAATCCGCTTGGCGTCAAAGGCGCCGGCGAGGCCGGTTCCGTCGGCGCGCTGCCGGCGGTCGCCAATGCTTTGATCGATGCACTCTCGGTACTCGGCATCCGGCACATCGATTTGCCTGCAACCCCCGAGCGATTGTGGCGCGCGATCCAGGACGCGCGCCCAAAGGGCGATTGACGAGCCGCGCCGTTCCACTCCCCCTTGTGGGGAGGGGATAGGGGTGGGGGTGGAAAGGTCATCTGCGAGAGGCTCACTTTTTGCGCATCACCGGACGACCCCCCTCCCTAACCCTCCCCCACAAGGGGGGAGAGAACATCCGCAGCTCGCAATCTGGTTGCGAGTTTTGAAATGGGTGAGCCGAGTCCCACCGCGCCGCCCCTCCCCCTCGCCGGCATTCGCGTGCTCGAATTCTGCCACACCATTATGGGGCCGAGCGCGGGCCTGATCCTCGCCGACCTCGGCGCCGACGTGATCAAGATCGAGCCGGCCGACGGCGATCCGACGCGCCGGCGCATCGGCTTTGCCGCCGGTTTCTTCGCCACGTTTAACCGCAACAAGCGCAGCTTCGCGGTCGATCTGAAGAACGACGATGGCCGGGCGTTGCTCTATCGGCTCGCGGCAAGCGCCGATGTGGTGTTGGAAAATTTTGCGCCGGGCACCATGGAGCGGCTCGGCTGCGGTTATCGCGATCTTGCGCAAAAAAATCCGCGGCTGGTTTATTGCGCGTTGAAGGGTTTCCTCAGCGGTCCCTATGAGCATCGCCCGGCGCTCGACGAAGTGGTGCAGTTCATGGCCGGGCTTGCTTACATGACCGGACCGCCGGGCCAGCCGCTGCGGGCGGGGTCCTCGGTGGTCGACATCATGGGCGGCATGTTCGCGGTGATCGGCGTGCAGGCGGCGCTGCGCGAACGCGAGCGCACCGGGCGCGGCCAGCTGGTCAAGTCGGCATTGTTCGAGTCGACCGCGTTTCTGATGATGCAGCATATGGCCGGCGAAGTCGTCACCGGCCGCCCGCTGCCGCCGATGCCGGCGCGCGAAGGCGCCTGGGCGATCTACGAACCGTTCGCCACCGCCGACGGCGAACAGATTTTCGTCGGACTGACCAGCAATGGACAATGGCAGCGCTTTTGCGCACAGTTCGGACGGCGCGACCTTTTGGACGATCCCGCCTACAAGACCAATGAAGATCGGGTGCGGGCGCGCGCGGCGCTCAAGCCGATCGTCGCTGCGATCGTTGCGCAGTATCCGCGCGCCGAACTTGCCGAAGTGTTCGACCGTATCGATATTCCGTTTGCGCCGGTGGCAAGACCCGGCGATCTGTTCGAGGATCCGCAGCTCAATGCGCGCGACCGCATGCTCGACATCGAATTCGGCGGCGGCCGGCACGCCAAACTGCCGCGGCTGCCGATCGAAATCGGCACGCACGATTTCGCGCTGCACCGGCAGGCGCCGGCGATCGGCGCGCATACCGCCGAGATCCTGGTCGAACTCGGTTTTGCCCGGCATGAGATCGCGGCGCTGGCGACACGCGGCGTGGTAGCGGTGAACGAAGAATTGCCGGAGCAATCATGAGCGATTTGCGATGACCGATCTGCCCAACGCCGTTCACATTACCGAGGAAGGTCCGCGCGAAGGCTTCCAGATCGAGAAGGGCCCGATTACGACCCCGCGCAAGATCGCGCTGATCGACGCCCTGGCGCAGACCGGCCTCGACCACATCCAAATCGTCTCCTTCGTCAATCCGAAAGCGGTGCCCGGCATGGCGGACGCCGATGATGTGGTGCGCGGCATCGCGCCCAAGCCGGGCGTCGCCTACACCGCGCTGTGGCTCAACAAAAAAGGCTTCGAGCGGGCGCTGCAACATTCCGGCCGTCTGGCCAATACCGGGACGATTCAGCTGTCAGCGTCCGAAAAGTTCTCGCTGCGCAACCAGAACCGCAGCGCCGCGCAGCAGCTTGCCGAGCAACATGCCATCGTCGAGAGCTACAAGGCCGCCGGCGTTCCGGTCGAGCGCGGCAGCATCATGGCGGCGTTCGGTTGCAATTTCGAAGGCGATATTCCGGTCGCGCGCGTCGTGGCGCTGGTTGCGCAAATCCTCGACGTGGCGCGCGAGCATGGCGTTTCGCTCAAATACATCACCCTTGCCGATACCATGGCCTGGGCGACGCCGCTTGCCATCAAGCGCGTCGTCGGCGCCTTGCGCGAGCGCTGGCCGCAACTCGACATTTCGCTGCATCTGCACGACACCCGCGGCATGGCAATCGCCAATGCCTATGCCGGACTGGAAATGGGCGTGCGGCGGTTTGACTCGTCGGTCGCCGGGCTTGGCGGCTGTCCGTTCGCCGGGCACCAGGGCGCCGCTGGCAATGTCTGCACCGAGGATCTGGTGTTTCTGTGCGACGAGCTCGGCATCGCTACCGGCATCGATCTCGATGCACTCATCGAATGCGCGCGGCTTGCGGAAGACATTGTCGGCCACCCGTTGCCCGGTTCGGTGATGAAGGGCGGCACTTTGGAGCGGTTTCGAACAGCGTGATCCCCTGCCCGCTCCGAATGTCGGTTTTGGGGGGTAAAGCGGACATTCTCCAGCTTGCAGTCCCTGGGCCAAGGCCCAACGACCCCGCGGCCTAGTGATACGGCTTCAATAGGTGCTTTATTGGCCACAATGATCGCCATCGGGCTTGGCCCTTATCCGGCGACAGAGCGTTCGCCGCCGCTGTAAGCATGCAAGCGATCAGAAAGCCAATGGCGATGTAATCGAAAAGGTGCACGGCGTCGTCCCCGTCGAGCGGAGATTAGCGTGGAAACAGTGAACCCGCGATGGTCATTTCCCCACAGCGTCAATAGACCGCGCTGCGGCCCAGGTTACCAAGCTGCCTGTATTATTAGGCCGAACGTGATTTAACCCCGAGGGATATGCGGGGCCGCAAGAGTTCTCGGATGAACTTGATCGCGGTGATGGCTAAAAGTGCGAAAACAAATAGGTCGCCATATTCGAGCGGATCGTCATTGCCGAGAATGTATAGCGGCTTCTGCAAGAAGTAATCGGCGCAGATCAGTGCGACGGCAGTGCCCAACAGGGCAAGACGGCCGCCGTAGAGGCCTGCAATCAGAGCCACAGGGAAGAGATAAATATAGACGAGATGGTATGAGCCAGCGGCCGTCGAGTTTAAACGCCAAAGAACCGCGGTAACAGCCGATATGAGGCCAACCGACACGACGATGGGTATCACGCCCTTTAAGGCACGCATCGGATTACCCAGCCATTTAACCCCTCTCAAATACAATAACTGAAGCAGGTCGCGCGGAACAGATAAAAATGACTTGTTACGACACTCGGCAAATGCTGCGCTGCGATCTCTGCGTTTGGCACAAAGTAATCGCTCCGATATGTCCGGTTTTAGGGGAGAAGCGGGCATCGATGAAAGCGCTGCAATATCCGCTTCTGGACCCAAAGCAGACACGACGGCATACGGTTCTTCTTGAGCAAAGAGACGCCTTGCTGCGGTGGTGAGGACATAAGAATGAGGCCGCCCAACCGGAGCGGCCTCTAAACTGATTAGCGATATCCGTACCACCTTGGATGCCCATACCAGTCCCAAGGACCATAGTGATACGGCTTGCAAACGCCGCCTTGGACGGTCCATCGCGGAGGGCAACCATTCCAGGTACCCCGTCCGCCATAATAATTGTAGTAGCGGTGATGGTAGCCGCCGTACCAAGCTGCGGCTGGAGCTGCGGTACCGACCGCGATTGCGCCGATAAGGCTCAGTGTCGCTGCAAACGTCGCTAAGGCTCGCATGACGCGTTCCTCCTTTTAGGTTTTTCCATTTTCGACGATACATTCGCAGCACTGAACGCAGCCTGAAGTAGCGCAGCGGAAATCATTCACCTACGTGAAATTCTCGTAATGCGGTGGCGCGCCTGGGACGTTGAATGCAAAAGAAAGCCCGAGCCCCAATTCGGGTTAAACGCCCCGGAAGCAGGTCGGAAAGCCCTGTTCCGCGTCCTAATACTCAAGAACCTTGCAGGACATGACTTTGCCCCCGACATTACGTCCGGCGACGTAGTGTTGCACGAGGACAGGCTTCAATGAACTACGCGCGTACTGCCATTTTGCTTGCTGGTTTGACCGGTTTGTTTATGGCGGTCGGGTATCTGATCGGCGGCGGCAGCGGTGCCCTGATCGCGCTGATCATCGCCGCCGGGACCAATCTGTTCAGTTACTGGAACGCCGACAAGCTTGTGCTCTCGATGCACGGCGCCCAGGAGGTCGACGAGCACAGCGCACCGGAGCTTGTGGCGATCGTGCGCGAGCTTGCGCAGCGCGCGGGCCTGCCGATGCCGCGGGTCTATCTGATGGATAGCCCACAACCGAACGCTTTTGCCACCGGCCGCAATCCGCACCATGCCGCCGTTTGCGCAACAACGGGACTACTGAACACGCTAAGCCGCGATGAAATCGCCGGCGTTATCGGTCACGAACTGGGCCATGTGCGCAATCGCGACACGCTGACGATGACGATCACCGCAACCATTGCTGGCGCCATTTCGATGCTCGCGCAATTTGGCATGTTCTTTCGAGGCGGCAATCGCGACGGTGGACTCGGTATCGTCGGCTCGGTGCTTATGCTGATCCTGGCGCCACTTGCGGCAATGGTCGTTCAGATGGCGATCAGCCGGACGCGCGAATACGCCGCCGACAACCTTGGCGCTCGCATCAGCAGTCGGCCGGATGCCCTCGCCTCAGCGCTCGTCAAAATCTCGCGAATTGCGGAAGAAGTCCCGAACGATACCGCTGAGACCCATCCAGCCACCGCACCGCTTTTTATCGTTAACCCGCTATCCGGCCATGGGATGGACAATTTATTCTCGACCCATCCATCGACTGAGAATCGGGTCGCCGCACTCGAACAATTGTCGCGCGAAATGGGGCTTGGCGGTTTCGGCCTGGCGGCGCCCGCTGGGGAAACGAAAGCGCGCGGTCCATGGGGATGAACGACCAAGCGCGCTCCAAGTGTCTCGGTAACGTCCGCTTTCGATCACTCGCATCTACCGACGTCCGCTTGCATGCCCGCGACCGGCATGGCGGGTAGGCAAGAAGATCACTCCCCCCGGATCTTCCAGATCCCGGTGGCGTTCGCCACGACGCGCGTGCCGACCACGAGCTTGCATTGCATGAAGATGATCGCGCGCGTCAGCCGCACGATCTCGCAATGGGCTTCGACGAATTCGTTCACGCGCGCCGCCGACGAACTGCATGTTCAGTTCGATTGTGGCATGCGGCTTGTTGCCGGTGGCGCGCAGCGCGGTCATGCCCATGGCCTGATCGGCGAGCGTCATCAGCATGCCGCCGTGCACGATACCGGCGAAATTGAGATGCTTGGCGTCGACCCCAAAGCCGAACCGGGCGTCGCCATTGCGCCAGATCGGGCCGGCCAGTTCGCCAAAACCGTTTTGCTTGATGACTTTCCACCCGGCGCGCGCCGGATCGAAGGCCGCCGTCTCGCTTGCCGCCGGCTTGTCGTTCATGCCGGCACCCTGGCGGCGGGCGTGCGAGCGGCGAGCCGCCGTTTGAGATCGGGGATGAGCTTCTCGGCATTGGCGCCGCCGGCGATGGCGCGGCCGGCCTCCCCGAGACCACGCACGGCCTCGACATAGGACGCGACCTCGCCCGGCTCGCGCACGGCTTGCGGATAATCGCTGGCGAAGACGAGCTGCGAGGCAGGCAGCTCCTGCAAGCCGAAGCGCACCCAGTGTTCACCGTATTCGGCGGCGCGGTCCGGACCGGCCCAGCCGGCGATGTCGTAGTAGAGCCGCTGATCGAGATAGCGCTCGAACGGCTCTTTCGGCCGGCGGCCATGGCGCGCAAGCTGCGCGGTGCCCCATTTTTCGCGCGCTTGAAAGCCGCGGATTCGGCCCCGATAGCGGCCGATGCCGCCGGCGAAATGCGAAAATTGAATTCTCAAAGTCGGCAGCTCGTCGAACAGCCCGGAATTGATGAGCCGCACCGCCGCCGTCATCAGCGAAAACTCCCAGCCGAGCATGCGGCCGAGATCGTCGGCATCCATGCGCGCCCAGCGGATGACGCGCGGCAAGGGATGGATGAACACATAAAGATCGAGATCGGCGCAGGCTTTCCAGAACGGCCGCAGCTCGTTGGCATCGAGCGGCAGATCCTGCAATTCCGAGGCGATCACCGCACCGGGAAAGCCGAGCTCGACGGCGCAGCGCTTCAACTCCGCGGCGCTCTCCATCGGGTTTAGAGCCGGAACGTGGGCCAGGGCGATGAACCGGCCGGGATACGTCTTCTCGGCTTCGCGCAAGCGATCGTTGATCAGGCGGCAGATCGCGATATCGGGCTGGACGAAGCCTGTGCCGCAGGTCAGCACGCCGGCGTCGATGCCGCTCAAATCCATCATGCGGATATGCGCGGGAAGATCGGCAAGCAGCGGGTTGAGCAGATAAT
>JBQCCX010000293.1:0-8804 GCA_051961815.1 Xanthobacteraceae bacterium
GTACCGCATGCGCAAGCGCGCAATTTCTTGCGCCGCACTGGCAGCACCAAGCAAAATCTGCCGTCCCACGTCGCCCTTAGCCCAACGGTAAAGCTATTCGCCGCTTCCGTTCCGCCTGCTGCACCCGCGCAGCGATTGGAATTGTGCGAGTCTCCCCCTGCATCGCGGCGGTTAGCGGGGTGGCCTGCGTGACGACCAGTTCTGGGCGAAGACCGACCAGCTCTTTTGCGAGTGCCGTATAATCAACGCTTCCAGCGGCAAAGCGATAATCGACGTCAACTGTCTGTCCTTCCACCCAACCTAGCTTCGCAAGCTCGTCCCGAAATCGCGCGACCTGCCGCATCACCTCTGGGTCGTCGCCGTGGCCAGCAAAGAACGCCGCAATTCGCCGCGGGCTTTTTGTCTGCTGCGCCCGCGCGGCGAGCGGCCACGCGGCTACGGTGCCGAATCCGGCGATGAATTCTCGTCGTTGCATTGCCTCACCCAGCTACACGACAAGGCATCGTAGCGGGTTCGCACGGCGTGGATAGCCATAAATTGATCATCTGCAGTGCGCATTTCGGCCGCGACTCATTGTTCTGATAACGAACGTGGGGACGGGGGGCGATCGTTATCGACGGTCTTTCAGAAAGAACCGCCATGATCGAAGTCCCCATTTGCGTTCGCGAAAGCTGACGTAGAGGGGGAATCGCGTAGTTTTTTAGTCAACGCCCTTGCTCGCCTTTGCGTCCCGCTGCGAACGCAATGGTCAAGCTATGCAATACAAGGGGTTCGAGATTACCGCCTTCGAGCAAGGACCCGGAAAATGGCGCGCCAGGATCGTTGGAGCGAACGGTCGGCGTTTGAAGATCAACGACCGTCAACAATTGGAATCTGTGACCAGCGCCAGCTTATCATCGGCAGTCGATGCCTTGACATCGGCCATGGCAGCTGTTGACGCCGCCGGCCTCTTTTTCTGCGCTACCAACCGCAAATCGGAACGATTTTGGCGCGTGATCCGTCGGGCCAGTTGGAACAGTGGCCGCGGCGCGTAAATGGCTGTCGATCGCCAAGCCGACTTCCGCTTTGGGTTAACAACGAACATCGGGCAGGTTTGAACCAACGTCCGTTTTACCCGTTCAAGCGGACACTGACCGGACAGCGTCGAGAAACCTGCTTCGTGCCAAAACCTGCTCGAAACAAGTGCGCCGAAGGAACGTTGTTGATTGCCCGCCGGGTGGCAACCGGCCGCAACGGGGAAGACGGACGCAGTTGATTTTGCCGGTTTCTGACTGCGGCACCAACGCATTGGCATGCGCTTGCGTCTAACCTGTTCCCGGCGGGTACTTTCGCATGCCGTTTCTGGCACAAAGTGACATCACGTTGAGCACGGCCTATCGCGCAATAGCGAGAAACGCCGGAGGTTATTCAAGTTTTGCCGACATGTCCGAACCGTTCAATCTCTTCCAATTGATCCGCCATGGCACGCCATTGCTTGGCAAGGTCGAGGTATTGTCGCCGAATATTTTCGTCTGCCGCCAACAGCGCATGGCGATCACAGTTGGCGGCGTGTTGTTTACAAATATCAGTGCTAGCCTTCATTGCTTGGACTTCGCGCTATTGCGGACCGGACCTAAATTCTTTTATCGCGGCTTGCAAGGCGCTCGGATTCTTGAGACCGCGCTGCGCCAACGCGATGATCTTTTCGGCAACTAACCTGGTCATGGCGTCGGCGCGGTCGATTAAGCCAAGCGCCTCGCACGTTGTAACGAATGCCTTTCCCATTGCCTCGACGGTTTCGGGATCGAAAGCCTGATCGCGTGATCTCCTCGCTCAGGGTTTTTTAGCAGGTGCGCTTCTTTTGCCGCTACGGGCGTGCTGCGCCAATCTTCGAGCCCGTAGCGCCTCCCAAGAGAGTGTCGACCCTTGCGATTGCCGCTCTGCTTTCCATAAGCTGAACCGCCGAGTGCTCGACTAGCCGAGCCTCGATCTCGCAAAGGCGCGCCATCCTCAGAAGCGACGCGCGAACGCGTGCGGTAGGCGCGACCTCTGCCATCAAGAGGCAGTGATCACTGTGTTTCCGGTACTCGTCCCCGGTCATTGTTTGCCACCAACGGACGGGTCATTCGGTTTCGTAACCGCGGCTGAATCGTCGAGCTCTCCGAGCTCGCGCTCCAATAGCTTCACATGACCGATCTGGAGGTTCTGCGTATCGCGCATGATCCTGAGCAGCTTCCATGATTCGCGTCTTTCCCGGCCCTCCCGGCCCTTCCCTTTCCTTTCCAGTTCCGCGACCCGGGCCTCTTGCGCGACCAACCGCGCCTCCCCCTCGGCGATGTAGTCCTTGGCACGGCTCAGCATTCGTTTGAGCGTCTCAGGCGGATGGAAGGGTATGTCTGGGCGCATGTCGGATGTTTAACATAAGTCGTCCCCCCCAAGGTTTCCCAGCCGGCGCTTGCCTCTGACGCCGCTGCGCAATCGGCCCAATTGCAGCTTCTGCCCCTGTTGTGCGTCGATCAGATGCGACAAGAGCTTGCGAGCTTGTTCGGTGTCCGCGCCGGCCCGCTCAAGCCGGGCGACAATCGCCCGTTGCTTCCTGATCCGCTTTTCACCTTCGGCCAGGCGCAATTCCGCTTCAGCGATCAGCGGTGATGATTCCGTCCAGTTCATCAGAGTTACATAGGAAAGAATTGCCCTGTCCGCACCGCATTACGAACAAGCGCGCTTGCGATCCAAGCATCAAATAGAGCGAATCGCGTTCCCTAGCACGCAACAGGATCTGCCGAATGGAATTGTCTTTGTGACGCGAACGCAGCTAACCGAGCGGATGTATGCGCGACACTGAGCGACTTCGGAAAGAAGCAGGCCACTTATTGGCTGATGCCGACAAAGCCACTCGACAAGGCAAACCGGAACTGGCCGGCCGCTTGCGGGTTCGCGCTGCACAATGGATGCAAGACGCCGCAGTCCTGGAAGCGGCTGAAATTCGTCTGCAAGCCGAACGAGCAGGTACAGCGCGTACCTGATGCTGCGGGGGGAACCGTCTCCAATCGCACAAATACCGGCTCGAACACGGAACCTAAGTCAGCAACACGACGTTCTGCAGCGGGAGGAAGTTCTGGAGGATGTTATGAACAAAGCGATCATCTGCGCTTTCGCCCTGAGCGCGTTGGCAACCCCGGCGCTCGCGGACGAATACTGGGTGGTGCAGGACTCTTCGACCAAGCACTGCTCGATCGTGACCACGAAGCCGACCACGACCACGACAACCGTCATCGGCAACACCGCGTTCAAGACGCGCACCGAGGCCGAAAGCTCGATGAAGACCACCAAGGTCTGCAGCTCGGATTGAACCAGCGCGGTTGCAACACTTGAATTCCAGGCCGCCTTCGGGCGGCCTTTTTTCACCCGCTGTGAAAACGCATGCGCGCTCGCGCGGCGTTTCAGGAAAGCCGCCGTCGGCTTGATCGCCGCCACTATCGCGGCGATGATCAATTGAAAGATCGGAGAAAACGCCGTGCTGGCGCGCAGCGCGTCCATGGGCAACCGCATCGCCATGTACAATGGCAATGCGCTCAAGATCGGACTGTTCGGCGCCAACTGCTCGTCCGGCCGCTCCGCGACGAAAGTCCCGGAGCGCTGGTCGGCGAGCTGGCCGGACTGCCTGGCACTGGCAAGGCTTGCCGATGACGCCGGGCTCGATTTCATGCTGCCGATCGCGCGCTGGAAAGGCTATGGCGGCGACACCGATTTCCACGGCTCGTCGCTCGAGACCATCACCTGGGCGGTGGGATTGCTCTCCGCGACCAAGCGCATGACGGTATTCGGCACCGTCCACGCGCCGCTGTTTCACCCGCTGATCGCCGCCAAGGAATTCGTCACCGCCGATCACATCGGCGAAGGCCGGGTCGGCGTCAACATCGTGGTCGGCTGGAATGAGGGCGAATTCGACATGTTCGGCGTCAAGCAGCGCGAGCATGACGCGCGCTACGACTACGCGCAGGAATGGATCGAGGTGGTGAAGCTGGCGTGGTCGCGCGACGGCACGTTCGATTTCGAGGGCCGCTATCTGAATCTTAAGGGCGCCCGGGCTTTTCCGAAGCCCTATGGCAACACCCGGCCGCTCTTGATGAATGCCGGCTCGTCGGACGTCGGCCAGGTGTTTGCGCTGCGCAACTGCGACGCCTTCTTTGTGGCGACTGCCGGCTCGCGCACCTCGCTCGAGGCCAATGCCGCCAAGGTCACCGAAATCAAAACGGCGGCGGCGCAGCTCGGCCGCGCCATCGAGGTCTTCACCGTCGGCCAGGTAATCTGCCGGTCGAGCCAGCGCGACGCCGAAGACTACTATCGCCACGTCAATATCGAGCATGCCGATTGGGGCGCAATCGACGGCATGCTGGCGAACAAGAGCATCACACCGCAAACGATCGGCGAGCAAGAGTACGAGAAAAAGCGCCGCTATTTCGCCGCCAACGCCATCGGCGGCTATCCGTTCGTCGGTACGCCCGATCGCGTCGCCGAGGAATTGAGCGTCATCAGCCAGGCCGGCGTGCGCGGGATCGGCCTGTCGTTCGTGAATTTTCTCAACGAAGTGCCGTATTTCTGCGATGAAGTATTGCCGCGGCTGCAGCGCGCCGGGATACGGATGGCGCAGTGAAGGGACGCGCAAGGCGTTGCTCGCCAAGCTAATGGCGCGAGGTGTATGTTTTCCGGCTCTTTCGCCCCTATCCCCGGGCCATAGTTTTCCAATGCGGAAAGTGAGCAATGAATTCAAACGAAATTAAGCCCGACCATTGCTATGCGATCGCACCCATAAAAGGGCGACGCACCATCGCTCGCGTCACCAGGCTCTTTCGGATTACGACCATGGCCGCGCAGGAGGAGGGGTGGTCCGAGACGCTCGAGCTGAACCCCATCGTGGTGCGTTTTGTGTGGCGGCATGCCGCTTACCCGAATGGATGGTCAAGCAAGCGGCAGCAACTGCTCCTCGATGATTTTGCAGCGGCCGCCGAAAAGGAAGTTTCCTGTACCTAAGACATGTACCTAAGACCCGCACCCAAGATCCCCGCCCCAAATCAGGACTGAGGTTTTTGTCATGAACATTCGCCCGCCGCGCATCGGCCCGCAACCGTGGGACGTCGTGCGCACCAAGCTCGATCATGCGCTGCCGTTCGCCAATATGCGCGACACGCCCTATTACCGCGACGCGGTCTGGGAGCAGTTTTCAAAAGCCGAGTACGACCGCCGCTACCGGGCGCTGCGGGCGAAGATGCGCGAGCACAAGCTCGACGCGTTGATCGTGCCCGGCGGCCCGAGCCATTGGAGCTTCGGCGGCGGCATGCTGTGGCTGACCGGCCATTGGGAGTGGCACGCACTGGCGAGCTACGTGGTGGTGCCGCTCGACGGCGAACCGACCTTGATCAACTCGATGGGCGGCACCCATGCCGAGGCGGTGCGCCGGCAGGTCGAGGTCGCGGTGAAGGACGTGCGCCACAGCCGCAACGGGCGCTACGCCGATATCATGGTCGAGCGGTTGCGCGAGTTGAAGCTCGAGCGCGGCCGTATCGGCTTGATGGAAATCGATCCGCGCCACGCCGACTATCTGCCGGTCAATCAATACAACGTGCTGCGCGAAAATCTGCCCGAAGCCGATATCGTGTTCACGCAAGGCTTCCTGCATGAACTCTTGTCGATCCACAGCGCCGAGGAGCTCGACTGCATCCGCAAGGCCGGCGTGCTCTGTCAAAACGCCATGGAAGCCATGGTGGCGCGCGCCAAGCCGGGCGTGAAAGAATACGAACTGCGCGCCGCCGCCGGCGCCGCCATTCTCGAAGGCGGCGGCGACATCGATTTTCTGATCATCGGCTCGACGCCGATGGCCGATCCGGCGATGATCTTCGGCAATCCACGGCCGTCGGCGCGGACCTTACAAAAAGGCGACATCGTCAATATGGAGCTCGCCGCCGGCTATCGCGGCTACACCGCGCAAATCGGCTCGCCTATTTGCCTCGGCGAGCCCACCGACATGGTGCGCAAATTCTGGGACGAGATCACGCTCCCCGGCTATCGCCGCATCGTCGCCGAGATCGCGCCGGGCCGGCCGGTCGAAGCGATGCGCCAGGCGAGCAAATTTTTCCGCGACAACGGCTATCAGTCGCGCCCGACCCAGGTGCATGGCATCGATCTCGTCACCGACAAGCCGCATGTCGTGGCGGAACATGTCGCGGCGGAGAAATTCGAGGAAGTGCTCAAGCCCGGCATGGTAATCATGGCGGAGCCCAATCCGATCACCGCCGATGGCCTGTTCGGCATTTTTCTCGGCCACACCTTCATCGTCACCGAGAGCGGTCACGAAGTGGTCGACAAATTTCCGCTGGAGATCGCGGTGGCGGGATAGATTCCCCTCCCCCGGCACGCGCAGCGCGCGGTGGGGAGGGGTTAGGGGTGGGGGCATCTTTACGCCCCCCACCCCGCCGCTCACATTGTTCGCGGCGACCCTCCCCACCGCGTCGCGGGGGGGAGGGAAAACGCGCGTCACCGCAAAAACCCGAAATCGCAGCCCTCGTCGGCGCCGAGGATCTGCTCGGCGAAGAATTTGGCGTAGCCGCGTTGCGGGACATCCGGGGCCCGCGGCGCGACGCGGGCGCGTTTCTGCAGCTCGGCGTCGTCGAGCAAAACCTCGATCCGCCGCCGCTTCACCGACAGCCGGATGCGGTCGCCGTTGCGGACGAGCCCGAGCGGTCCGCCCGAAGCGGCGTCGGGGGTGACGTGAAGCACGATGGTGCCGAACGCCGTGCCGCTCATGCGCGCGTCGGAAATGCGGATCATGTCCTTGACGCCGCGCTGCGCCAGTTTTTTCGGAATCGGCAGATAACCCGCTTCCGGCATAGCGGCCGGCGCGTGCGGCCCGGCATTCTGCAACACCAGAATGTCGGCCGGCTCGACGTCGAGCGCCGGGTCGTCGACGCGCGCCGCGAGATCGGCCAGCGAAGAGAACACCACCGCGCGGCCCTCGTGCTCGAACAATTTGGCGTCGGCCGCCGATCGCTTGAGGATCGCGCCCCTGGGCGCCAGATTGCCGAACAGCGCGACCAGGCCGCCTTCCGGTTCGAGCGGCTTGTCGAACGACCCGATAATCGCGCGATCGACAAAAGCGTCATCATGCGCGAGCCGTTCGCCCAAAGTTTCGCCGGTGACCGTCAAGCAATCGAGATGAAGGAGCGGCTTTAGCTCGCGCAGCAAGGCGCCCATGCCGCCGGCGGCGCAAAAATCCTCCATGTAGCCATTGCCGACCGGTTTCAGATTGACCAGCACCGGGGTCGAGTCCGACAAGACGTTGAGCTGTTCGAGCGAGACTTTCACGCCGGCGCGGCCGGCGATGGCGGTGAGATGAATGACCGCATTGGTCGAGCCGCCGAGCGCGAGCAGTACGCGCAGCGCATTCTCGACCGATTTTTGATTGACGAGCTGCGACGGCTTGAGTTTCGAGCCGATCAGCTTGACCGCGGCGAGGCCGCTCGCCTCCGCCGCGCGCAACCGGTCGGCATGCACGGCCGGAATCGCGGCGGTGCCAGGCAAGCACATGCCGAGCGCCTCGATCAGGCAGGCCATGGTCGAGGCCGTACCCATCACCGCGCAAGTACCGGCGGTGACCGCGAGCTGACCCTCAACGTCGGAGATTTCCGCGGCATCGATATCGCCGGCGCGATAGCGCGCCCAGAACCGGCGGCAATCGGTGCAGGCGCCGAGCCTCTCGCCGCGATGCCGCCCGGTCATCATCGGCCCGGCAAGGAGCATGATCGCCGGCCGGTCGGCCGACACCGCGCCCATCAGCTGCGCCGGCACGGTCTTGTCGCAGCCGCCCATCAGCACCACCGCATCCATCGGCTGCGCCCGGATCATCTCCTCGGTGTCCATTGCCATTAGGTTGCGGTACTTCAAGCTGGTGGGCGTGAGAAACACTTCGCCGAGCGAGATGGTCGGAAATTCGAGCGGCAGCGCGCCGGCCGCGAGCACGCCGCGTTTGACCGCGCTCAGCAGTTCGGGAAAGTGCCGGTGGCAATTGTTGAAATCCGAGCCGGTATAGGCGATCCCGATCACCGGCTTGCCCAGCATCTCGCGCGAATAGCCCATGGATTGCGCGAAGGAGCGGCGCAAATAGCGCGAGAAGTCGCGGTCGCCATAATCGGTGAGGCCGTGGTCAAGGCCGGCAGTGCGCTCGGTCATCCGGTGATCCCGATGTTCAAAGTCCGACATTCAAGTCCATAGCGCGCGGGCGGCGCCAGTTCGCGAAATCATAGCCGGTTTCGAGAAATTGATCGGGATCAAAACGCGCGGCCCGCCAAGCTGCCTATATGGCCTCGACAAGCACCCTGGAACGCTTCTAGAAGTCTTCCCCGAGAGTTCCGATATTTAGGCCGGCCGGGGGGCCGGACACGAGTGCCGATGGCCTATCCCGACAATCGCCCGGATGTTGATTATCACGGCTATTTCGCCGGCGCCCTGGCGCGGCTGCGAACCGAGCGGCGCTACCGGGTCTTCGCCGATCTGGAGCGCATCGCCGGGCGCTTTCCGCACGCTTTGTGGCACTCGCCGCAAGGTCAGAAGGGCGTCGTCATCTGGTGCTCCAACGACTATCTCGGCATGGGGCAGCATCCGAAAGTCATCGGCGCCATGGTCGAGACCGCGACCCGAATGGGCACCGGCGCCGGTGGCACCCGCAACATCGCCGGCAACAACCATCCGCTGGTCGAGCTCGAGCGCGAGCTCGCCGACCTGCACCGCAAGGACGCCGCGCTGGTCTTCACTTCGGGCTACGTCTCCAA
>JBQCCX010000294.1:0-12478 GCA_051961815.1 Xanthobacteraceae bacterium
CGGAGCGCTCGATCCCGGGTTCCCTACCTAAGTAGGTGGGCGCCATATGTCCGAGCCCACGAGCCCGGTCAGGGACAGCTCCCTTAAGGATCGATAAGGCCCCGGGGATTATGGGCTCCTAACGCGTCGTGCAGCCCCGCACCGATAATGTAATGCGCAAGCGTTGATGACGCCAAGCCGGTCAAAAGGTCCGTCGTCCGGTCCGCCAAAACCGTCGCGATCAAGTGCGCAAAAGAGATCGCAATGGCGGACAGCGGACTTTAGTGACCTCGACAACCATCCGCCGGAACCCGCGCGCAGCTTCGTTGTTTGACGCTACGAGCCGTTCGTTGCCGGGAATTGTCCCGCAGGTTCAGTCGAAGACCGAAGCCATTTGTCAAAATTCGCATCTCTTTCCCAAGAGCCGCTGAACAAAAATCTCGCCAGATTGCAACCATCTGCTGCTGGGAACTTGCTTGCTGCGCCCGCACCGGTCGCCCTCGAGCAATCGCGAGCGATCAAATTGCGCGCCGCGATGGTGGTGGCGATCGCGGTGTACACGCTGGCTGTCGCCGGCAGCGGCTTCCTTAAGGTCAGCGCACCAATTCTCGAGGGCGTGCCGCTGTGGGCCGGCGCAGCTTTGGTGCTCGGCTTCTATACCCGCGCCGCATTTCCGCGCGCGGTTCGCCTGCAATGTTTCGTCGAAGCGGTATTCGTCAGCGTCGTGCTCGGCGTCAGCCTTGCCTGTTTGAGCTATGTCGGCGCAGCGGCCGATTTGCCGCTGCGCGATGGCGACATGATCTGGATCGACCGACATCTTGGCTTCGACTGGCTCGCCATCATGAGCACGCTCGATCATTCATCGCGATTGTTGGGCGTATTCAACGGTGCCTACGCGACCTTTACCGCGCAGCTCGTCGGCGCGGCGCTCGCACTCCTCATAGCCGGCAGAATGCGCGAGCTCGAGCGTTTCTTCATCATTTTCGCGTGCGCCTCGATCGCCGCCGAGGTGCTGAGCGTTCTGCTCCCGACCTTGGGCCCGATTTGGGCGCTGGCCGACCACACCCGATTCACGAATTTGCCGACGCTCGGGCGCACCACCGCGGAGATCGTCTTGGCGTTGCGCGACAAGACGCTCGGCACGATCGATTTTGAAGCCGTCAACGGCATCATCAGTTTTCCGTCGATGCATGCGGCGGTGGCGATCATCGTTCCCTATGCGCTGCACTGGAACAAATTGATATTTCCGCCGATCGCCGCGCTCGATGCGGTGATGCTCGTCTCCGCGGTGCCGAGCGGCAATCATTACGTTGCTGACGTTATCGCCGGCGTCGCGGTCGCCGTATTTGCGATCGCCTCCGGCCGGGCAATTCAAGCCTCGCTCGACCGGCTGTTCAGTAGTCGCCGCGATTTCGATTAGGCAACTCCGCGCGCGTACAATCCATAGCGGCGGATGTGGCGCCCACAGCCGAGCGCGAATGCGCTAGCCGAGCGCGACGCCGCTGCTGGCGATCGTCGCATTGAGCGCTTTGGTTATATTTTCCACCCGCTCCGCCGCCTTGCCGAGCGCGGTTGCGATGGCCGCCTGCGCCGCCTTGCTGTGATCGGAGATGGCGACCTGGGTCTTCTGCAAGGCCGCGAGCTCTTCTTCGAGCCGCTTGATGCGCTGCCCGGCCTCGGAAAGTTCGTCGGCGACGGTAATCGCCGCCATCACCGTGAGCCGGGTGTCGCCGATCTCGCCGAACTTGGCGCGCAAGGTGTCGATGCGATTGTCGAGCTCGCGCGCGAGATTCATCAAATGGCCTTCCTGGCCATCCTCGCAGGCCATCCGAAACTGCCGGCCATTAATCGTTACGCTGACTTGAGACATTCGCTGGGGCGTTTCCTCTAGGCCGTTCGATGGGACTGTCTCGCTAAACGTGTTCTTCTTCGGGCCGCTCCTTGGCGGCGCATGAACGCCGACGTTATTTGCCGAACTCCAAAACGCCGCGGATGGTTTCGATCGCCTGATCGATTCGCTGCGCCACTTCGCGGTTCGCCGCCTCCAAGGCGCGGGCGCGCGCGGTTGCCTCGTCGAGCTGGCTGGCGAGCCGAGCGCGGTCGCTGCCCAGAGCGTGAACCTGGTCGGCCATCGCGCCGTCGGCGCGATCGGCCTCGCGCCGCCGCTCGGTCGCGGCCTCGAGGGCTTCGAGCGCCAGCGACAGGCGCCGGGTCGCGGCTTGGATCGGGTCGGTCTCGGTCATATGGCCTTCCGCCGGGCGAAAACGCCGGCGCACGTCCTGTGAAAAGCGTGCGACCGCAACTATTTATGACGAGAAGCTTACGTCTTGTCGCGGGAAAACGTCAACGCCGGGACGTTCCCCCTGTGCATGACGGCGGGAATGGGTTCGCCCGGAATTGACTCGCATGGTTCGCATGTTATCAGTCCGCCGCCTGTTCCCACGACTGCGGCACCGCGCATCGCGCCGCGATTGCAGGTTCCCATCGCAGGCGCCATTGCGGGTCCCATTGCAGGCGTCAGGACCAAGCCGGACCGTCTTTCCACAGCGAGTGCAATCGCCCAAGCGTCTGCTTTTTCCGCCGCCGCTTCCTCGAATGCGAAACCCTTGTCGCGCGCCGAGCACGACCGCATGGCCAACGCCATTCGCGCGCTGGCGATGGACGCGGTGGAACAGGCCAAATCCGGCCATCCCGGCCTGCCGATGGGTGCCGCCGATATCGCCACCGTCTTGTTCACCGGATTCCTGAAATTCGATCCGTCCGATCCGAACTGGCCGGACCGCGATCGCTTCGTGCTCTCCGCCGGGCACGGCTCGATGCTGCTCTATGCGCTTCTTTATCTCCTCGGTTACGAGGCGATGACGATTGGGGAGATCAAACGCTTTCGCCAGCTCGGCTCGCTCACGCCGGGCCATCCCGAGCACGGCCACACGCCAGGCGTCGAGACCACCACCGGACCGCTCGGCCAGGGGCTTGCCAATGCCGTCGGCATGGCGATCGCTGAGCGCCATCTCGCCGCGGTTTTCGGCGCTGACGTCGTGGACCACGCGACATTCGTGCTCGCGTCGGACGGCGACCTGATGGAAGGCATCAGTCAGGAAGCGATCGCGCTTGCCGGTCACCTGCAACTGAACAGACTGACGGTTCTGTACGACGACAATGGCATTTCAATCGATGGCGCGACCGCGCTCTCGGATTCCGTCGACCAGGTCAAGCGATTTGAGTCGGCCGGCTGGGCGGCGACGCGGATCGACGGCCACGATCCCATCGCGATCGCGCGCGCCATCGAAGCGGCGCGGCATTCGGAACGGCCATCCCTGATTGCCTGCCGCACCACGATCGGCTTTGGCGCGCCGAACAAGGGCGGCACGGAAAAAAGCCATGGCTCACCGCTCGGGCCCGAGGAGATTGCGGCCGCGCGGCAACGGCTCGGCTGGAATGCGCCGACATTCGAAATTCCTGCCGACATCCTCGCGCAATGGCGCGCCGCCGGCGAGCGCAACCGACCGGTGCGGCTCGCCTGGGAACAGCGCCTGGCCGCCCTCGATCCGCAGCGGCGAGCCGAGTTTCTCCGCCGGCATTCGGGCGAGATTGCCGAGCGGCTTGTGCCTGCGGTCACCCACGTGAAGCAGACCTTGGCGCAAAATCCCAAGGACATGGCGACGCGTGCAGCTTCCGAATTCGCGCTCGATGCGCTCACCCCGGCGCTGCCGGAAATGATCGGCGGCTCGGCCGACCTGACCGGCTCCAACAATACGCGCGCCAAAGGCATGAACGTGCTCAAGCCGCCGGATTACTCCGGCACCTTTATCCATTACGGCGTGCGCGAGCACGGCATGGCCGCGGCCATGAACGGGATGGCGCTGCATGGCGGCGTCATCCCCTATTCCGGCACCTTCCTGGTATTTTCGGACTATTGCCGGCCGGCGATCCGGCTTGCCGCCCTGATGGGCCAGCGCGTCATTTTTGTGATGACGCACGATTCCATCGGGCTCGGTGAAGACGGCCCGACCCATCAGCCGGTCGAGCATCTCGCCGCCCTGCGCGCGATCCCGAAGCTGAAAGTGTTTCGGCCGTGCGACGCCGTCGAGACGGTCGAATGTTGGCAGCTCGCACTCCAATCCCATGACGGCCCGAGTGTGCTGGCGCTTACACGGCAAACGGTGCCGCAATTGCGGACCGGTTTCGATGCGCGCAATCGCTGCGCGGCGGGAGCCTATGAGCTGATCGCGGCGGAAGCCGGAGCCGCCGAGGTGTCGCTATTCGCTTCCGGCTCGGAGCTTTCCACCGCGGTTGAGGCGTGCAAGCTTCTTGCCGCGCGTAAAGTGCCGGCGCGAGTGGTCTCGGTGCCGTGCTTTGAGCTGTTTCTCGCTTTGCCGGAAGCGGAGCGGCGCGCGGTGATTGGCGCCGCCAAAGTTAACATCGCCGTCGAAGCCGGGATACGCCAGGGCTGGGACGCGATCATCGGATCGGCCGGCGCTTTCGTCGGCATGAGCAGCTTCGGCGCCAGCGCACCATATAAGGATCTGTATGGGCATTTTGGATTGACCGCAGAAAAGGTCGTCGCCGCAGCGTTGAATAGGCTATGAAACTCGCGCACAAAGATTCCGTTGATAATGCGCTGCTTTGCCAGCGGGCGGCTTGCGAATAGGAGACCGGGACATGTCCGTGCGTGTTGCCATTAACGGATTCGGCCGCATCGGCCGCAATATTCTGCGCGCCATTGTCGAGGCCGACCGCAGCGACGTCGAAGTCGTCGCAATCAACGATCTGGCGCCGGTCGAAACCAACGCGCATTTGTTGCGCTACGATTCGGTGCATGGGCGATTTCCCGCGCAAGTGACCGTCAAGGGCGACACCATCTCTTGCGGCAACGGCGCGATCAAAGTGACCGCGCTCAAGGACCCGACGCAACTGCCGTGGAAAGATCTCGGCATCGATGTGGCGCTGGAATGCACCGGCATCTTTACCTCGAAGGACAAGGCTGCGGCGCATCTGAAAGCC
The DNA here is from genome assembly GCA_051961815.1 of Xanthobacteraceae bacterium. Taxonomy (GTDB): domain Bacteria; phylum Pseudomonadota; class Alphaproteobacteria; order Rhizobiales; family Xanthobacteraceae; genus BOG-931. The sequence goes on from JBQCCX010000294.1 coordinate 4,984, forward strand.
GGCGCCAAGCGCGTTCTGGTTTCAGCGCCGGCGGAAGGCGTCGATCTCACGGTTGTCTACGGCGTCAACCACGACAAGCTGGCGAAGACCCATACCGTGGTCTCGAACGCGTCCTGCACCACCAACTGCCTGGTGCCGGTCGTCAAAGTGCTCAACGACGTGGTCGGCATCGACAAGGGATTTATGACGACGGTGCACTCCTACACCAACGACCAGCCGTCGCTCGATCAGGTGCATAAGGATATGTATCGCGCCCGCGCCGCAGCGCTGAATATGATTCCGACTTCGACCGGCGCCGCCAAGGCGGTCGGCCTGGTTCTGCCGGAGCTCGCAGGGCGGCTCGACGGCGTGTCGATCCGCGTGCCGACGCCCAACGTGTCGGTTATCGATTTCAAGTTCGTCGCCAAGCGCGCGACCAGCAAGGACGAGATCAACGGCGCGGTCAAACGCGCCGCCGAGCAGCAGCTCAAGGGCATCCTCGGCTATACCGAGGCGCCAAACGTTTCCAGCGACTTCAATCACGACCCGCACTCCTCGGTCTTTCACATGGATCAAACCAAGGTGATCGACGGCACGCTGGTCCGCGTCATGTCGTGGTACGACAACGAATGGGGCTTCTCCAATCGCATGGTCGACACCGCCGTGGCGATGGGCAAGCTCGGCTGACCGCGGCTGGGGCGTTTTTCCAAAGCTTCTGCATGCCGATTTTCCGCAGCCTCGACGACGCCGACGTCAAAGGCAAACGCGTGCTCGTGCGCGTCGATCTCAACGTGCCGATGCAGGACGGCAAAGTCAGCGATTCCACGCGAATCGAAGAGATCGTGCCGACCGTCGTCGAGCTCGCCGACAAGGGCGCCAAGGTCATCCTGCTATCGCATTTCGGCCGGCCCAAAGGCCGCGAGCCGAAATATTCGCTGCGGCCGGTTGCCACTGAAGTGGCGCGGCTCGTCAAGCGGCCGGTCGGCTTCGCCGACGATTGCGTCGGGCCGGGCGCGCAAGCCGCCATCGCCGCGATGAAGAATGGCGACATTGTTTGTCTGGAAAACACCCGTTTTCATCCCGGCGAGGAAAAGAACGACAAGGAATTCGCCAAACAGCTCGCCGCGCTCGGGGACATTTTCGTCAACGACGCGTTTTCGGCCGCGCATCGCGAACATGCCAGTACGACGACCATCGTGACCGCCTCAAAACTCCTCGCCTATCCCGGCCGCGCGATGAAAGCCGAGCTCGACGCGCTCGAGCGCGCCTTCGAGCGGCCGCACAACCCGGTGACCGCAATCGTCGGCGGCGCCAAGGTGTCCACCAAGCTCGAACTTCTCGGCAATCTGCTCACCAAGGTCGAAAGCTTGATCATCGGCGGCGCCATGGCGAACACGTTTCTCGTCGCGCAAGGCAGGCAGGTCGGCAAATCGCTGGTTGAAAAGGAACTGGTCGACGCGGCGGCCGACATCATGAGCCGAGCCCGCGCGCTTGGCCGCGAAATCGTATTGCCGGTCGACGCCGTGGTTGCACGAGAGCTCGCCACGCATGCGCCCTCGCGCGTGGTATCGCTCGATCAAGTCGGCGCCGACGAGATGATATTGGATATCGGTCCGCGGACCATCGAGCACGTCATATCGGTGCTGGCCCGCAGCAAGACGCTGGTTTGGAACGGCCCATTCGGCGCGTTCGAGCATGAGCCATTCGATAATGGTACAGTCGAGGTCGCCGAGGCGGCGGCGGAACTGACGGCGGGCGGCAAGCTTGTCAGCTTTGCGGGCGGTGGCGATACAGTTGCCGCGCTGAATCTGGCTTCGGTCAAGGAGCGCATGACGCACGTTTCGACCGGTGGTGGCGCGTTCCTGGAATCCCTGGAAGGCAAGACGCTGCCCGGCGTAAAAGTGTTGCTGGTTGCAGAGCCGTCGCAGGCGGCCGCAAGATAGCGAAACGATAGCGAATATCGGCGCGCACCGAGGCGCCGCGAATGTCGAGGAGGGCGCGATGAACTTGAGCGAGTTGAACAAGGTCGCGACCGCGATGGTCGCTCCGGGCCGCGGCATCCTGGCCGCCGACGAATCGACGGCCACGATCAAGAAAAGGTTCGACGGCATCGGCGTGGAATCGACGGCTGACAATCGCCGCGATTATCGCGAAATGCTGTTCCGCTCGAGCGAGGCGATGGGAAAGCACATTTCCGGCGTCATCCTCTACGACGAAACGATCCGCCAGAACGCGAAGGACGGCACGCCGCTGGTCAAGCTGATTGAAAAGGCTGGCTCGCTTCCGGGAATCAAGGTCGACAAGGGCACCAAGCCCCTGCCCGCCTGCCCCGGCGAAGTGATCACCGAGGGACTGGATGGCTTGCGCGAGCGGCTTGTCGAATATCGCGGGCTGGGAGCCAAATTCGCCAAATGGCGCGCGGTCATCGATATCGGAGCGACGCATGTGATGCCGACCTACACCTGCGTGAAGGCTAACGCCCATGCGCTGGCGCGTTACGCCGCGCTATGCCAGGACGAGACCATCGTGCCGATCGTCGAGCCGGAAGTGCTGATGGACGGCGACCACGACATCGACCGCTGCGTCGAAGTGACGACCTGGGTGCTCAAGGAGACGTTTGCGGAACTGTTCTACAACCGCGTCGCGCTCGAAGGCATTGTGCTTAAGCCCAACATGGCGGTGCCCGGGAAGAAGTCGTCGAAGCGCGCTTCGGTGGCCGAAGTCGCGGAAAAGACCTTGCGCATGCTCAAGGATTGCGTACCCGCCGCGGTGCCCGGCATCGCGTTCTTGTCCGGCGGTCAATCCGACGAAGAAGCGACCGCGCATCTCGACGCGATCAACAAGCTCGGCGAACTGCCGTGGCGCGTCACCTTCTCATACGGCCGGGCTTTGCAGGCGGCGCCGCAAAAAACATGGTCCGGCAAGGCGGAGAACACCGCCGCCGCGCAGCGCGCCTTCAATCATCGTGCGATGATGAACGGGCTTGCCACACTCGGGCAATGGAAAGCCGATCTTGAGCGCAAAGCGGCGTGATTGCTGACCCCACCTCCCCCGCCTCGCGGGGGCGGTCAAATAAGCCGCGCCAGCGGCTTTATCTGGTCACCCCCGCGATCGACGATGCCGCGCCCTTTGCCGCCGTACTTGAACAGGCGCTGGGCGCCGGCGACGTCGCCGCGGTTTTGCTGCGGCTTGCCGACGGCGCCGAGCGGGCATTAATCGAGCGGACCAAGCGTATTGCCGCGGTGGTGCAGTCCCGCGACGTCGCGCTTGTTCTCGATAACCGCGCTGAGATGGTGGCGGGGGCGGGGGCCGATGGCGCGCATCTGAGCGGGGTGGCGAATTTTGCCGCGGCGCTTGCGCTGCTCAAACCGGAGCGGATCGCCGGGGCCGGCGGTTTGCGCAGCCGTCATGATGCCATGCTCGCCGGCGAGGCTGGAGCCGATTATGTCATGTTCGGGGAACCCGAGCGCAACGGGCGCCGGCCGAACTTCGATGAACTGCAGGAGCGCCTCATCTGGTGGGCGGAGTTGTTCGAAATCCCATGCGTGGCATATGCCGCCGACAAGGACGAGGTCGCGCCGCTGGCGCGAACCGGCGCCGATTTCATTGCGCTGGGCGATTGGATCTGGTCGGCGCCCGAGGGCTCGGCCGAAGCGATCGCCAATGCCGCCGTGAAGCTCGATGAGTCGGTGACGTGATGCGCGCCACGGTAATTACAGCCACCGCTATTCTTGCCTTGGCATTCAATCATGCGCCCTTCAATCATGCAGCCCTGGCGCAAAGCGGCGCAACGCGTCCGCCCGCGGCCAAGCCGAACCGCGCCGCCGCAGCCGTCGAAAAGCCCGCGCCCGCTCCGGCCGGGCCACCTGACATGGCCTATGGCGCGTTTCAGCGCGGCTATTTTCTCACCGCTTTTTCGCTCGCGACCGACCGCGTTACCAATGATGCCGATCCCAAGGCGATGACGCTGCTCGGTGAACTCTATGCCGAGGGGCTTGGTGTGCCGCAGGACGATCGGCGCGCGGCCGAATGGTATGGGCTCGCCGCGGCGCGCGGCGACAGCAATGCGATGTTCGCACTCGCGATATTCGCGCTTAACGGTCGCGCCGGGCCGCGCGATCGCGAGGCAAGCACGCGCTGGCTCGCGGCGGCCGCCAAGCTCGGCCATCCCCTTGCCGCCTACGACCTTGCTTTGCTCTATCTCGAAGGCCAGATGTTTGCCCAGGACTTCAGCCGTGCCGCCGAATTCCTGCGCGTCGCGGCGCAAGCCGGCAGCGCCGATGCCCAATATGCGCTCGGCACCTTTTACAAAACCGGCCGCGGCGTGCCTCAGGATGCGCGGCAAGCGGCGCAATGGTGGGCCAAAGCCGCAGTGGCCGGCAATACCGACGCGCAAGTGGAATACGCCATCGCGCTCTATAACGGTAACGGCGTCGAGCGCAATGAGGAGGCCGCGACAGCGTTGTTCCGCAAGGCGGCGATGCACGGCAGCGCGATCGCGCAAGACCGCCTTGCCCGCATTCTCGCGACCGGCCGCGGCGCGCCGCGTGATCTCACCGAAGCCGCCAAATGGCGTCTGATCTCGCGCGCCGGTGGCGAGACCGATCTCGAGCTTGACGATGTCGTCAACAAGCTTGACCCGCAAACGCGCGCCGCGGCCGAGAAGGCGGCCAAGCCTTGGCTCGACGCGATCGAGGCCATACGCAAGGCACGCGCGCAACAGACGCAACAATCGTCCGCCACGCCGGGCAAGTAGGGGCGAACTCTGGCTATTGCGGCTGTGGCAGGGCACCGGGGCGGGCCGATCGCCCTCCGCAGCAGCACTGAACGCGCGGAACCCGGGCAAAATGCCCAATTCCTTGTGATTTTGCCACGTTTCAGCCAAAGCTTTCGTCGTATTGTCCAGCCGAATTCACCGGAGGGGGCTCATGCTTCGGTCAAGCCGGTTTGCTGCCGCAGCAGCGTCGCTGCTGCTTGCAGAGGTATGGTTTGTCAGCGCGGGAACAGCCGCACCAGACACGCCGATTGCTCCGAACTGCCAAGACGCCGAAATCGCGGTGCTCGCCGCGCCGCTCTCCCCCTGGAAGGGCGCGCCACTGCGTGTGCTGGCCGCCGCCGAGCAGCCGCTTGATGGCGAATTTGCGCTGATTGGACCGGATGGCGCCGTCGCCGTCAGATCGCGCGATCGCCATGGCGGGCCGCCCTATTTCTGGGTCGCCGAAATCGCCGCGCCGGCCGCTGGCACGTGGCACGCAACGCTCGTGCGCGACGACGCCCCTGCTGCATGCCGGACGGTCACGCACGACATCGTTGTCGCCGCCCAAAAGCCGCCGGGACGGCAAACAGCTCCGGGCAGCGTCTGGCCGATCCGCAACAAATGGAACCGCACGACGGAAAACTTGTTTTCGGCATGGATCGAGAAATTGTTCGACGCGCCGCTCGACACCGAACCGTCTTGGAAGGCTTGGCACGAAGTTTTGCGCGATCCGTCACGCAATCTTCTGTTCAATTATCTGGGCGGCGGCGAAGACAGCGTCACCATAAATCTGCGCCCCGATTGCGCCGACTTTGCCTATTTCCTGCGCGCATATTTCGCGTTCAAGATGGGGCTGCCGTTCGGCTATTCGAATTGCTCGCGCGGCGGCAAATGCTACCAGTGGTTCAACATCGAGCACCCGGAAGCGACGCGTCCACCGCCGCCACCCGACCAAAGAATCGCCTCGGCGCTCGCCGAACCGGCCGAGACCGCCGCGACGGCTCCTGCGAGGCCGTCCGGCTCGACGCCGTCATTCGCCGAATATTTGCGGATCGTCGGTGACGTCGTCCACTCCGGTTCGGTGCGCGTATCCGCAAACGACGACAATACCGATTTTTATTTTGTCCCGCTGACGCAACAGGCGCTGCGCCCGGGGACCGTCTACGCCGATCCATACGGCCACGTCATGATGCTGGTACGGCGCGTGCCACAGTCCGGCGGCGCGGCGGGCGTGCTGCTCGCCGTCGATGCGGAACCCGACGGGACCGTAGCGCGCAAGCGGTTCTGGCGCGGCACCTTTCTGTTCGCGCACGAACCCACGTTCGGGAGCGCAGGGTTCAAACACTTCCGCCCGATCGTACGCGGCGAAAACGGCGCCGTGCGGCGGCTGACCAATGCCGAAGTCGCAAAGAATGCGGACTATGGGGATTTTTCGCCGGAACAATCGCAGCTCGCGGTCGACGATTTTTACGATCGCATGGATGAGGTGATGTCGCCGCAGCCGCTCGATCCGTTCAGCGCCATGAAAGGGGCGATCACTGCGCTCGAAGAGCAGGTGAACACGCGGGTCGGCTCGGTCGAAAACGGGCGCAAATACCAGGACGGGCATGGCGAGATCACGATGCCGGATGGACCCTCGATCTTTGCGACAACCGGGGCGTGGGAAGATTTCTCTACTCCAGCGCGCGATTTTCGCCTGCTGATCGCGATCGACGTCGTGCGCGGCTATCCCGACCGTGTGGCGCGGCACCCGGAACGTTACGCCATGCCGGGCGGCAAGAGCGTTGCCGACGTGAGAGCCGAAATGCAAAAAGTGCTCGCGGACGAACTTGCCGCGCGCAAGTTTTCCTATACCCGCAGCGACGGCTCGGCGTGGACGCTGGCGCTCAAGAACGTGGTCGAGCGCGCCGGCGACCTGGAAATGGGCTACAACCCCAACGACTGCGTCGAGCTGCGCTGGGGCGCAACCGGCGACGAGGCCGCGACCTGCAAGCGGCATGCGTCATCGGCACAACGCGCGAAAATGACGAACTACCGTTCGTGGTTCCGCGAGCGGCACTGGCCGGCACGCGCCTGACGCTCCGCCAGAATGAAACGCCGTGAATTCCTGATCGCCATCGGCGGCGCTGTTGCGGCCTTGCCTTTGGCCGCACGCGCCGAACAAGACGGCACCATCCGCCGTGTTGGCGTGCTGATGCCGTTCTCACCCGAAGATCCGAAAGTGAAAACCGATCTGGCCGCATTTGCACGACGGCTGCAAAGCTTGGGCTGGACCCAGGGCCAAAATCTGCAGATCGATTACAGGTGGTCGACTGGCGACACCAAAAAAATGCAAGTTGACGCAAAGGAGCTTGTCGCGGCGCACCCGGATGTTCTGTTTACCAGAAGCACTTCGGCCACCGCCGCCTTATTGAGCAATACACGTGACATCCCGGTGGTGTTCGCGGTCGTATCCGATCCGGTTGGCGAAGGATTTGTCGCCAGTGTCGCACGACCGGATAGTAATGCCACCGGCTTCACCAATGCCGAGTCGTCCCTGACCGGAAAGTGGGTTGGTTTGCTCAAGGAGATCAAACCAGGCCTCGCGCACGTCGGATATATTTTCGATCCGAAACTGGCCCCTGGAGGTGGGACCTACTACGCCGGCCTGGTCCAGAGCGAGGCGGCTTCGTCTGCATTGGCTTCCACGCCTTTACCGCTCCACGAGCCACGCCAAATCGAGTCCATGATCGACCAATTTGCGCAGACGCCAAACGGCGG
>JBQCCX010000295.1:0-2536 GCA_051961815.1 Xanthobacteraceae bacterium
GCCGCCTTGTTCGAGATGCTCAAGCCCAATTATGCGTGGGCGATCCAGGTGCCGGAACAGGACAGCCGCATCGCGACCGAGACGGCAAGCGTTGCGTCACCGCAGGGCAATGGCAGCATCAACGGTTATCTGGTCCGGCCAAGCAACGCGGCCGGCAAGCTGCCAGTGGTCCTCGTCATCCATGAGAACCGCGGTCTCAATCCCTACATCAAGGACGTGGCGCGTCGGCTGGCGGTCGCAGGCTTCATTGCCTTTGGGCCGGACGGGCTGACATCGGTCGGCGGTTATCCGAACGATGACGAGAAGGGCGCGCAGCTGTTCCAGGGCCTCGACCGCGCCAAGCTGACCGAAGATTTTTTGGCCGCGGCGGTCTGGTTGAAATCGCGCAGCGACGGTACCGGCAAACTCGGCGCCGTTGGATTTTGCTCTGGCGGCGGGGTCGTCAATCAGCTTGCGGTGCGGATGGGCGCGGACCTCTCAGCCGCCGTTCCGTTTTACGGCGCGCAGCCGAGCCCCGAGGATGCCGCCAAGATCAAGGCGCCGCTGCTGGCGCATTACGCGGAGCTCGACACCCGCATAACGTCCGGCTGGCCCGCCTTCGATACCGCCTTGAAAGCCGCCCAGGTTGCGCACGACGGCTACATCTATGCGGGCGCCAATCACGGGTTCCACAACGATACCACGCCGCGCTACGACGAAGCGGCGGCAAAGCTGGCCTGGCAGCGCACGCTCGACTGGCTGGGCAAATATCTGAAATCGCCGAGTCCGTCCTGACCGCAGCGGTTGCCGCACGCGACCGCGCGCAAGCGTTACGGCTTCCAGTTCTTCTGCCACGCCTCCGGCGTTTTGGCATCGATGAGGATGAAAGCAATGCGGCATGGCTTGGTGCCGTTATTGACCCAGGCATGATTGGTCGCCTGCTGCACCAGAACGTCGCCGGCTTTGACATGGATTTCGCTGTCGTCGAGCAACATGTCGATCTCGCCGTCGAGAACGATGGCGTAGTCGATGGTTCTGGTCCGGTGCGTATTGGGGTGCCGCGCAAAACCTTGGGTCGCCGGATCGATGCCCATCGCGCGCAGGATAGCAACGTGATCGACCGGCGCTGCGTGCGGGCCCGCCGGGGCGAAATCGACCGTGCGGAAAACCGTGCCATTGTTCGGCGGCGGCACGCCGACCGGCGTTTGCGCGCGATCGGCCGCGCCGGCCGCGTCCACCGGAAATTCGCTCGTGACCCAAAACAGGGTGACGCCGTTGGCGCCACGTTGGCTTGCCGTCACGCTGTCATCCAACAGCACAACCGCCTTGCCCTGTGAGTCGTGGCCGGTCACGATCCGCCGCGTCGATCGCATTGTCATCGCCGTCTCCTCCCGCTAAATCCGCTTGCCGTTGCAGCGCGCATTAGACAAAGATGCCTGTCTTTGCCAAGCACAAAGGCGCATGGCCGGCAATCATCGCGGACGGCGAGGCGCGCCGGGAGGCATTGAGTGAACGTCGGCGCATCGTCCCCGAACTTGCTGCAGTCACCGGATAGCCCCGGACCGGCCTACGATCGGACGCCGCAATATTCGGACATTACCCGCGACCTCGACGTCATGGTGCCGATGCGCGATGGCGTGCAGATTTGCGTCGATGTTTATCGGCCCAAGGCGCCGGGAAAATTTCCGGCACTGTTGGCCTTCGCCATCTACAACAAGGATTTGCAAGGCCTGGAGCTGGCGGAGGCGCTGCCGCCGCAGCCGGCCTGGTCGACATTGTGGACCGGCCCGATGGAAGCTGGCGACACCAAATTTCTGGTCTCGCGCGGCTATGTCCATGTCATCGGCTCGCCGCGCGGCGTCGGCAAGTCGCAAGCGGGCGGCTCGCGCCAATGGGACTGTTACGATCTGATCGAGTGGATCGCAGCGCAGGACTGGTGCGACGGCAATGTCGGCATGGTCGGCATTTCCGGCTTTGGCGCCGAGCAGCTCGCGGTCGCCAAGCAAGCGCCGCCGCATCTCAAGGCAATCTTCCCGTTCGATTCGCGCGGCGCCTATGGCGAGCTTGGTGGGTTTCGCGACGAATATCCCGGCGGCGTCATTCATCTGTTCCGGTATCTCGTTGGGCATTTCTCGGCGATCCACCAGAACAAAGGCTCGCCCGCTCCGCTGCCGGCCGAGCGCGAGCGGCGCTGGCGCGAGGCCATGAGCAATCCGGACTACAAAATGTATCCGCATGTGTTCAATGTGATCGCGCAAAAAGGCCAGCACATGCCGCCCTACTTCAATGTGCTGATCGAGCCGTTCGATGACGCGGCGGCGGTGGAAAAAAGCGAGACCGAGTTCGCCAAGATCAAAGTCCCGACCTATACCGGATCCGGCTGGTACGGCTACACCTACAAGACGCATCTGAACGGCTGTCAGCACTGGTATCGCAACATCGCCGCACCGAAGAAACTTCTGCTGGCAGGCCCGGCGCATGTGGAGCGGCCGTATCACACCTTTCACTCTGAGGTGCTGCGCTGGCACGATCATTGGCTCAAAGGCCTCGACACCGG
>JBQCCX010000296.1:0-10052 GCA_051961815.1 Xanthobacteraceae bacterium
GCACACCGTCGCCTCGTGCTGCATCAGCATCAATGCCATCGGCTTGCCGACGATATTGCTGGCGCCGACCACGACCACGTTCTTGCCCTCGAGCGAAATATTCTCGTGCTCGAGCAATTTCAGAACGCCATAGGGCGTGCAGGGTGGGAATACGGTGCCGCCGACGACCAGTCCGCCGACATTGGAGAGGTGAAATCCATCGACGTCCTTATCCGCCGATATGGTGTGCAGGATGCGGCCCATGTCGAAGGAGACCGGCAGCGGCTGCTGAACCAGGATGCCGTGCACCGCCGGATCCTCGTTCAGTTCGGCGATTTTGCCGACGACCTCGTCCTGTTTGACCTCGCTCGGATAATCGCACCGGAACGAGCGAATACCGACGTCGGCGCAAGCGCGGATCTTGTTCTTGACATAGATCCTTGAGGCCGGGTCGGAGCCGACGAGGACGACGGCCAATCCTGGCGGAGCACCCGTTTGCGCGACGATGCGGTGCACGCGCTGGCGGCACTCATCGCGGATGGTGCGGGCGACGGCGTTGCCGTCGATGATTTTTGCGGTCATGTGCGCCGCGATGCGATAGAACTGGTCACCGCAATCATGATGGTCCCTTCGAACAACGGCGCCTTAGCATCCGCTTCGGGTGCTCGCAAACTTGGGAGCACAGCGAAACTAGCGCAGCCGCAGCAAAAAGGGAAAACGATAAAACAGGGGAAAGCTAATGTCGCGGCGCGGTGATTATTCGTGCCATTAGCGGACGCCCTGTGGATTGCGCTGCTCGGAGCCACGTCCGGCCTGATGATCGGCTGCATCGGCATTGGCGGGGTCATCCTGGTGCCGGCGCTGGTGTTTGTTGCCGGCGTTGCCATCCAGATCGCGATCCCGGCGGCGATGTTCGCTTACATCTTGTCGGGTCTGGTTGCCACTTTCGTATTCGCCCGCAACAAATCGATCGATTGGCGAATGGCAAGTTCGCTCTGCATTGGCGGCGCACCGGCGGCATTTGCCGGCGCCTGGGCCGTCACGATTGTCGATCCCCGTTTGCTGGCCGGCTGCCTCGGGCTCCTGACCCTTGTGTCGGGATTAAATTCGTTACGGCCACGCAGTCGCGCCGAGAGCGACCACCGCACCCAGTCTCGCGGCTCCCTTTTGTTGGTTGGAGCGGTGTGCGGATTTTTGTCATCGCTGACCGGAACCGGCGGACCGCTGGTGCTGGTGCCGCTCCTAATTTCCATGCGGCTTGGCGTCCTTGCCAGTGTCGGATTGAGCCAGGTCTTTCAGCTTCCGGTGGCGATTGCCGCGACCGCCGGGAACCTGGTTTACGGCAAGCTCGATTTGCTCCTGGGCATCATCCTTGCGGCGAGCCTGAGCGGCGGCGCCTGGTGCGGCGCCAAGCTTGCGCATGTCGTGCCGCGCGCCACGTTGCGGGGCATCGTCTCTGGCGCGCTGGTCCTCATCGGTCTCGCCATTCTTGGGACCGTCGGGTGGCGCCTGTTCGGATGAGCGGCCTGCCGGCCCTGCCCTCCCCGTAGCATTGTCGTTAACCGTTTGCGGACCGCCGCACTGGAAACCCGTCGCGACACCGGATTCGTTGCGATTGCTGCCGATGTGGAGTACGACGACCGTGTGGCCGGCGCTGGCGCTGCGTCAAAACGGCGAAGCTCCGGTGTTGGCTACAAATAGAATGCGCTGAGACAGCAATGACGCGAAGCCACCCACGCTTTGGCGAGTCGCATCAGCCGCAGGGTGTGCGGTGACGGCGTTAATTGCCAGGGTCGCCAATCCCCTGGAGATCCCGCGGCGGCTGCGGGCGCTGGTACGAGCGCGAGAATCGAGCCTCATCCTGCTCGCGGTCGTGGTTGGGGTGCTTGGCGGCCTGGTGGTCGCCGCGATGGGCACCTGCGTCGATCTTTTGCATGAGATGCTGTTTCACTTGCAGCATGGCGAACGCCTCTCGGCGCGCTTTACCCTCGATCCCGTGCTGGCCGTATCAGTCCCCCTCCTCGGCGGACTGCTATTCGGTATCGGCAGCGAGATTTTGCGGCGCTGGCGTCCGGAGCGCGAAATCGATCCGATCGAAGCCAATGCGCTGCATGGCGGCCGGATGTCGCTATTGGGCAGCATCATCGTTGCCGTGCAGACGGTGTGGTCCAGCGGCGTCGGGGCTTCGGTCGGTCTCGAAGCAGGCTATACGCAGTTCGCCAGCGGTGTCGCCTCTCGCATCGGCGTGGCATTCCGGCTCCGCCGCAGCGATCTTCGCATCCTGGTCGGTTGCGGCGCCGCGGCGGGTATTGCGGGCGCCTTCGGTGCGCCGCTGGCCGGCGCGTTCTACGGTTTCGAGCTGATCATTGGCAGCTATGCGCCGGCGAGCCTTGCGCCGGTCGGCATTTCGGCGCTGATCGGATATCTGGTGGCGCATTGGGTCGAGCCGGCCGATCTTGGCGTCGTTGCGCCCGATAAAACCGTTCTGCTCACCCACGATCTGATCCTTGCCGCGTTTCTTGGACTGCTGTCGGCGGTGCTCGGAATCATTCTGATGCGCGGCGTGGCGTTATGCGAGTCGCTGTACGCCCGCCTGCGGATCCGGCCGACGCTGCGAACGGTGGCGGGCGGTCTCGCCGTGGGCGTCATGGCGCTGGCATCGCCGCAAGTGATGTCGTCGGGCCACGGCGCGTTACGCGTGATCGGCACGCTCGATCTGTCGGTTCGCACCGTGGCTATTGTATTCGCGCTCAAGATTGCGGCGTCGATCGCCTCGCTTGGGTCCGGGTTTCGCGGCGGATTGTTCTTCTCGTCGCTCCTGATCGGCTCGCTCGGCGGGCACCTGCTGGCCGAGGCGATCACCATGACCTGGCCAACGCTCGATTTCGACACCAATGCGTCGGCGGTGATCGGCATGAGCGCTTTGTCGGCGTCCGTGATCGGCGGGCCGCTGACCATGACCTTCATCGCGCTGGAGACGACCGGAGATCTGTGGCTGACAACCGCAGTGCTGATTGCGGTCATCATCGCCGCGCAGGTCACACGCGAGGCATTCGGCTACTCGTTCGCAACTTGGCGTTTCCATCTGCGCGGCGAGACCATCCGCAGCGCCGCCGATATCGGCTGGATGCGCGACCTTACGGTCGAGAAGATGATGCGCCCGGATGTTGAAACGACCAAAGCAACGGCGACGATCGGTGATTTGCGCGAGGCCTATCCGCTCGGTTCCACAGTCTATGTGGTTGCGGTCGACGATCTCGACCGTTACGTCGGCGTGGTCCTGGTGGCGGAGGCGCACGGCGCCGATGTCGCGCCGGAGCGAGCGGTCAAGGACCTCCTGCACTTCGCCGACGAAATGCTGCTGCCGGAAATGGCGGTCAAGGAAGCGGTGCTTGCCTTCGATCGCGCCGAGGCGGAAGCGCTGGTTGTAGTGGATTCCTTCCTCGACCGGCGCGTCGTTGGGATGCTCACCGAAGCTTACGTGCTGCGCCGCTATGCGGCGGCGCTGGAAGGACGGCGGCGCGACCTTACCGGTGAATAGAAGTAATGAGCCCCGGGTCCGGCGGCTGGCGAATGGCAAAGCCCCGCCGGATAGCGCCCGAAAGGCCCGAGAAATCAGCGACCCTGCGCCCACCGTACGGCCCAAATGACCAGGCGCACGCCGGCGGAAATATCCACCGGAAATCATTGCCTTCAATCCAGCCGGACGCTTTACTAGAGAAAAATCGTCCAACGGATCGGCGCTGGGCGCACCTAACATTCTATCAAACGAGCTTCGGACAGTCTCTCATGTTCAGTAATCCCTTCGCTGCGCTTTCGGCCTCGGTATCGCCGGCGATCATGCAAGGCTACGTTCTGGTCATGGCGCTCTTGGTCGTCGCCGGCACCCTGTTCGACATTGTGCATAAGGGGAGCGCCACGTACTTCTTTAACAATTGGCGTGACGTCAGGAGCAACGCGCAGCGACAGATCGGCGCCGGCCAGATGGCATCGCTGGCCGTTCAAACCGCTGTCGTCGACGTCATCGCGTCCGGCGAGTTCTGCAACATACGGCGGCGGTTCGCCCATCTGCTGACGATGTACGGGTTTCTCATCTACCTGGTCACGACCATCATGATGGTATTCGCCTATCCGACGCCGGCCACGCCAACGCCCGGCAGCGTTGCCGCACTCTGGTACTTCGGCGCGCTGATGGTTTGCGTGGGCGGCTACTGGTTTTGGTTTTTCATAAGGGTGGACGTCGCCGCCGAAGGCCACTCGCCGTTCCGCTTTGTTCGCGCCGATTTATTCGTCGTCGCGCTGGTGTTGAGCGCCACCTTCGGCTTGATTTGGGCGTGGGCGCAGGCGGCCGGCAGCAACGTGTGGAGTTACCTGTTTCTCGCTCTTTATCTCATCGCCAGTACCGTGCTGTTCGGCTCGGTCCCATGGTCCAAGTTCTCCCACATGTTCTTCAAGCCGGCGGCCGCCCTGGAAAAAAGAGTCGCCGAGGCCAACGGCACCATGAGCAATTTGCCGCCGCCGGCGGATGCACAGAGAAAATTCGGCGGCGGATTAAAACATGCGCGGCACTATTAACTGCGCGCAGCCGACACCCGACCAGCAAGATAAGGACGCCTCATGCCGACTTTCGTTTATATGACGCGCTGTGACGGGTGCGGGCATTGTGTGGATATCTGCCCGTCCGACATTATGCACATCGACACCACCTATCGGCGCGCGCTCAATATCGAGCCGAACATGTGCTGGGAGTGCTATTCCTGCGTGAAAGCCTGCCCGCAATTCGCCATTGACTGCCGCGGCTACGCGGATTTTGCGCCGCTCGGGCACAGCGTGCGGGTGCGCCGCGAAGAAGACAAGGCGACCATTTCCTGGAAAATAAAATTTCGCGACGGCCGGGAAAAAGATTTCGTCTCGCCGATCCGGACCACGGCGTGGGGTTCGATAAAATCCCCGGCCGACTATGCGCCGCCAAGCGCGCAAGCGATGAAATCCCAGGAGCTTGCCCACGAACCCGAAGCCCTCAAGGTGGCTGCGTTGCCGAGCGTGTCGCGCGACCGCTTCAGGCAAGGCGCGATCTGATGCGTCGCCGCAAGACCGTTTTTGTCGATGCCGACATTCTCGTCGTCGGCGGCGGCATGGGCGGCTGCGGCGCCGCCTATGAGTCCAGATACTGGGGCCGCGATCTGAAAATCGTGTGCGTCGAAAAGGCCAATATCGAGCGCAGCGGCGCGGTCGCCCAGGGACTCTATGCGATCAACTGCTACATGGGCATGCATTGGAATGAAAATCAGCCCGAAGACCACGTCCGCTATGCGCGCAACGATCTGATGGGTCTGGTCCGCGAAGATCTCGGCTACGACATCGCGCGCCACGTCGATTCCACCGTGCACAAATTCGAAGAATGGGGTCTGCCGATCATGCGCGACCCCGAGACCGGGAGATATCAGCGCGAAGGCAAATGGCAGATCATGATCCACGGCGAGAGCTACAAGCCGATCGTTGCCGAAGCCGCGCGCAAAGCCGCGAGCGAAGTCTACAACCGGATCATGGTCACGCACCTGCTGATGGACAGCGCGCGGCCCAATCGCGTCGGCGGTGCGGTCGGCTTTAACGTTCGTACCGGCGAGTTTTACGTGTTTCGCGCCAAGGCCGTTATCGTTGCCGCCGGCGGCGCCTCGCACATCTTCAAGCCGCGCGCGGTCGGCGAAGGCATGGGCCGGACCTGGTACGCGCCGTGGAGCAGCGCGTCCGCCTATGCGCTGCCAATTCTCGCCGGCGCCAAGATGACGCAAATGGAAAACCGGATCGTACTGACCCGCTTCAAGGACGGTTATGGTCCGGTCGGCGCCTATTTCCTCCATCTGAAGACCTATACGCAAAACGCCTACGGGGAGGATTACGAGGCGTTCTGGCGCGACTCGATCGAGAAGATGGTCGGGGATTACGTCAATCATCATCCGGTGCCGACCTGCTTGCGCAATCACGCGCTGCTCGAAGAGGTCAAAGCCGGCCGCGGGCCGATCCGCATGGTCACCAAAGAGGCGTTTCAGGATCCGCACAAGGAGACCGTCGGCTGGGAGAACTTCCTCGGCATGACCATCGGCCAGGCGGTGGTGTGGGCGTCGCAAAACATCGACCCCAAGGAGATCAATCCGGAACTGACCACCTCGGAGCCCTACGTCATGGGCTCGCACGCGACCTGTTCGGGCGCCTGGGCCAGCGGTCCGGAGGACTACGCACCCGCCGAGTACCAGTGGGGCTACAACCGCATGATGACGGTCGAAGGGCTGTTCGGCGCCGGCGACGCCATCGGCGGCTCGGCGCACAAGTTCTCGTCGGGATCGTTCACCGAGGGTCGCATCGCCGGCAAAGCGGCGGTGCGTTACGTCAATGAAATCGGCCGCGAGCAGCCCGCGGTCAGCGAAGCCGAATACGAAGAGCTCAAGACAATCGTCTACCAGCCGCTGCAAAACTACCGGATCGGCCGCAACGAGATCGTCGCCGGCACCGTGTCGCCGAGCTATCTGTTGCCGCTGCACGGGTTGCAACGGCTCGAGAAGATCATGGACGAATATGTCGGCGGGATTTCCGCCCATTACACGACCAACGAGCCGCTGCTCACGCGAGGGCTCGAATTGCTGCACATGCTCAAGGAAGATCTCGCCCATCTCGGTGCCGAAGACCTGCACCAGCTACAGCGAGCCTGGGAGCTTCACCACCGCGTGCTGGCCTCCGAATGCGTCACCCAGCACACCTTGTTCCGCACCGAGACGCGTTGGCCCGGTTATTATTACCGCGCCGATCATCCCAGGCTCGACGATCAGGATTGGCATTGCTTCACGCTGTCGCGCTACGATCGCCATTCCGGCAAATGGGCGATGGAGAAAGCGCCGGTCTATCACATCATCGATTGATCGCGGCCATCAATCCCCATTGAACGACCATGGCCCAGCTCGTCCCGCCGCACCATTCGCAACAGCTCAAGCCGCTGCTGCTGCCGCAGGCGGAGCGAGCCGGCGAGCGCAAGCGCGCCGAGACGCTCAAGAAAATTCCGCTCGACTCGCGCACCGTCTCCGATTTGTCGATGCTGGCGATGGGCGCCTATACGCCGCTTGACGGCTTCATGAGCCACGACGATTGGCGCGGCGCCTGTCTCGACATGAAACTGGCCAATGGCGTGTTCTGGCCGATCCCGATCACGCTATCGGTCGACAACGATGCCGCCGGCGGTATCGGCCCCGAACAAGACGTCGCGCTGATCGACGGCGAGAGCGGCGAGATGCTCGCCGTCATGCAGGTTCGCGAGAAATACGCAATCGACAAGACAGTCGAGGCCGAGCACGTCTACCGGACGACCGATCCGAAGCATCCCGGCGTCGCCAAACTCTTTCAGCAAGCCGACGTCAATCTGGCCGGACCGGTGTCGGTTCTGGGCGAAGGCGAATATCCCCTCAAGTATCCGAAGCTGTACATTCGCCCCGCCGAGGCGCGGGCGATGTTTGTGCAGCGCGGCTGGTCCGTTGTGGCTGCGTTTCAGACCCGCAATCCCATGCACCGCAGCCACGAACACCTGGTCAAAATCGCGGTGGAAGTCTCCGACGGCGTTTTCATTCATCAGGTGCTTGGCAAACTCAAAGCCGGCGACATTCCGGCCGAGGTTCGCACCCGGGCGATCCAGGCGATGATCGACAATTATTTCCGTCCGGGGACGGTTATTCAGGCCGGTTATCCGATCGAGATGCGCTATGCCGGCCCGCGCGAGGCGCTCCTTCATGCGCTCATTCGCCAGAACTTCGGTTGCTCGCATCTAATCGTCGGGCGCGATCATGCCGGCGTCGGCGACTATTACGGCCCCTACGACTCGCAAGCCATTTTCGATCAGCTGTGGCCCGGCGCGCTCCTTACCAAGCCGCTGAAGATCGACGTCACGTTCTATTGTCGCAAGTGCTACGGCATGGCGACCGGCAAAACCTGCCCGCACGATCCGAAATATCACATTGCGATCTCCGGCACCGAGCAGCGCAAGATGCTCTCCAGCAATGCCGACATCCCGCCGGAATTCAGCCGACCGGAAGTGGTGGCGATCCTCAAAGAGTATTATGCAGGGCTGAAAGCAAAGGATTAGGACGCAGTGCTTTTACGCGAAGCATCTTCCGCTCATTCCCGCGCAAGCGGGAATCCAGTCCTTTCTAAATACAACCTGGGTCCCCGCTTTCGCGGGGACGAGCGGCAACGTATGGATCCGATTTCATCCGCAGTGTCACGTTTTTCATGATCATCGCGCAGATCTCCGACACCCATCTGACATTCGATACGCCGGATGCCGAGCGGCGGCGCGCCGATTTCGCGCGCACGATCACGGACATCAACACGCTCGATCCGCAGCCAGATGCGATCGTTCACACCGGCGATATCGTCCATAACGGGCGGCCGGACGAATATGCGCAGGCCGTTGAATTGCTCGCCAAGGCGCGAGCACCGGTTTATGTGCTGCCCGGCAATAAGGATGACCGCGCCAATCTGCGCGCCGCATTTTCGGCAGATGGCGATCTCGCATCCGGTTTCGAATTCATCGATTACGCGGTCGAAGACTTTCCGGTGCGACTGATCGCGCTCGACACTCTTGAGCCCGGCGCCGGTCGCGGTGCGTTTCGCCCGGAGCAGGCACGGCATCTGACCGATTTGCTCGCCGCCGAGCCAAATAAACCGATCGCGGTTTTCACGCACCATCCGCCGTTCGAGGTCACGGTCGGGCCGGACCGCTTTCATTTCGAGAGCACCGAAAGCATGACGCGGCTGCGCGAGGCCTTGGGCAAGAGCGAACGGGTCGCAGCGGTGTTCAGCGGCCATGTTCATCGCGCCGCCGCCGGCAAAATCGGGCGCATCCCGGCAAGCGTAGTGCCGTGCATCGCGACAACATTGCGCAAGGGCGACTATCCGGCGGCCATGAAAACGCGCCCGGTCTATCACCTGCACCGGTTCGATCCGGCTTTGGGCTTTGTCACGGCGAGCCGCGTCGTCGGAATGCCAGGTGCGCAGCGCGGGCGAAGCGTCGCTCCGATTGCGGTGGAGTCCCTGGCGGAAAGCTAAAGGGATCAGATCGGCACGACCGCGGTGGCTTCGATCTCGACCTTGGCCTCGTCCTCGACCAGCGCGCCGACCTGGACAAGCGTCATCGCCGGAAAGTGCCTCCCTATGACGCTGCGATAGGCCTCGCCGAGCTCGCGTAGCCCCGACATATAGTCCTGCTTGTCGAGGACGAACCAGGTCAGCCGCGTGATGTGTTCGGCGCGGCCGCCGGCCTCACCGACCAGCGTCACGATATTGACGAGTGCCTGCCGGGCCTGCGCGACAAAATCGCGGCTCTCGAAGCGCTGCTCGGCATTCCAGCCGACCTGGCCGGCGAGAAAGACCACGCGGCCTTGCGCGACCACGCCGTTGCTGAAGCCTTTGGCCGGCTTCCATGCGCGAGGATGCAGAAATGTATGTGGTTGCGCCACCTGCCCTCTCCTTACGAATTGCCCGCTGACGGCGCGCCCTGGCGCAGCCGAAAGCGTTGGATTTTTCCGGTCTGCGTTTTCGGCAGCGCGGCAATGAATTTGACCGAGCGCGGATATTTGAACGGCGCGATGGTCGCTTTGACGTGATCTTGCAGACGTTTGGCGCAATCCGCGCTCGGGGCGACGCCATCCTTGAGCACGATATGGGCCTGCACGATCTGGCCGCGCTCCTCGTCGGCAACGCCGATGACCGCGCATTCCTTGACGTCGGGATGCGATAAGAGGGCCGCTTCCACTTCGGGTCCGGCAATGTTGTAGCCGGAGGATATGATCATGTCGTCGGTGCGCGCGGCAAAATGAAAATAGCCGTTCTGGTCCTGCGTGAAGGCGTCGCCGGTGAGATTCCAGCCGTCGCGCACATAGGAATCCTGGCGCTTGTCGGCGAGATAACGACAGCCGGTCGGACCGCGGACGACGAGCTTGCCGACTTCGCCGCGCGGTTTTTCCGCCATGTCGTCGCCGACGATCTTGGCCTCGTAACCGATCACCGGCTTTCCGGTCGAGGCCGGCGCC
>JBQCCX010000297.1:0-4635 GCA_051961815.1 Xanthobacteraceae bacterium
TGCCGATCTGCCAGTACAGGCACCAACTCGCTTCGAATTGGTCATCAATCGCAAAACGGCAACATCGCTCGGCCTCACGATCCCGCAAACGCTGCTTGCGCGCGCCGACGAGGTGATCGAGTGAGGCGGCGCGAGTTCATCGGTCTTTTCGGTGGCGCTGCAACTGCGTGGCCCCTTGTCGCGTCCGCGCAACAGCCTGAGCGAATGCGGCGCATCGGCGTGCTCATGGCGTTCAATGAAAACGACCCGGCTACGAAGATGCGTCTCGCGGCGTTTCGGCAGGGACTTGAAAGGCGCGGATGGACCGATGGGCGCAATATCCATCTTGACTATCGTTTCACCGCCGATCGCGCGCAACAGTTCCAAGTACTCGCGAAGGAATTGCTCGCCCTACAGCCGGAAGTGATCGTCGCGTCGACGACCGGG
Organism: Xanthobacteraceae bacterium; assembly: GCA_051961815.1. Lineage (GTDB taxonomy): Bacteria > Pseudomonadota > Alphaproteobacteria > Rhizobiales > Xanthobacteraceae > BOG-931. The sequence continues at coordinate 427 of JBQCCX010000297.1, forward strand.
GTTACGGCTACGTTGCAACGAGAGAGTCACATTATACCAATCGTGTTTGTAAACGTATCCGACCCGATCGGCTCAGGTTTTATCGAGAGTCTGGCGCGGCCAGGCGGCAATATTACGGGCGTGCAACATGTTGAGGCAGGCATCATCGGGAAGTGGCTGACGATGCTCAAGCAGATTGCGCCGCGGCTCGCGTGCGCTGGCCTGTTAGCCAACCAAAAAACAACTCCGTATGATTATTTTTTACAGGCCGCTCAAGCCGTAGCGTCGTCCCTTGGTATGGAAATGGTGCCAAGTGATGTCGTAACCGCTACCGATATCGAGCGCGCCGTTGAATCGATGGCGCGTCTGCCGGATTGCGGGCTCGTCCTGCCGCCCGATGCCACAACCTTCGTCCATCGCGATCTGGTTGTCGCACTTGCCGCCAAGTATCGCCTGCCTGCAGTCTACCCGATCAATACCTTTGTCTCGGCCGGTGGTCTAATGTCCTACGGCGCTGATCAGAATGACATGTATCGGCTGGCGGCTTTCTATGTCGACCGCATTTTGCGGGGCGATAAGCCGGCCGACCTTCCGGCGCAAGCGCCGACAAAGTTTGAAACAGCGATCAACCTGAAAACGGCGAAGGCGCTCGGTCTTACCGTGCCACCCGCGTTGCTCGTCGCCGCCGACGAGGTGATCGAATGAGGCGGCCGATGTTCGCTATTGGCACAAACCGGGCATGGCGAATCACGCTGAACAATGTCCGCTTTGAGGGGTAAAGCGGACGTCCGTTCCTGACCCCAAAGCGGACACCGCGTCGCATACCGGATCAGCCGCTGCGTGTTAGCCTTTGATCGACTTTTGCGATCCAGGATGGGGCGACGCATGCGGCGGCGCGAGTTCATCAAGTTTGTTGGCGGTGCGGCGACAGCATGGCCGCTTAGTGCGCATGGAGAGAGCGACAGAATCCCCCGGATCGGCTTCATCGGGGCAAGCCTCCAACAATCATTCATGGCGGCTCAGTATGGAGCTTTTGTTTCGCAACTGCGCGAACGGGGATTTGAGGAGGGGCGAAACGTTATCGTCGATTACAAGCGTAGCGACGATCCTCATGGACCGTTTGCCGCCGCTGCTGAACTGATGCGGTCACAGGCCGATCTGATTGTCGCCACTGGACCCGAAGCCACCCTGCAGGCGGTCATCGGTGCAAGTCGCAGTATTCCAATCGTTTTTTTAGCGGTGCAGTACGATCCGATTGCGCGGGGCTACGTGAAAAGTCTCGCTCACCCTGGCGGCAACGTAACAGGAATTTTCTATAGGCAGCTCGAATTAGCCGCAAAGCAGCTTGAGATCCTGGTTCAAACCTTTCCAGAAAGATCCCGATTGGGTGTTCTTTATGATGCCGCCTCGGCTGATCAATTCGACGCAGCGGAGACTTCGGCCAAATCCATGCCATTACAGCTTCGGCCTCTAAAATTGGAAAAGCCGCCGTACGATTTTGCCTCATCCTTTCAGGCCGTAGCGAATGACGGAGCGCAAATGGTACTTGTGTTATCGAGTCCGTTTTTCGTCGAACACCATGCAGAGATTGCGGCCGCCGCGATCAAGTACCGTCTGCCCACCATGTTCGTTTTTAAGACCTATGTCGTCGACGGCGGACTAATGTCGTATGGCGTTGAGCAGTTGGCGATGTATCGGCGACTTGGCGATTACGTTGCAAAGATTCTCGGGGGCGCAAAACCAGCCGACCTTCCAGTCGAGCAACCAACGAAATTCGAATTCATAATCAATCTTAAGACCGCAAAAGCGATTGGAATCACCTTGCCGACTTCAGCCCTGCTCCGCGCCGATGAGGTAATTGAATAGGCGGCAGTTTGTTGCCCTGCAGACCACTTCGAGGGATGCACCTCGACGCGCGGGCAAATTTCAAGCACGTTACGAAAATTACAAAACTGTAACGTCACTTGCGCGTGAGTTCGCGGTTTCGTGACTGGCCGGACAGAGCGAATAGTAGAAATCTTCCCGTCGGATCGGGAGGACCATCATGACGTATTATAGTCCACAGCTCATTCAAACGATGCGTGACGCGCTTGATGCGGTGATGTCCAATGTTCCGATGCATCACGCAACGCCAGGACTGAAAGCACACCTGGCTGAAGTCATTCTGCAAGCTGCCGCGCAGGGTCTGACGACCTACGATGCCTTAGTCGCAGCAGGATCGGACCAGATTCAAACCATTATTGCGATGCTCAGCTAAATGAAAAAACGGGGGTCGCCATGCGCGTCATCAGGCCGGTTCTTCTGGCAGCGGGCTTGCTCGCATTCGCCAATACAACCCAAGCCGCAGAGCTGAAGGTGATGGGTGACGCTCCTCTCGGACCCGCCTTGAGCAAGATCGCTGATCTGTATCGCCAAGAGACCAACACGCAGGTCGATCTGTTCTTAGCGCCGTCACCCGTCGTGAAGCAGAAGATTGAGACCGGCGAAGCAGCCGACATCGTTATTGTGCAACCGGATTTTGTCGATGAATTGGCAAAGGCGGGCAAAGTCGTTGCTGGAGATCGGCCGATCATCGGTCGCGTCGGTATCGGTCTTGGGACGCGGAGTGACCGTCCGGCATGGGATATTTCCACACCCGAGAAGCTCAAACTGAGCTTGATTGGTGTAGACATTCTATCCTTTAACAAAGTTCAATCGGGAAATTACTTCGCGACAGTGCTTGAACGCCTCGGCATTGCCGAAATTCTCAAGCCTAAGATCGTGCGCACGGCGCCCACCGAGATTTTTGAACCTGTGCTGAAGGGTACCGGCAACGACGTCGCCGCCGGCACGATACCGCTTATCGTTACAAGCCCTGGCATCAGATATCTTGGTCCGTTGCCGGGTGATTTACAGGGCTATCTCACTTATACAACGGCGCTACTAAAGACCACGCAACAACGCGAGGCCGATGAAACCTTCATTAGATTCCTGACATCCTCAAAGACAAAGGATACTTTAACCGCCAACGGAGTTAACTGAAATCGTCCGTTGATGACGCATCTACGGTGCCTGAATTCCCGCGAACTTGATTACCTTCGTCCACTTATCAATGTCGTCGGCGACAAATTTGCCGAATTCAGCGGGCGTCCTCGCCATCGGCTCGACGCCCAAGGCAATGAGGCGCGCCTTCAAAGTTGTGTCGGCCGCGCCGGCGCCGATCTCCGCGTTGAGCTGATCAACTATCGGGGCCGGCGTGCCCGAAGGCACGCAGATGCCAAACCAACCGACAGCCGCGTAACCCGGCACGTATTCACCGATAGCAGGAACATCGGGCAGTGCTTGCGCGCGCGTTGCAGTAGTGACCCCAAGGGCGCGGAGCCGGCCATCTTTGATGTATTCGATCGCCTGGGGCATCGGGCCAAAATAGAAATGCAACTGGCCGGCAAGGAGATCGGGCATCAAATTGACGCGATACGGCACATGAACAAAGTCGACGCCCGTCATCATTTTAAAGAGTTCGCCGCAGACGTGGGGCGTAGTCCCGATTCCCTGTGAGCCCATATTGACCTTGCCTGGATTGGCTTTGGCATAGGCGATGAATTCAGGGATTGTCTTTGCCGGGAACGACGGATTGAAGGCCATCACAAAGGGAGTGCCGCCGATGCTCGCGACCGGTGCGACGTCGCGGATGAAATTGAAATTCAGATTTGTATACAGCGCGGCGTTGACCGCGGTCGTCGAGACGGCGAGGAGCAGCATATAGCCGTCCGGGGGCGCCTTTGCCACGACTTCGGTGCCGATGTTGCCGGCAGCACCAGGCCGGTTTTCGACCAAGAATTGTTGGCCGAGCCGCTCCGACAACCATTGACTGATAAGCCGCGCGATAATGTCGGGTGCGCCACCGGGAGGGAAGCCGACGACGAGGTGCACCGGACGCGTCGGATAGCCGAGCGCGTTTGCGATGCCGGTCAGGAAAGGAAGCGCCGTAGCGGCCGGCGCCAGGTGCAGAAATTTACGACGGGGCAGCCTCATGGCGACGTTCCGCGAGTTTGAGCTCCCGTAAAATTATATATCGAACGGAGGCCTGAATGTCTGCTTTTGACCTAACCCGGTCGAGAGAGATTAAATCAGTGCTGAACTGATCCGGGTTTCGGGTATTCTGGCCGGGGCGCTACGAAATGGAACATTCCCATGGACGAATTCAGCGTCACTTCTGCCAATCTCGATCAGACTGACCAGGATCTACTC
>JBQCCX010000298.1:0-24876 GCA_051961815.1 Xanthobacteraceae bacterium
CTCGCGCATCCAGTCTATTCGCGCGATTATCCGCCGCTGGCCAAGTGCTGATCGCCCATAACACGGAAGGGCAGCAGTTATGACATTCTGGCTGCTGCTCACCGTCAACAGTGTGACGTTCGGCGGCCTGTTGTTTCTGCTATCGGCCGGCTTTTCGCTGATCTTCGGGCTGATGCGTATTCCGAACCTGACGCATGGCTCGATGTTCATGCTCGGCGCTTATTTCGGCACCACGCTGCTTTCGGGCGTGCTTGGCGTGAAGCTCGGCTTCTGGCTGGCGGCGATCGTCTGCGCGATCGAGGTCGCGATACTCGGCGCATTGATGGAACGGCTGCTGTTGCGTCGGCTGGCCGGGCAACAATTGGCGCAGGTGCTGGTCACGCTTGGTGTTTCGTTCATGGTCGCGGACCTCTGCCTGATGGGTTGGGGCGGCGATCCGATTTCAGTGGCGACCCCGCCGGGGCTCAATGGCTTCATCCGGGTCGGCACTGCGGTGTTTCCACTCTATCGGCTGGCCGTGATCGGAATTGCCGTTTTGTTTGCGCTGGCGTTATGGCTCATGCTGGAGCGAACGCGGCTCGGCGCTATGATCCGCGCGGGTGTCGACGACCCGCAGATGGCCCGTGTCGTCGGCATTCGGGTCTCGCAATTGTTCACGATCGTGTTTGCGCTCGGCGCCGGCCTTGCCGGCTTCGCCGGCTTGATCGGCGGTCCGATCCTCTCGGTCTATCCGGGAATCGATCAGGACATGCTGCCGCTGGCGCTTGTCGTCGTCATTCTCGGCGGCACCGGAAGCCTGCTCGGCTCGTTCGTCGGCAGCATCGTGATTGGTTTTATCTACAATTTCGGTCAGGCGCTGTTGCCTGAGCTTGCCTATTTCATCCTGTTTCTGCCGATGGTGCTGGTTCTGGTGCTCCGCCCGCAGGGTCTGTTCGGAGGCCAGATCCTGTGAGCAATCTCGCTGTCGGCCGCAACCTAGCCGCGTTGGTCGCTATCATTCTCCTGGCGGCGCTGCCCTACGCGATCAAGGAAGTCTATTACGTCAATATTGCCAGCCAGATCCTGCTTTACGCAATTTTTGCTCTGGGGCTCAACATTCTGGTCGGCTATGCCGGATTGGTGTCGCTTGGCCATGCCGGGCTGTTCGGAATCGCCGCCTACGTCGTCGCCTATTTGCTGGTGGCCGGCTACGGCCATGTGCTGGCGATCGCCGCGGCGCTGGCCGCGACCCTGCTGGCGACCGCGGGGTTCGCCGCGTTGTCGCTGCGTTCGACCGGCATCACCTTCATCATGATCACGCTTGCGCTCGGCGAGATCATCTGGGGCCTCGCTTATCGCTGGATCAGTCTGACCAATGGCGATAACGGCATAACCGTACCGGCGCGGCCGGCGCCATTCGGGATTGCGCTTGGTGACGCCCGCGCCTTTTACGTGGCGACGCTGTTGGTGTTTCTGCTCACTATCGTCGCAGCCGGAATTTTCGTTCGCTCGCCATTCGGAGCGGCGCTACGCGGCACGCGCGATCAGCCGCGGCGGATGAATGCGCTCGGTTATCATGTGTGGATGATCAGGTTCTGGGCCTGCATGTTCTCCGGCCTTTTGAGCGCGATCGCCGGAATCCTGTTCGTCTATTACAACCAGTTCATCAGCCCGCAGGCGCTCGCACTCACGGCCTCAGCTGAAAGCCTGTTGATGGTGATATCGGGCGGCGCCGGAACTCTGCTCGGGCCGGTGGTTGGCGCCGCGCTCCTCGTTATCGTGAAAAACGTCGTGAGCGCTTATGTCGAACGCTGGAATTTCATGCTTGGCGCGATTTTTGTGGCGATCGTGGTGTTCATGCCGGAAGGTTTGGTCCCCGGCATGGCGCGACTGACGCGTTCGTTCTGGCGCCGCAGGACTAAAGCGAATGTGCCGGTAACGGCGGGACCGCGGCAATGAACGCCCTGGTGGTCGACAAACTCACCAAATCGTTCGGCGGTTTGCGCGTCACCCGCAACGTCAATCTCGACGTTCAGGAGGGCGAACGCCGTTTGATCATCGGCCCGAACGGCGCCGGCAAGACCACGTTGTTCAATTTGATTACCGGTGAGCTTGCGCCGGATGCCGGCTCGGTTCGTTTGTTCGGCCGCGACATTACCCGGATGGCGACCCGCAAACGCACCCATCTCGGGATGGCGCGAACCTATCAGATCATTACCCTGTTCGCGCACGATACCATCGAGCACAACGTGAGGCTCGCTCTGCTGGGCCTCTCGCCCCTGCGCTGGAACCCGGCTGTGGCGCTCGGCCGCCAGAGCCATCTCGCCGTCCAGGCCCGCGATGCGCTCAAGCGTGTCGGCCTCGAGCACATCGCCGAACGACCGCTCGCCGAGACGTCATACGGCGAACGCCGACGGGTCGAAATTGCCATGGCATTGGCGCAGAATCCCAAACTGGTGCTGCTCGACGAGCCGTTCGCCGGACTTTCTATCGACGAGCGCCAGGATGTGCGCAAGCTTCTGCTTGCAATTCCGCGCGACGTGACGATTGTCATGATCGAGCACGATATGGATGTCGCCCTCGATCTCGCGGACCGGATAACACTGCTGCACTTCGGCGAAGTCATCGTCGAGGGAACGCGCGCCGAAGTCGTAGCCGATTCGCGCACCCGGGAGGTCTATCTTGGCGAATAGCGCGCTCAGGCTCTCCGGCATCGAGGCGTTCTACGGTGACAGTCACGTGCTGCAGCAAGTTTCATTTGAGCTTGGCGAAGCACGCCTGCTCGGACTGCTCGGGCGCAATGGAGCGGGCAAGTCGACCTGCATGAATGTCACGGTCGGCCTGTTGCCGCCGCGCGCGGGGACCGTGGAGGTGTTCGGTACGTCGGTGACGCGCATGCCGCCCGAAATGATCGCTGCGCGAGGGGTTGCCCTGGTGCCGCAGGGCCGTCGGGTTTTTAAAAGCCTCACGGTGAGGGAAAATCTGATGGTCGCGGCGCACAAGGGTTTCGCCGGACAGCGGCATGCGCCGTGGACGACCGAAACTGTGTTCGCCATGTTTCCGCGATTGGCGGAAAGACGCAGCCAGATGGCCGCCCATCTGTCTGGAGGCGAGCAACAAATGCTCGCCATTGGCCGTGCGTTGATGTCGAATCCGCGCGTCCTGTTGATGGATGAACCGTCCGAAGGGCTGGCGCCGCAAATCGTCGCCGAAGTGATGGCGACCATTCGCAAGCTCAAGGAAAGCGGGCTTTCCATCGTTCTGGTGGAACAGAACCCCAAGCTGGTGTTCGATATCGCCGACGACGTGATCATTCTCAACAGCGGCCGTGTCGCCGTGGTGTCGACCGCAGCCGCGCTCAAGAGCGACGGCGTCGATCTACGCCAGCATCTCGGGATCTTCTGATCGTTCCGATCGATCCGGCTAATAAGCCGCGCTGTCACCGACCGCGATCAGTCGTGTTTCGAAACAATAATGTGATCGGGCGCGAGCCCGGCCTGGCAGCGTTCGTACATCGCTCGATAGGCGGTCTCGAGCCGGGAAGTAAAAAGCTTGCTGTTGAACAAGGCCGTTGTGGAACGGCTGCTTCCCAGCTTCTGTTTTAATCTCGCAAGCTTGCCGCGATCTTGAGCGAGTTCGATTGCGAGGCGTTGATAAGCTTCGGCTGAGGTCGTAATCAATTCGGCGAGGCCTACTGTTTCGAGAAGACTTGCCGCCACTCTGCCGTGAAAAGCCTCGCCGACACGCGTTAATTCCGGCAGGCCGACCCACAACGCGTCGTTGCTGGTGGTGTGCGCATTGTACGGCAACGTGTCCAGAAACAGATCCGCTTGCCGTTGCCGCGCCAAATGATCTGCCATTTCCGGCAAGATCGGCGCAAGCACCAGACGTTCCGCCGCTACGCCTTGCCGTTCGGCTTCGCGGCGCAGATTTGCTTCGGCAACCGAATTGCCCGCGCTCAACCAGAGCACGCTGCCCTCGACTGCCTTGAGCACATTCATCCATATTCGGAAAACCTCAGGGGTGATCTTATAGGTCTGGTTGAAGCAGCAGAATACGAAACCGTCCTCCGGCAAGCCGCACTCGCTGCGTGTCGGCGTGCGCGCGGCGAGCGGCCGCTTGTCATCGCTGGCCATATAGCTGTCGGGCAGCCATACCGCCTTCTCGGCGAAAAATGCCGTATGGTCGCGCGGGAGCACGGTTTGATCGGCGATGATGTAATCGATGTAATCGACGCCCATGGTCCCGGAATAGCCCAGGTAATTCACTTGAATTGGCGCCGCGCGTTGAGCCAGGACGAACGTGCGCGAATTCTGGGTAAACCCGTTCAAATCGATCAGGATGTCGATCTCGAGATCGCGAATAAGCTGTCCTATTTCGCGATCGGTGCGCGCTTCAACATCGAGGAAGCGCTCGACCGCGTTGCGCAATCTGAGCTGCAAGGCGTCATTGGTCAGGGGACCGATCGAAAGCGCGGTGACCTCAAACCTCAATCGGTCGTGCGCCTCCAGAGCACCTGCTATCAGCCATCCGACAGCGTGGTTACGAAGATCGGCGGAGAGGTAAGCCACCCGGATGCGATCATGAGTGTACCGCTCGCCGTTCCATAGTCGCTGGCGGCCGCCGGGTTGTGATGCGAACAGTCGGGCGCAGTGCAGATGATCGGCTGGGGAGGTCGGGACGCACAATAATGAGAATGGATCGCCGACCAAGACGTCGTTACGCAGCGCCGCAATTGTGGCGGCGAAATCCTCATCAAGCCCCGACCAATCGCAGAGTTGCATCTTGGCGTGAATGCGGGGCGCCATTGCCCGTTCCTGCTCCGGATTGAGCGCCAGCGCCTTGCTGTAGGCATCGTAAGCCGCGTCATAGCGGCGGTGGGTGTTGAAGATACTGCCGAGCCCGCACCACGCCTCGGCGGCGTCCGGTTTGAGCGCCAAGGTTTTTTCAAAATCGGCGAAGGCATCCTGGTGGCGGTTGATGTCACGCAACGCCGTGCCACGGTTGCAATAGGCATCCGCAAAGTTCGGCCGCAACGCAATCGCCCGGTCGAAACTCACCAGCGCTTCCTCAATGCGGTGAAGCTTGTGCAGAACGGCGCCGCGATTGTTGTGAATATCGGGATCGAGCGGGGCGAAAGTCAGGGCGCGGTCATAATTGGTGAGCGCGTCTTCGTAACTATCAAGCTCCATCAAAGCGCGGCCGCGATTGATGTACGCGTTGAGGAAGTTCGGCTGCGCTTTGATCGCAGCATCAAAACTTGCAAGTGCAGGTCCCACGTCATCGAGGTCGAGAAGCGCATTGCCGCGGTTGTTCAGCAAATTCGGATCGCTCGGCTCGAGTGTCAATGCACGCTCGAATGCCTCAAGCGCCTCGTCCGGGCGCTTGAGGTGGCAAAGAACGATGCCAAGATTGTTGAACGCAGACGCCGAGCGCGGATGAATCCGTGTTGCTTTCTTGAGGAGATCAAATGCCGCGTGATGGTGGCCTTGCTGATATTTGAACAGGCCGTAGAGATTCAGCGCGTCGAAATAATCGGGATTCTTTTTTACAACCTTTGCGTAAAGCCGGTCGGCTTCGTCGTTACGGCCGAGCCGCTGCGCCGAAACGGCTTCCTGCAGCATGCCGAGCGCCTTCACAAAGCGCGGATTCTGGCGCGGGTCGACGAAATGCGGCCGGCGTTCCATCATTCTCGACTATCGGGTTGTTGTGGCGCCCGCTCGGCGCCCAACAGCCGCTGGCGCACCGGTCCCACTGGTAATGAACAACATTAATTTAGCAGCTGGCTGCCGCTGACTGCCAGCATCTTGTGGTGGAAGGCAATTTTTAAATGAAACCAAGCGACTCTGGCAGGACAAACCACTTCAAATACCGATAACGGGAGCCGGCGCGGTGCGTCGGCCGGCTTACAACGATATTGCAAATTGTGACGGTGGCCGTCACGATGGCGGCCATAGGGCGCGGAGGGTGCTCCTTGATCACAGTACCGGAATTGTCGGCGGAGGCCTTGGGCTCGTTCCTGTCCGAGCATTTGCACCAGAATTTTGGTTCGACCCATGCCCATTTGGCCGAATTGATTCCGTCGATCGCTCGCATTGCTCTTGAATGCATCGGCAACAGCGACGCGCTTTATCATAACGTCGAGCACACCATGCTGGTCACGTTGGTCGGCTATGACATCATGAAAGGCCGCGCCTTGCTTCTGCCGACCTATGCAAGCGATGTTGCGCACCTCCTCGTAGCTTGTTTGCTGCACGACATCGGCTATGTGCGCGGCATTCTCAGCGACGACGATGAGGACGGCTATGTGATCGATACCAAAGGCAACAAGGTCAAATTGCCTCGCGGCTCTTCGGATGCGGCGCTGCTGCCTCACCATGTCGAGCGCTCGAAGCTGTTCGTGATGGAGCGCGTCGGCAAGGGCAAGCAACTTGACGCCGAAAGAATTGCCAATGCTATCGAATTCACGCGCTTCCCTGCGCTTCCGGCGGTCAATGGCGAGAACGAAGAGGGCCAGCTCATGCGCGCCGCCGACCTGATCGGTCAGCTTGGCGATCCGCATTATTTGCGCAAGGCCAATGCCCTGTATTACGAGTTTGAAGAAGTCGGAATGAATAAGCAGCTCGGTTACAGCTCGCCGGCCGATCTCACCGATCTATATCCGCAATTTTACTGGAAGAGCGTATCGCCGCACATTCAAAGTGCCATTCGGTATCTCAATCTGACTTCAAGCGGTCGGCAATGGGTTGCAAATCTGTACAGCAATGTTTTTCGCGCCGAACGCGATCTAACGCCTAGCGGTCCGCAGCGCTAGCTTCGATCCCCGCTTTATGATCAATCGAGACCTTCCGCATGAGTGCGGCGGGCCAGAGAGGAACATGCATGCCTGAACAGTGGAACAAATATGCTTCGACGGCGGCGCGCCGGCACGGTCTGCCCGGACGCGAGTTGCGGCCCAAGAGCGCAACCGTTGATATCCATTCCCATGTTGCCGTCCCGGCCGCGGCGAAATTCGTCGAGCCCTATCTTGATTGGGCCACGATACCGCTTGCGCATTTCGCCAATGCCGAGACGCGCGCGCTCAGTCAGAAACAGGAAACCGACATTCGCGGCAGAGCCGGGCACGATCACAGATTGGCGGATCTCGACGCCATGGGCATCGATGTTCAGCTCATCGCACCGCCGCCGCCGCAATGTTATTACACCGTTCCGCTGGAAATCGCGGTGAAAGCGACCCAGATCGTCAACGACGGCATCGCCGAATTCTGTGCAGTCAAGCCGGAGCGTCTGAAGGGATTTGGCGCGGTGCCGATGACCGATGGCGCCGAGGCCGCCAAGGAGCTCGAGCGCTGCATTCGCAAGCTCGGCTTCACGGGAGTGGAGATCCTGACCAATGTCGCCGGCAAGGAACTGTCGGACCCAGCCTTCGCGCCGTTCTGGCAAAAAGCCGAACAGCTCGGCGCGCTGGTGATGATCCATCCCAATGGCTTCACTGAGGCGTCGCGATTGACCCGGTTCTATTTCAACAATGTCATCGGCAATCCCTTGGAGACGACGATCGCGCTGCATTATCTGATCTTTGATGGCGTTCTCGAGCGCCATCCACGGCTTAAAATCCTTGCGGTGCATGGCGGTGGGTATCTCGGCGCTTATTCCGGACGGATCGATCATGCCTGGGGCGCGCGCTCGGACAGCCATGGCAAACTACCGCAACCGCCCACGACCTATCTCAAGCGCATCTATGTCGACACGGTGGTATTCACGCCCGGCCAGTTGGCGGCGCTGGTCGAGTTATTCGGTCTCGACCGCGTCTTGCTCGGAACCGACTATCCTTATGACATGGCGGAATACGATCCGATCGGCCATATCGCGGCGGTTAAGCATTTCGATGCCGCGACCGTAGCAGCGCTTGCCGGAGGCAACGCGAGAAAGCTTCTCGCGCTGTAAATGCCGGTCGTGCCGATAGATTGCGGCCTTGATCGAACAAGCAAACACCGTCACAAACCTGCAGTCAGGCGGCATAGCCCTCTTGCGCCGCAGAGGGATCGAGCAAGCCAAGCTTTTCCACCAGTTGGAAATCGTGCGCGATGAGACGGCTGCCGATGTCCCTTCGATATCGGACATTCGGCACGAAAATCTTTTCGGCAAGCGCAATTGCGCGCTGTTGCGCGTCGGCGATCGAGTTGCCGATTCCGGTGACGACCATGGTCCAGCCATAGGCGCCGCTGGTCGCCAGTTGCCCGTTGTGGAGGCCGACTTCGCATAAATGAATGTGGCGGCGATCCGCCGCCGTGACGCTTTCATCAAAGAGAACCGGCAAGCCGACCGGTTCATCGACAGCGGGACGCGAATAAGGAAAAGGCGGTGTCGTCAAAACGATGCCAACCGAGAAGCCCGGTTTGCTCGCAAATCTTCGGCCCGATTGCGCCGCCATGGCATGGAACAGCTCGCCCCACGGCGTATCTTGCAGCGGATCGAGAATGGCATAGCCGGGGTAGCCAAAACGGCAGGTGAATTCGAGCGGCCAAATACCTGCCGCGTTCACGATCGTGTTGAGATTGATGTAGCCGCAATATCCGCCCTCGCTCAGCAAGGGCTCCATTCGGCCAAGTGTGAGCGCGTGAAATCGGCTGGATCGCTCATAGCTCACTACCGTTCCCATTTCGTAAGTCAATTCGCCCAAGTCGCCAGGGAAAAATCGCTTATGCTCCCAGTCAAGGCAGGACGGCTTGAGAAATTTTTCGCCGTCGAAATAGGCGCCGACGCCCATCTCGATCCCCTCGACATGACGCATCAGGACAAAACTTTCCGCACCGCGCAGACTTGCACCGGCGAGAAAAGCGCGCACGTCGCGGCCGTCACTGAGCTCTCCAACAAAAGTCGGCAGGCCTCCGTCGGATTTGAGGACGTACCGGCTCGGATGCTCGCTTAGGAAGTGGAGCGCGGCGCTGCGATCCGAAAATCGATGGGTCGGACAGGTGGACAGGCCGATATCTTGCAGGACCTGCTGCGCGAAGGCGCGGTCGTTTTCAAGGCGATCGCCATAGGCGCTGCCGCCAATAACGCAGTAACCTTCGCGGCGAAGCTGATCTTGTAATTCGCCACGCGATTTAGTTGTGTTCTCAAAGAGAATGATTCCGCTGGCGCCGGCGGCGCGAACCCAATCAAGCTCGGTCCGCCAATCGTTTGTTTGCGTCACCAGCCCGGCAAGCGTCGTGCGGCACAGCGGTTCGGCAATATAGACCTTGACCTCGTGGCCTTCGGCGAGCAGGCGCAGATATATCGCGCTTAGATCGCAGGAATCGCCTATTCCAAGAAACCTCATGACATTCAAAGAAGCTCGACGGCTTATGCCGCTTGGCTCGGCCGCGCAGTCAGGCCGAATTCGTGCCGATAACGCTCGAAACATCGCGCTCCGTGCCAAAGGCGCATCAGCGCACCTTCGGCGATCGCACCGGCGCGCCGGCTGTCTTCCGCCACCAGCGTGCGCACAACCTCGCGGTTCCACGCTTCGGAGTGCTTAACATCGAGCACCGCATGCAATGCAAAATAGTGACGCTTCTTGGCGGGCACGCCAAGGCGCCGCAAGCCACGATCGACGAAGCCGGCGCGGGTCGGCGCGGTCATCTCGATGGCGCCCAATGCGCCCACCGAGTGAAAGGCGTAACGCCGGTGCCGCGCCAGCGCGATCATGGTGTTACCGAGCGCCAGCGATTCCGGAACAACATCTTCCGCACTGGGCGTCAGCTCAAAATAGCCTGCTAAACGCGCCAGCATTGGGCCATGCATGCCTTTGGCGGAGCCGCGTCCCATTTCGTCCCAGAAATTACGCGCCATTTCCAATTTGGCCTGCTCCGGCATCTTGACCTGCGTGATCGCGAGCAAATCGTCGAAGCCGGCTTCCCCGGCGACCTCCTGCCACAGGAACCACTTCATCTGTTCGGGGCTCGCCGCTTCGGCGAGGTATGGAAACAATGGGTCGCCCTGGCCGGGTCCGCGGTTTTTGAGCGACTCGAACCAGGCGACAAAGCCGTCAGCGTCTTCTGGAAGATCAGCTGCGAGCGGCGCTACGGCGCGCCGCAAAGCTTCGATGAATGCAATTTCAGCGCACGCCCAGGTCGCTTCGTAGCCGACGGCGCCGTTCGGCGCTTCCTCCGGCAATTGTGCGCGAAATCTCGTGACGTTGTAGCGCGCCAACTCGCGTTGGAATTTCGCAAAGCCGGGCCCCTTTAGTTCGCCGGCATGGCGCGGCGAGCGTGCCGTGCCCCCGATTGCGTTTACTTTCATGTTGAATCCTTCAATGCACACGATCGACGGTGAGCCCGATCGCGGCAATCCGATCGGCCCGATCGTACGGACCCCGATCGAGCTCTTCGCCAAACACGTCGGGGTCGATTTCTTCATATTCGAACGCAAAATCTGGGTCCTTGAGCAATTGGCCGAGGTTTTTTTCCAAATGGTCCACCCCGCGCGTGATCGCCGATCCAGAATAGACAATGAGCCGGCCTCCCGGAGCGAGATGCTCGCGCGAATGTTTCACGATCTGCAGGGTGAGGTCGGAGCCGAGCAAGCGGCCGCCATGCCGGTACATCCGTTCGAGCGGATCAACAAGGTATGGCGGGTTAGCGATAATGACATCGAAAAGCCCGGCAACGTTCTCAAACAAATTGCTTTCGACAGTTTCGACGTTCTCGATCTTGTTGATCAGTGCGTTGATCCGGCTAAAGCGCAGGGCGCGCGCATTAACGTCGCTGAGCACCACGGACGCGAACGCATTCGGCCGAAGTGCCGCGGCATAAAGCCCGCCGGCGCCGCTGCCCGAGCCGATGTCGAGGAGCCGTAAGTGCCGACGATGGTCCGGCAAAGCCTGCCGGATCAGCCGCGCAAAGCGATAGGTATCGGGACCGAAGAACACCGCGTCGGCTTCGTCGGTCGGATAGGCCGAATGGACAAAGAGTTGATTGGCCAATGTGGAAAAGCGCACCCGGCTGCGCAGCGCCGGTCCCGATTGCGCGAGCTCCCCCGCCGCCGCCAAAAGCTGAACATGGGGTGCGGGCAGGTCGCTGCGACTGAAGCTGCGGCTCCAGCCGAATATATCTTCGCGGGTCGGCGGCAAAGTCGGTTGGCGAACGTTGACGCGAGCATGCGTCGCGGGGGTCACCGCAGTAAACCGATAACCGCTGTGTTTGAGGTCGAAGCCAAGAGTCAGAAGAGCTTTGTCGCGATCTGCGGTCCGCTGGCAATCACGCCTGGGCAAGCCGGCGCGTCGTGCGGGTGGCGTACTTGCAATAACCTCCATTAAACCGGGCCTTTTTGGAAATCGAAATTGGCCGTATCCACGCAGAAGAAAAATTCGACAGCGTTGCTAAAGTTCCGGCGCCCGAAGTGGCTCTGCGCGACCTTTTAGCCGGTTGAAATCGCCGCGCCGGACGAGACGCCGCTATGTTGCCTGCTCTTTGCTGACCAGGCGCCGCAACAGCGAGTAATCTTTCTGATCCCGGTAAGGCGTGAGATCGAGATTGTGCGGCACCCGCACGATCTTTTCCGCTTCGATTGGCCGCTCATGGCAGGCAACGCTTTTTCGACGCACTCGTGAGCGAGCAGAAACTGGTCGACATGGACGGTTTTGGTCAGCCAGCGAAATGACTTCGGCAGATGGCGATCGATAAAGACAGTATGACCATCGGTGCTGTAGCCGGCGATGTATGGTATATCGTAGTCGCGGCTCACAATCTTGACGCGCCGGCGGATCGTCCTGATGGCGTCGAGCAAAACCGTGTCGTCAACCTCTTTGGACTTGTGCCGGACTTCCTGCTGCAGCTTCATGGGGGCTTTGAATGCGCCGTTAGGACGCAGCGGATCAACCGATCGGGCGAGGGTACGTTCTGCGTCCGCGGAACCAATGCATTGCTGCGACCGTTGGAAAGTCGGCTTAAATGAGCTTCTTGCAATGAGATCTGGCCCATGGCTTTGCTGGAGGACGTCAAGAAATCGACGGAGCGGATGACCGGATGGCGGCGTCCATCCTCCGAACAGCTCGCAGGACTGCTGCGCCGCGGAAAACAGGGCATGTTTCGCTTCCGTGACGACGGCAAGATTCCGAACCACCCGCGATGGCCGGTCATTGTTTATTGGAATACCGTCCAGCTGCCGCGCACGTTCGACCCTGCCGCGATTATGGAAGATCTGTTTGAAACCAATAACTGGCGCGATAGCTGGCGCGACGGCATCTACGATTATTTGCACTACCACTCGCGCATTCACGAAGTGCTTGGGGTAGCCCGCGGTAGCGCAAAAGTCCGGCTCGGTGGCGATCGCGGCCGCACCTTCAAATTCAGCGCCGGCGATATTGTGATTCTTCCGGCCGGGACTGGCCATCAATGCCTCACCGCAAGCAAGGACTTTCTGGTGGTCGGCGCTTATCCGGCCTCCGGTACCTACGACGAGTGCCGACCCGATGCTGACGAGCACGACCGCAGGGTCAAATCGATTGCCAAGGTGAAGCGTCCCCGCAAGGACCCCGCGTTCGGCGCGAAAGGACCATTGCTCAAGCAATGGAAGTTAAGGAGCTGACTGTCGCTCAGGCGCTTGGGCGCTTCCGGCCAATTTTGTCGAACCGGAAACCGCGGGTCTTGTCATTGCCAAGATGAAGCTCGACGAGAAGATAAAAACCGCATTGAATGAAAACCGGTTGTTGATACTTGGCACCCAAGTGCTGTTCGGCTTTCAATTCAACGGGATTTTCCAGGAACAGTTTGAACGGCTGCCGCCGCTGGCGCGGGCGTTGGAATGCTCGGGCCTGACGCTGCTGATGATCAGCGTGGCGTTCCTTATCGCGCCCTCGATGGATCACCGCATTGTCGAGGACGGCGAAGACAGCCCCCGCGTTCTCGGTGTAGCGACCTTTTTCGCCGGCTTGGCGCTGCTGCCGCTGTCCATTGCGCTTGCCTTTGACATGTACGTCGCCATGGAAGTGATGATCGGAGCGACCGGCGGGATCATCAGCGGCGGGCTGTTCTTCGTTCTCGCGGTGACGCTTTGGTTTGTGCTGGCCTTCGCCTTGAAAAGAAGGAAAGCAAACATGCCAGAAGAACAATCCACGGAAGCGACGCCGCTTTCGACTAAAGTCGATCAATTGCTCACTGAGGCGCGGCTGATTATTCCCGGAGCGCAAGCGCTACTGGGGTTTCAATTGACGGTGACCCTGACCAAAGCGTTTTCGGAGCTGCCGCTGGAGTCCAAAATCGCTCATGCCGCGGCTCTATGCTGTATCGGATTGACCGTCCTGCTTCTGATGGCGCCCGCGTCGCTTCATCGCATCGCATTCAATGGCGAGGACGACCCGTTGTTCGTGAAAATAGGCTCGTGGTTCGTCATCACGGCCCCTGTGCCGCTGGCGGTTGCCATTGCGCTTGATACTTATGTCGCCGCAGGCCGGGCGCTGCAGTCGCCGACGATCGCGATCACGCTCGCCATTGCGGCAATCGTCGCGCTTGTGGGTTGTTGGTATGTCTACCCCATCTGGCGCCGGGCAATGTCAACTTAGCAGCGGCCCGAGATTTGCCGATGGCCTTGAGCACAGCACTCACCGAGCTTGCTAGGCGGGCGCTTGAGGTCGCCAAAGCGTGTAACTGCTCGATCGTCACGGCAGAGTCCTGCACGGCCGGCAAGCTGTCAGGTTTGCTTTCCGAGGCCCCCGGCGCCGGCGCTCTTCTGCACGGCGGCTTTGTCTCCTACACCAAAGCCAACAAGACTAAGGCGCTCGGCGTGTCGCCGGATCTACTCGCACAAAAAGGCGCAGTTTGCGTCGATGTCGCCGTCGCGATGGCCAACGGCGCTTTGGCGCGCTCGCCGGCGAACGTTGCAGTGGCGATCACTGGCGTGGCCGGCCCCAAGCCCGATGAAGACGGCAATCCGGTCGGGCTCGTCTGTATTGCGGTCACGCGGCAAGGCGCACCGCCGATCTGCTTTGAGAGACGTTATGAAAATGCCGGCCGCGAGGCCGTCCAGGACCAGGCAATGGCGGACGCGCTGACGGCGCTGATTGACGCGATGAAAGGCCGTTGAAAGCAGCTCTACTTGCGCCGTGACCGGCCGGCCTTTTTTGGCTTGAAACGATGGATTGTGGCCGATGCGCCGGCGCTGCGGCGAAGCGCGTCTTTTAGATCCATCGGGCGGCCATGTTTTTTAAGCAAATCGCGGAACGCCTCGCCGGCGAGCTCCTGAAAGTCCTTCATTTGATCGCGGCCGAGGAGATCGATCTGCTGCCAGGTCTCATCGTCGAATTGCACCCGTTTGCCGGGCATCAGCTGGCCTTCTTATGGCGAGCGTGAGCGCGTGCCGGCTTCTTGGCGGAACGCCCACTCGAACGCGAGGCGCTGCGCCGTGCGCTGGTGCTGCGACCGCCATCCTTTAGGCTCTGCCGCAGTGCGTCCATGAGGTTGATGACGTTCGACGGCGCGCGTTCTTTCGGCCGCTCGATCTTTTCGCCCTTCTGCTTGCGGCGCAGCAGGTCCTTTAACGCATCTTCGTACTCATCCTTGAACTGCTGCGGTTTGAAATGCCCGGCCTTGGTCTCAACGATGTGAACCGCGAGATCGACCATGTCCTTGGGAATTTTTTCGTCCTCGATAGTGTCGAAATATTCTTCCTCATTGCGCACTTCATAAGGATAGCGAAGCGTCACGCCGAGCATTCCCTTGCCGCGCGCTTCGAGCGCGATGATGTGCTCGCGTGACGTGAATACGACCTTGCCCAGCGCCACCATGCCTTCTTTGCGGATAGCCTCGCGAATGACCGCGAAGGCCTGCTGACCGACCTCGCCATCGGGGACGATGTAATAAGGATCGCGCAGATAGAGTTCGTCGATCTCGCCACGGGGCACGAATTCGTCGATGTCGATGACGCGCTTGCTTTCGATCGCGACGGCCTCCAGCTCTTCCGGTTCGAGCTCGATATATTCGCCCTTGGCGATCTCGTAGCCCTTCACAATCTCGCTGTTGTCGACTTCGTCGCCGCTTTCGGCGTCCACCTTCTTGTACCGGATGCGATGGCCGGTCTCTTTGTTGATCTGGTGGAAGCTGATCTTTTCCCGCTCCGATGTCGCCGGGAACAATGCGATGGGACATGAGACGAGCGACAGCTTCAGATAACCTTTCCAATACGCGCGCGGGGCCACGACAACACTCCAAACTTCGAGGAACGCCAATTCAACGATATTGAGGGAACTGGCGTTCCACAAGGGAACTGCCTTCCGGCGTTT
Organism: Xanthobacteraceae bacterium; assembly: GCA_051961815.1. Lineage (GTDB taxonomy): Bacteria > Pseudomonadota > Alphaproteobacteria > Rhizobiales > Xanthobacteraceae > BOG-931. Next base: position 15,242 of record JBQCCX010000298.1, read on the forward strand.
CTTCTTTGTTCTGCACGATTAGACGACTAAACTTTAGTCGATCGCTGATTCGGACGTTCACCATGCCGGCAAGAAGCGCACTGTTACGCGTGCCCAGAGTAGCCCCCGAAGCTACGCCCGATACCAAGCCCCGCCTGTTCCACGCCAGGATGCTGGTGACGCGGGTGGAGGAATGGTGCGTCGAAGCGCAGACTGAAGCGCAAGCCCGCGCTCTCCTCGCCGCCGGGGCTGGTCACCGCTGTGCGCCGGGCGAGAGCGTTCAAGTCGAAATCGAAAGTCTTCTTGACGAGTGAAGTCCTCTCATTAGCGCTTGCACTTAAACCAAGACGCGCTTAGCCGAGGCAAATATAATGCCCCCGGCTACCTGGCCGGCCGCTACCTTTGCGGCGGGCTGCAAGCGACAAGACACCCTGAATGCGACGACAACTATACACAGAGGCACCGATCTCGCGGCTCGCTATTTGGGCGCGACGCATTGCGCTGTTTTCGCTCGCGGCGACCTTGATCGCGGTAATCATCGTGCGTTCCGGCGCTCTTGAGATCATCCCGGCATTGTCGACGCTGGCCGGCGCGCTGGTTCTGGCCGGCGTCGCGATTCTACTGGCCTTTGGCGCCGGTATTGTGATCTGGCGACAAGGCATTGGCGGCGGACGGCATGCGGTGACGGCACTGCTCATTGGCGCGGCGCTCATTGCCTATCCAACCTATCTGGGCCTGCGCGCCTCCCGGCTGCCGGCGATATATGACATCACCACGGACCCGATCGATCCGCCGCAATTCGACGCCATCGCGCGCTTGCGGCCCCGCGACGCCAATCCGATCACCTATGCCGGCCTCTACGCTGCCGAACAGCAGCACACGGCCTATCCCGATATCGAGCCGGACGACACGGCGGCAACGCCGCAAGACGCCTATGCCGCCGCGATGAAAGTGATAGCCAAACGAAAATGGCGCGTGGTCGATTCGCGCATGCCGCAGGGTCCGCTGCCGCGGGTGATTGATGCCCGCGCCCCGCAAACCACCAGCGTTCGCGACGGCATAATCGAGGCGGTGGCGCGCACGCCGATCCTCGGGTTTCGTGATGACGTGGTGGTGCGAATACGGCCGACCGTGGACGGGGCCCGGATCGACGTGCGCTCGGCATCACGCTACGGCCGGCATGATCTTGGAACCAACGCCAAGCGCGTCCGCAGCCTGATCGACGATATCGACGACGTGCTCTCGGTTCCGCAGCCGGAAAAGAAACCCGCGCCGCCCCCTAAACCCGCCGCAAAGGGCAATCAGGTCAAGCGGTAAATTCCGGAGATCGACGGCATGCCTTCGGTCGCCACCTTGCCGCGCGCGACGAGTTCTTCCAAGTGCGCGAGCACTGAAAGTGCCGCGGAGCCGACCAGACGCGGGTCGAGCCCGATATAGACCGCCCGAACGATGGTGGGAATGTCGGCTTCGCCTTTGCCGAGACGATGCAAAATTGACGCTTCGCGCGCTTGGCGGTGCCGGATCAAATATTGCACGTAACGCGGCGCATTCCGCACCGGCGCGCCGTGTCCGGACAGATAAAGCGGCTCGCTGCGGCGCGCCAGCTTTTGCAGCGAGGCCATGTAGTCGGTCATGGCGCCATCCGGCGGCGCGACGATCGTTGTCGACCACGCCATCACATGGTCGCCGGCAAAAAGCAGATCGGCCTCTTTCAATGCGAAAGCCATGTGATTGGCGGTGTGTCCCGGCGTCGTCACCGCCTGCAGCGTCCAGCCGCGCCCGCTTACGGTTTCGCCATCGCCGAGCGCAACATCGGGGCGAAAATCCAGATCGGCCGAGGCGTCGAGCCTGCGCGTTTCGCCGGTATGCAATGGGCGCGCAAGTCGATGCGGCCCTTGCGCCAAAACCTGCGCGCCGGTTGCCGCTTTGATCGCGGCTGCCGCAGGGGAATGGTCCCGATGGGTATGGGTGACAAAGACGTGGGTAACGGTTTCGCCGCGCACCGCGTCAAGCAAAGCCGCAACATGTGCGGCATCGTCGGGACCTGGATCAATAATCGCGACTTGCCCGCTGCCAACGATGTAACTCATCGTCCCCTTGAAGGTGTGCGGACTCGGATTGTTGGCGACGATTGCCCGCACGCCGGGCGCTATTTCCCGGACCTGATCGGGCGCGAGATCGAAACTTTTGTCAAAAGGAATGTCGTCGTTCATTGGTCGCAATCCGGTGACGCTCATTTGTGGGCGGCTTGCCCGCCACCGCACGGCGACAAGCTTCCCGTTCGGCTGGTGTTGTAAGGGGTGCCCGGCCTATTCGCCATCCTCGCGACGGTATTTGCCGCCACGTTCAAGGCTATCCCAAAAGAATAGAGCCCCGGTGCCGGGAATCCGGGGCTCCAGCAATCTCAATTCGCCATGCTTGGTGAGACTGAGACCGCCGCTCCTCTCCATGCAAAGGCCGGGCCAGATGGCGCAGTGGCAAATCCGCACGATCTGCCCGGTGCTGCGAGCGCCAATCCGGTCGCTCGGCGACGGTGCGCCCGAACCGCTGGTGCGATCCTAGGCGCAGCCTGACTAAATGGCAGGCAATGCCCCACCGTTCCCGTGCTCACTCGTATGGGACCAAGCCCTTTAAAACGGGGTTCGGCTGCGAATGGCCGCCGCCAGGGTGCCCTCATCGAGATAATCGAGCTCGCCGCCGACCGGAACGCCATGTGCGAGCCGTGTCACTTTGACCTTCGTGCCGTGCAGGAGATCGGTAATGTAATGCGCGGTGCTCTGGCCCTCGACGGTCGCGCTCAGCGCGAGGATGACTTCCTTAAGCGCAGGCTCGCTCGTGCGCTTCATCAAGGCGTCGATCGAAAGATCGTCCGGTCCGACGCCATCAAGCGGCGACAAGATTCCGCCCAGCACGTGGTAGCGGGCATTGATGGCATGCGCCCGCTCAAGCGCCCAAAGATCGGCGACATCGGCCACCACAACGATGGTCGACTCGTCTCGTCGCGGATCGGTGCAGACTGTGCACGGATTCTGCGTGTCGACATTGCCGCAGATCCGGCACACCGAGATCTTCTCGATCGCGGTTTGCAAGGCGACGGCCAGCGGGGCCATGAGCAGTTCGCGTTTCTTGATCAAAAACAACGCTGCCCGGCGCGCCGAACGCGGGCCAAGGCCAGGCAATCGGGCCAGCAGCTGAATCAGGCGTTCGATTTCGGGTCCGGCGGAAATAGCAGGCATTAAACAGCTATCAGAACAGCTTCAGGCCGGGCGGCAGCGTAAGACCGCCGGTGAGCGCCTGCATTTTTTCCTGAAGCATCGCCTCGAGCTTGCGGCGCGCATCGGCATGCGCCGCGACAATAAGATCTTCCAGGATCTCTTTCTGGTCCGGTTTGAGCAGTGAATCGTCGATGCGGGCGCCGCGCAGATCGCCTTTCCCGGAAAGCTTGACCGCGACCAGGCCGCCGCCTGCCGCGCCCTCGACTTCAAGCTGCTCGAGCTCGGCTTGCATGGCCTCCATCTTGGATTTGAATTCGCCGGCCTGTTTCATCAAGCCAAGAAAATCAGCCATGACAGTTCCCATTACTGCGATGCCGCTGCGGGCCTTGGCGGCACGCCAGGAGATCGAACTCAGAGTGTATCATCGTCGCCAACGTCACCGTCGAGCTGTGATCCTGCCGGCATTTCGGTGGGCTGTTCGGATCCCGACCCGGTCGGCGACCGCACATCGACGATTTCGGCGCCAGGAAATCGTTCCATGACGGCTTGGACCAGAGGGTCGCCGCGCACGCCGTCTTTCATCTCCGCCTTGCGCATTTCGGCCTGGGCGCGCAGCGAAGGCGAACCCGCCTCCGCTGAGACTGCGACCATCCAGCGCCGGCCGGTCCAATCGGCGAGCTTTTTCGAGAGCTCCCCGATCAAGGTCTTGCGCGCGCCCGCTTCCAGGGCGATTTCGAGAGTGCCGTCCTCGAAACGGACCAGCCGCACGTCGCGCTCCAGTGCGCTTTTGATCGCGAGATCCCGCTTTTCGGCGGCGAGATTGATCAGCTCGGCGAACGTCCTTACCGCGCGAATGTCTTCGTTTTTGACCGACGGACTTTCGGCCGGCACGGCTGCAGAGGTGGGCAGAGGCGTTGCCGCTGCGGCCGATCCGCGCGTGCCGCGCGCAGGCCCGTCTTGGTGCGACGAGCGGGCCTGTTCCGGACGAGTCTGGCCGCGAAGCTCCGTCGCGCCAGTCATGGCGGCGGCATTCGGTGGGCTGCTCGGTGCGGAATTCTCGCCACGGCGCGCGTCGCCGAGCGTGCGGATGACTTCGTCGGGCGTCGGCAAATCGGCGGCATAGGCGATCCGCACCAGCACCATCTCCGCCGCGTCGATCGGCCGGCCGGCGGCCTCGACTTCGGCAATGCCCTTGAGCAGCATCTGCCAGCTACGCGCCAAGATTCGCATCGAGAGCTTGGTGGCAAAGGCGCGGCCGCGGATCCGTTCGATTTCGGTGAGCGACACGTCATCGGCCAGGCCGGGGACAATTTTCACCCGTGTAACGAAATGGGTGAATTCGGCCAGGTCGCCGAGCACCATCGCCGGATCGGCGCCGGAATCATATTGATCGCGCAACTCCTTGAGCGCCGCTGCCACATCGGCGCGCATGAGCGCGTCGAACAGTTCGATGATCCGCGTGCGGTCGGCCAATCCGAGCATCTGCCGCACGTCATCGGCGCGGACCAGGCCGGCCGCTGTGGAAGCGCCCACTTGAGCGCCAACTTGAGCGCCGGCATGTGCGATCGCCTGGTCGAATAATGACAGCGCATCGCGTACCGAACCCTCGGCGGCCCGCGCGATCAGTGCGAGCGCCTCCGGTTCGGCTTTGATGCCTTCCTTGCCGGCGATGCCGTGGAGATGCTCCACCAGCCGGGCAGCGTCGACGCGCCGCAAATCGAATCGCTGGCAGCGCGACAGCACCGTAATCGGGACCTTTCGGATTTCGGTGGTGGCGAAAATAAATTTAGCGTGTGGCGGCGGCTCCTCCAGCGTCTTCAGCAGCGCGTTGAAGGCGGCGCCGGACAGCATGTGCACTTCGTCGAGGATGTAGACCTTGTAGCGCGCCGATACCGGCGCGTAGCGGATCGCGTCATTGATCTGCCGCACGTCGTCGACGCTATTATGCGAGGCCGCATCCATCTCGATGACGTCGAGGTGGCGGCTTTCCATGATTGCGTCGCAATGAACGCCGAGCACCGGCATGGTGATGGTCGGCGCGGCGATAGAGCCATCCGGCAGTTCGTAATTAAGCGCCCGGGCGAGGATGCGCGCGGTTGTGGTCTTGCCGACCCCGCGCACCCCGGTAAGGATCCACGCTTGCGGAATCCGGCCCGCCTCGAAGGCGTTCGAGATCGTCCGCACCATGGCATCCTGACCGATCAGGTCATCGAAAGTTGCCGGGCGGTATTTACGCGCCAGAACGCGGTAAGATGACGTTGTCGTATCGCTCATGATCTGGTTGGCAGACGATTTCCGATTCTCAAGGCGTGCCGCGGGCGAAACGAGGCCCTCCCACCTGGCGCTCCACTTGGCGCTCCCACTTGGCGCCGCAAGCATGAAAGGCTGGAGGCCGCCGCGCGCAGCGCAGGGCCGCAGCATAAGCCGGAAGCGCTGCATGAGCCATGCATCCGGCCAGCCCGGCTGCGTTCGCCCCGAATAACGGCGCAGTCGCGGGGCTGCGAAACAGGGGTGGGAGGCTGACGAGCGACCCGAACCGCGCTCGTTAGGGCTGCTTCCTTCCGGACCTGACCCGGTTGGCGAGTGGCTCGTCCACCGCCAACCTCCCGTCACCTATATCGGCCGCGGACGAACGGAAAGCAAGCGTGGCCGACCCCCTCGAATACAGTGCTTCTGAGCATTCGCGCGCTGGGTTTAGGAGCGCGTCCTCAACCACATGGTTGGTTTCGGCGCGCCTTGACCTTGCTCGATGCGGCGGTTTGAATTCGCCGCAACGGGCTGGCAGCGGCCGGTATCGACTGGCCGCTGCCGAGCCAATCGATTGACCACTTGCGCTTTTTGTGAAGCATGATCGGCAACAGCAGTTCCCAATTGTGCCGCATCACTGCTTTGGGGAGACGCCAATGACCTTCCGTATCGCCGTCGTGCAACCGATTTCGCATCCCCCAGGTGAAGCCGATCGCAATGTTGGGGATGCCGTGCAATGGATCGAGCGGGCAGCGGCGGACGGGGCGGATTTCGTCTGCTTTCCGGAAACTTATCCGGGCCCCTGGCGCATGCCCGTGACATTCGACCCAAGCCCGCGGCTTGCGGAAGCGGCCGTCAAGCACGGAGTCTACGCGGTATTTGGCACGATCGAGCCGCTCGACCTCAAAGCGGCGACCGCTCACAACCTGATCGTCATGGCCTATCCCGATGGTCGGGCGCCGGCGCGGTATCGGCGCACGCATCCCAATGGACCTTGGATCTATACCGGCGGCCGCTCCTGGGAATTTCAATATGTCGCTGGCAACGAATTTCCGGTGTTCGAAACGGCACACGGCAAAGTCGGCCTGGCAATGTGCAGCGAGGTTTATATGCCGGAGGTGTCGCGGGCGCTGGCCTTGCGCGGCGCTGAACTCATCTTCATGCCGGCCGGTGTCGACAAAAACCGGCTATGGGCCACTTGGCGCACCTTGATTTGGGCCCGCGCGATCGAGAATCTGGCGGTTGTGGTTACGACGCAGAACCTGTTCGATCATTCGCAGCGCGGACTTGCGATGGTGGCGGCGCCCGAAGAAATCATGTTCGAGAGCACGGCGGCGGGACTGAGCATCGTCGATGTGAATCTCGACCGCGTCCGGCAACTGCGTGCTTCGCGCGACGAAGTCGGCTCCTCGATGGTCTGCGGCGCGAAGCAGGGCGTGCTTGGTCCGCAATGGCAGCGCCCGGAATTGTATGACGCGATCTATCCCCGGCCATTGCATGAGGCGGCCGAGTGATGCCGCTTAAATCGGCTCGTTCCTGATCGTGTCGCCTCGCCCCGATCTCGGCCCGCGTCCCGCGCTGGGCTATATCGCCAGTCAGCTCGACCGTGCTGCAACGAGCCGCGGTGACGACGCGACACTCAAGCGCTATTGCGAACACCCGCAGGCCGCGAGCTACGTGATCGGCGGCGAGATGGTGGTGCTCAAGGCCGGCGAACCATGCGATCCGCTGTTTACCCCGCGTGAGGCGCGGGCTCTCGGTTCGATCCGCGAGATCGTCTTCCTTGGCCTTGCCGATGGCGCGCCGCGCTTCGGGTTTGGTCTCGACCAAGATGCAGTGGAACGATTGAAGGCGCGCAACGACCTGAAGATCTCCGACCTGCGCTCGATCGCAGTGCAGGGCATGGTTGCGCCCGATCACCTGCCGCCGCTGGCCGAAGCCAAAGCATTGCTTGGCTGGCATGCGCGTCATCGGTTCTGTCCCAATTGCGGCGTCGCTACCGCGCTCACTCAGGCAGGCTGGCGGCGCGACTGTCCCGCCTGCCACGTCGAGCATTTCCCGCGCACCGATCCGGTCGTCATCATGCTGGTGATTGCCGGCGAACGTTGCGTACTCGGGCGTTCGCGCCGCTTCGCACCGACCATGTGGTCGTGTCTTGCCGGATTTAGCGAGCCCGGCGAAAGCATCGAGGAAGCGGTGCGGCGCGAAGTTCTGGAGGAAGTCGGCATTGCGTGCGGGCGGGTACGGTATTTTACTTCGCAGCCATGGCCGTTTCCTTCTTCGATCATGATCGGCTGCCACGCCGAGGCATTGTCGGAGAAACTTGTGATCGACCGCGAAGAACTCGAAGACGCGCGCTGGTTCGATCGCGAAGAACTCGCCTTGATGCTCAACCGGCAACACCCGCAAGGACTGACGGCTCCGCCGCCGGTTGCGATCGCTCATCACATCATCCGCAATTTTGTCGAGGACGGTCCCGATGTCGTCCGTTGAGCGCGCGCCGCGCATCCTGTGCGCCGGCATCATCGTGCTCGATGAGGTGTTTCGCGTCGACGAATTCCCGCAACCAGACGGCAAGGTGCAGGCCAAGGGCTTTTTTGTAGTCAATGGCGGCTGCGCCGCGAACGCCGCGGTTACGATCGCTCGCCTCGGCGGTCGCGCTGCACTGGCGGGCCCGATGGGCGGGCCCGCGGGCGATGATGAGAACGGCGACCGTGTGCTCAAGGCATTGGCGCGCGAGAAGGTCGATTGCACCGCCTGTCAACGCATCGACGGACTGGGTACGGCGCTCTCCGCGATTTTCATGAATGCACGCGGCGACCGTACGATCGTGACTTATCGGGATGAGCGTATCGCCGCCGCCGCGCCGCGCGATCCGGAGCGCGTCGTGGGCACCGCCGATGCCCTGCTTGTCGATAACCGTTACCCGGAATTCGTCCGGCCGATTTGCGAAGCGGCGCGGCGCCGCAATCTCCCGGTCGTGCTCGACGGCGATCGTCCGACGGTCGAGGACGATCCGTTGTTCCGCATCGCTTCGCATGTCGTCTTTTCCTGGGAATGTCTGCGCGAGACGACCGGCGTCGCCGATCTTGGCGACGGACTGCTGCGGATTGCCGGCAAGACCGACGCGTTCCTCGCGGTCAGCAACGGACCGGATGACGTCGTCTATCTCGACGGCGGCAGGTTGCGGCGTCTGCCGGTGTTCAAAATCGCTGCGGTCGACACGCTTGGCGCCGGGGACGCCTTTCACGGGGGCTTTGTGCTGGCGCTCGCGGAAGGCAAAAGCGAAGTCGAGGCGATGCGCTTTGGCGCAGCGGTCGCCGGCATAAAATGCACCCGTGTTGGCGGTTCGGCTGGCGCCCCCACGCGGCCCGAGGTCGAGGCTTTTCTGGCACATGCCGGAGCACTACCGGCGGCGCGACCCGCCGCGCCAGCGCCAAACACGCCGGCCGAGTGAACGCCAACCGGCATGGCTTGATTTAGAATATTGTTCTCTTTAGAAACTTGGCGAGCCGCCCGCCGGGAAAAACAAGCTTATGGATGCGATTGACAGGAAAATCCTTGCTGTTTTGCAGGAGAATGCCTCGCTCTCGGTTGCCGAGATCGGGTCCCGGGTTGGCTTGTCCTCCACCCCCTGTTGGAAACGCATCCAGCGTCTGGAGGCCGATGGCGTCATTCTCAGGCGCGTCGCTTTGGTCGACCAGCAGCGCGTCGGGCTGCCAATCAGCGTCTTCGTTTCAATCGAGACCGGGGACCACTCCCAGGATTGGCTCGACCGTTTCGCCAAGACGGTCACCGCGATGCCGGAGGTGATGGAATTTTATCGCATGGCCGGCGACGTCGATTACATGTTGCGCGTCGTCGTCGCCGATATCGCCGGCTATGACTCATTCTACAAGCGCTTGATCGCCAGCATTCCGCTGAAGAACGTGACCTCGCGTTTCGCGATGGAAAAAATCAAGTCGACGACGACGCTGCCAATTCCTGAAAACAAATAGCACCGCACCAAGTGCGTTGCGCATGATCGCGACGCGTTGCTTCAGGCTTGTGACGAAAGCTGTCGGCAACGCCGCGTTAACTACGGCGCGAAAACGCGGTTAATGCCGGTTTTGCTTAACCGGCCCGAAATGTCTCACCGATAGTTTTCGATCTAATCGCAAGGGTTCGTAAACCTTTGCTCGACGCAAACAGCTG
>JBQCCX010000299.1:0-2121 GCA_051961815.1 Xanthobacteraceae bacterium
GCGGCCGGAATATTCGAGCACCATGGCCTCATGGACCATGGTCAGCTCAAGATGCGTCGCGGGATTGTCGATCGGAATGCGGCTGTTTTCCGCGATCGCAACCATGATCAGCGCAATCAACGCGAGCGCCAGTGACACACGCAGACCCACCGCGGGCGAGGCCATAAAAGCCGATATGGTGGAAAGCTGCGTCGAGCCAGCGATCAGCGCCAAGGTGAATACGATCATGATCATGGCTGGCTCGGCCAGCGAGGCGATCATCACCTCGCGGCTCGAGCCGATCCCGCCAAAGCTGGTACCAACGTCCAAACCGGCCAGAGCGAGAAAGAAGCGACCGCTGCCGAGTAACGCCGCGATCGCGATCAGGTCCGCCGACCAGGAAAACAGGAGCCCGGTACGGAAAGTAGGGACCAGCGATGCCGCAACCCAGGTCGCAGCAAAAACGAGATAGGGAATGATGCGGAACAGCCACGAGGCGCTGTCCGCCAATACCACCTCCTTGCGCATCAGCCGCACCAGATCGAAGTAAGGCTGCACGAGCGGCGGGCCGCGGCGGCGCAATAACCGCGCTTTTATCTTGCGCACAAATCCAGTGAACAGCGGCGCCAGCAGCAGCACCAGCAGCATCTGCACGCTCTGAATGGCCAGATCGCGGATCAAGACCATAGAGCGAGCACCAAGAGCAGAATCACGAGCGTGCAGAAAACGAGCGTCAAGAATTGCCGGATGGTCAGAAACTGCAGATGGTTGAGGCGATCGGCCACCACGCTGATCGCGCTGCCGAGCGGGGCGTAGAACCACTCCCAGATCGGGTCGAGCAGTTCGACTTTCAGGCGCGCCGGCCGGATGTCATCCGGCGGGGCCATTTCCACGGTCTCGCGCGCGCGGAAAATCACGGTGCCGAATACCCGCCGGATCGGCTGGGCAAAACTGGTCGCCGAATATTGCGTCACCACACTTGCATCCGGATAGCCGCAATCCCAGGCCGGCGCTCGGCGCAAACGGTCGGAAGCGAGACGATGAATCGCAAAGGCGGCGAGCGTGCCCGATAACATCATGAACAAAAACACGAGGAGGCCGTCATATGAGCTGCGGCTTTCGGCAATGGGCACGATCGACAACCATTGCGCGCCGATCTGCGTCGGCATGCTTTCGCCGATCAGCAATGAACTGATCGGCGCCAGCCCATCAATGAACAGGCCCGGCAGAATTCCGGCAAGCAGGCACAGGCTGGCCAGAACCATCATCGCCACGCGCGAAAACCAGTCGGTCTCCGCCGCGCGCTCAGCGGCGCGCGTGCGCGGTCGCCCGAGAAAGGTGATGCCATAGGCTTTGACGAAACAGGCGGCGGCCAATGCCGCCGAGAGCGCGAGCAGTGCGCCGATCGCCGGGACCAAGAGCTTCAGTCCCCACGATGCCAGTTGCGGCGACAGCAGGATGGCTTGAAAGGTCAGCCACTCCGAGACAAAGCCGTTGAGCGGCGGCAACGCCGAAATCGCAGCGCAGCCGATCAGAAAAACGAATGCGGTCTGCGGCATGCGGTGGATGAGGCCGCCGAGATGCTCCATGTCGCGCTCTCCGGTCGTGGTCAGCACCGCACCGGCGCCGAAAAACAGCAGGCTCTTGAACAGGGAATGGTTGAACACGTGCAGAAGCGCAGCCGTCAGCGCCAATGCAGCCGCAAACAACAGTCCTTGCGACTTGAACGCCAGCGCGAGCCCCAGGCCGATAAAAATGATGCCGATGTTTTCAACCGTGTGATAGGCCAGCAGCCGCTTGAGATCGTGCTGCATCAGCGCATACAGCACGCCCATGACGGTGGTGATGCCGGCGACCGTCAATACTACGATGCTCCACCACCAGGACGGCGTGCCGGCAAGGTCGAACACGATGCGCACAAATCCGTAGACAGCGACTTTGGTCATCACGCCGCTCATTAAGGCCGACACATGGCTTGGAGCGGCCGGGTGAGCGAGCGGAAGCCAGACGTGCAGCGGCACGACCCCCGCCTTCGATCCGGCGCCGATAAGCGCGAGCAGCAGCACCAATGCGGCGGTGGCTGCGGCCGGATGCGCGGCGCGCATTTGCGCGAATGTGTAGAGGCCGTCCGCGCCGGCCAGA
>JBQCCX010000300.1:0-13528 GCA_051961815.1 Xanthobacteraceae bacterium
TGGAATCGCATCAATCTCGTCAACCTGCACGAAAATATTCTGCCGACCCGTCCGCGCGCCGATCTCATTCTTAAGAAAAGCGAAAGCCACCGGGTCGAGGAAGTGGCATTGCGCCGGTTATAGAAACGATGAGTCATCAAGCGCCAAATTCACGCACCATTGAACCAATGCCCGCCGGGAGAGAGAATTTATGGACAAGCCTGTAAACAACAAAACCGGACGCGGTAAATCGGCGGCGCCACAGCGCCGGCCGTCGCGCGCCGAGGCCGAAGACGCAGTACGCACGCTGATCCGCTGGGCCGGCGACGATCCGGAGCGCGAAGGGCTCATCGCCACGCCTTCGCGCGTCGTGCGCGCCTACGAGGAGTGGTTCGCCGGCTATCAGGACAATCCGCGCGATTACCTCAAGCGCACCTTCGAGGAAACCGGCGGCTACGATGAAGTCGTGGTGCTGCGCGACATCCGCTTCGAATCGCATTGCGAGCATCACCTGGCGCCGATCATCGGCCGCGTGCATATCGGCTATTTGCCGCGCAATCGCGTGGTCGGGATTTCCAAGCTGGCGCGGCTGGTCGAGGTCTATGCCCGCCGCCTGCAGATCCAGGAAAAAATGACCGCCGAGATCGCCTCCTGTCTCGATGCCGTGCTCAAGCCGCACGGCGTCGCCGTGGTCACCGAAGCGACGCATCAATGCATGACCACGCGCGGTGTGCACAAGCCGGGCGTCACCATGGTGACGAGCCGGATGCTCGGCGTATTTCGCGATCATGCCGAGACGCGGCAGGAATTTTTATCCGCGATCGGCATGCGCGGCTCGATTCACGGGAACGGGTCCGGATAGAGCCGGCTGGTGTTTGCTTAAGCCGCGCGCCTGATCTCGTCGGCGAGCGCGCGATAGGACAAAGCCTCCGCCAGATGCACGCGGCCGACTTTGTCGGCGCCGTCGAGATCGGCAAGCGTGCGCGCCACGCGCAGCACCCGATGATAGCCGCGGGCCGAGAGCCGCATCGCATCGGCGGCTTCACGTAACAAGGTCAATCCGCTGCCATCCGGCTTGGCTACGTCTTCCAATATTGCGCCCGCCACCGCGGCATTGGTCCGGATCTGCGGCAGTCCGATCGCGGCGTAACGCGCGGCTTGGCGGTCGCGCGCCATGGCGACGCGTTCGGCCATTTCGCGGCTGCCTTCGGCTGGCGGCGGCAGGATCAGATCGGCCGCGGTCACCGCCGGCACCTCGATATGCAGATCGATGCGATCGAGCAGCGGACCGGACAGCCGGGTCTGGTACTCGGCGGCACAGCGCGTGTTGGGCCCGCGCCGGCAGGCAAAGCCCGGCTCATTGGCTTTGCCGCAGCGGCACGGATTCATCGCCGCCACCAGCATGAAGCGGGCCGGATAGGTGACGCGGTGATTGGCGCGGGCGATCGCGACCTCCCCGGTCTCGAGCGGCTGACGCAGCGAGTCGAGCGCCTGCGGCTGGAATTCCGGCAATTCGTCGAGAAACAGCACGCCGTTATGGGCCAGCGAGATTTCCCCCGGCCGGGCATGCAGTCCGCCGCCGACCAATGCCGGCATGCTGGCGGAATGATGCGGCGCGCGAAACGGGCGGCGATTGGTCAGCGCCCCGCCTTGGATGATCCCGGCGACCGAGGCGACCATCGACACTTCGAGGAGTTCGGCGGGCGCAAGCGGCGGCAGGATCGAGGGCAGCCGAGCTGCGAGCATGGACTTGCCGGCGCCGGGCGGCCCGACCATCAAAAGGTTATGGCCGCCCGCAGCCGCGACTTCGAGCGCACGCTTGGCGCTCTCCTGGCCTTTGATGTCGGCGAGGTCGAGCGCCGGTCCGCTCGCTTCCAGAATTTTCGGCTGCGGGCGCGACAGCACCTGCGTGCCTTTGAAATGGTTGGCGAGCTGGATCAGCGAGCTGGCGGCGATGATCTCGATGTCCGGGCTGGCCCAGGCCGCTTCGGGTCCGCAAGCGGCGGGGCAAATCAGACCGTCGCCACGGGCATTGGCGCCGATCGCGGCTGGCAGCACGCCGGCCACCGGTGCGATCGAGCCGTCAAGCCCGAGTTCACCAAGCACGGTGAAGCCCGACAGGGCGTCGTGCGGGATGGCGCCGATCGCCGCCATCAGCCCGAGCGCGATCGGCAGATCGTAATGGCTGCCTTCCTTGGGCAAATCGGCGGGGGCGAGATTGATGGTGATGCGGCGGACCGGCAAGGCGAGCCCTGAGGCGATCAACGCCGAGCGCACCCGTTCGCGCGCTTCCGATACCGCCTTGTCCGGCAAGCCGACAATGGCAAAGGCCGGCATGCCGGGCGCAACCTGCACCTGCACGTCGACCGGGCGCACCTCGATGCCCTCGAACGCAACAGTGGCGACGCGCTGGACCATCGCTGGCCTGATCCCCGGCCTTTCGGCCCAAAAGCGTGGGGGCTACACCGCGCCAAACAGACGATTTGCATCAGCCCCAGCGCAACCATAGCGGGTAGGCCGGCAAGGTCAAGAACAATTCAGGAACGGAGCTCTGCGGCTAGTCAGCCTCACGCGATCGCGCGAACTCAGCCGCGGCGGCTTTGCGCTTCGATCTTGTCCCAGATCAGCGCGGCGATGTCGGGTCCGCCGAAATTCTTCACGGCGCGGATGCCGGTCGGCGAGGTGACGTTGATCTCGGTGAGAAAGCCGCCGATCACGTCGATGCCGACGAACAGAAGGCGCCGATCGCGGAGCGCCGGTCCAAGCCGCGCGCAGATGTCGCGCTCGCGGGCGGACAGGTCGGTCGCCTTCGGCACGCCGCCGCGCACCATGTTCGAGCGCAGGTCGTCGGGCGCCGGCACGCGATTGACCGCGCCGGCGAATTCGCCATCGACCAGGATGATGCGCTTGTCGCCGTCCTTCACTGCCGGCAGGAATTTCTGCACCACCCAAGGCTCGCGAAAGGTGACAGCAAATAAATCATACAGCGAGCCGAAATTGAGATCCTCACGCTCCAGGCGGAACACGGCCTCGCCGCCTTTGCCGTACAGCGGCTTCATCACGATGTCGCCATGTTCGGCGCGAAACTTTTTGATCGCCGCCAGATCGCGCGTCACCAGCGTCGGCGGCATGAGATCGGGAAATTCGGTGACAAAGACTTTTTCCGGAGCGTTGCGCACGGCCGCCGGATCGTTGACGACCAGCGTCTTCGGCTGGATCCGCTCGAGCATATGCGTCGAGGTGATATAGGCGAGATCAAACGGCGGGTCCTGACGCAGCAGAACCACGTCGAACGACGACAGCTCAACAACCCGCGCTTCGCCAAGCGTGTAGTGATCGCCGACTTTATCGCGCACCGCGAGCGGCTGGACGCTCGCCGACACCTCGCCGTCGCGCATCATCAACTGCTCGGGCGTGTAGTAGAACAGCGAATGCCCGCGCGCCTGCGCTTCCAAAAGCAAGGCAAAGGTGGAATCGCCGCGAATGTTGATCCGCTCGATCGGATCCATCTGAAC
Organism: Xanthobacteraceae bacterium; assembly: GCA_051961815.1. Lineage (GTDB taxonomy): Bacteria > Pseudomonadota > Alphaproteobacteria > Rhizobiales > Xanthobacteraceae > BOG-931. The sequence continues at coordinate 3,495 of JBQCCX010000300.1, forward strand.
GGCGACATTGAGGGGCATCTGCGTTGATCCGGCTCGCTATTGTCCGCGCGATTGGCGATCGTTTATGGCGTCAAAGGCCATTGCGCGCAAACGACAAGTTGGCGTTCGCCGATGCTGCGGGTGAGGCCGATTTGCTCATGCAAGCTCTGCATTAAAGGCATTAACGATGTGACGCGGCATTTTGCCGGGCGTGACCACGATCACGTCAAACCGCATGTCGCGATTGGACTGTTGCGGATTGCGCGCGAGCCACAGTTCGGCAGCGGCCATGACGCGGCGCTTGGTTCGTTCCGTCACGGCTTCCAGCGCCTCGTCGACACCGCCGCGGGCTTTGACTTCGACGAACACCACCACGCCACGGCGGCGAGCGACGATGTCGATTTCGCCAAATGGCGTTTTCCAGCGCCGGGCAAGGATGCGATAGGCTTTCGCAATCAAAAACAGCGCCGCGCGGCTCTCCGCCGATAGCCCGCGCTGGAAGGCCGCGATCCGTTCCGGCCGCGGCAGTGGCTTTGAGGCTTGCAGCGGTTCAGCGCGGCGCGCCATGGCCCGTATCCTTTCCGGTGTGCTTTTTGTCGCCCTTCTGCAACGCCAGCGCGTTCTGATAAATCTCGCGGCGTCGCCGTCCGGTCAATTGAGCGACTTCGGCGACGGCGTCCTTTAACGACAGCCGCTCCAATGCATTGCGCAGCAAGGTTTCGCTTTCGCCGGCATCCGTCGGCAGCGGCGCCTTTGGCGGCGCAATCACGATGACGATCTCGCCGCGCGGTTCGCCGCCGGCGCAGGCCTCGGCAAGACTTTTCAGTCCGCCGCGCCGGATCTCCTCATGCAGCTTGGTCAATTCGCGGCACAGCGCCGCCTCGCGCTCGGCGCCAAGACCGGCGGCGAGATCGGCCAAAGCGGCGGCGATGCGCGGGCCGCTTTCGAACAAGACGAGCGTTGCCGGAAGCGCAGCAAGTTCGGCGATCCGCGTGCGGCGCGCCGCCTGTTTGGGCGGCAAAAAACCGGCGAAGAAGAACTGATCGGTCGGCAAGCCCGCCACCGTCAATGCAGTCAGTACCGCCGAAGCGCCCGGGAACGCGGTGACGAGGTGGCCGGCGTCTTGTGCCGCGCGAACGAGCTTGAATCCCGGATCGGAAATCAGCGGCGTGCCGGCATCGGACACCAGCGCGACGGCGCCGCCTTCGGCCAGGCGGCGCAACAATCCCGGCCGCGCATGCGCCGCGTTGTGATCGTGATAGGGCGTCAGCGGCGTCGCGATGGCGTAACGGTCGAGCAATTTGCGGGTGACGCGGGTATCCTCGCAGGCGATCAGGTCGGCGCCGGCAAGCGCCTGCAGCGCCCGCAGCGTAATGTCGCCGAGATTGCCGATCGGGGTCGCGACCAAATACAGACCCGGAGCTAGGTGCGACCCCTGGATCGGCTGGTCGGCGACAACGAAGGAACGCACCACGCCGTGGTCGCGGCCGGTCTGGTCGCGCGCGTCTTGGCCGGCATGGCGGGGTTCTTGGCGGGGTTCTTGGCGAGCGTGGTGGCGGGCGGTTCTGGGCATTGGATCACTCTACTCCCTATCGGTCACGACCGCGCCGGATTCCCTATTTTTTTCGCTTGGTTAACCATTCGCCGCCAATATGTCGGAATGGCAGTGCGGTATGGTTAAGGCGTTTGGGGCCGCCGTGGGGAGAACTGCCGTGTCCGCGCAGCTGCAGGTTCAGGGCTCGGCGGCTTGGCCAACGCGCCGCCGCGCGCTGGCCGGCCTGCTCGGTACCGCCGGCGCGATCGTGGCCGGCTGTTCGCAGACCTCGCAATATCTCTCCGCTACGCCGCCACCCCAGTCGCCGCAGACCCCGCTCGCGGCGACCATCGGCACCGGACAGGTCAAAGCCGGACTTATCCTGCCACTGTCGGCTGCCGGCAACGCTGGTGTTGCCGGTCAAGCAATGCGCAACGCCGCGGAGATGGCGATTGCCGAGTTCAACAATCCGTACATTAAGCTGGTGGTCAAATACGACGGCGGCACCGCCGAAGCTGCTCGCAGCGGCGCCCAGCAAGCGATCGACGAGGACGCCGAGATCATCCTCGGCCCACTTTTCGCGCAATCGGTCGGCTTCGTCGGACAAGTGGCGCGCGCGCGCAATGTGCCGGTGATCGCATTCTCGACCGACGCCAACGTCGCGGCGAGCGGCGTTTATCTGCTGAGTTTCTTGCCTGAGACCGATGTCGACCGCATCGTGCAATATGCGGCTTCGACCGGGAAGCGCTCCTACGCCGCGCTCATTCCCGACAACCCCTACGGCACTGTCGTCGAGGCCGCGTTCAAGCAGGCGGTGGCCCGGCGCGGCGGTCAGGTCGTCGCGCTCGAACGCTATCCGCACGACAAGACCGCGATGGCCAATCCGATTCGCAGCGTTGCCCAAGCCTCGGCGCGGGCCGATGCGCTGTTCATTCCCGATGGCGGCGACACCGTGCCCGACGTGGCGCAGACGCTGGTCGCGGACGGCGTCAATCTCAAGCGGCTGCAGCTCCTTGGCACCGGCCTGTGGGACGATCCGCGCGTCTACGCCGCTCCCGGGCTCGACGGCGGCTGTTATGCGGCGCCCGACGGGGTCGGCTATCGAAACTTCTCGAACCGCTACCGCGCCCGCTACAACCAGGATCCGGTGCGCACGGCGACATTGGCTTATGACGCGGTGGCGCTAATTGCCGCTCTGGTCAAAACCCAGGGCCCGCAGCGATTTTCCCAGCAAGTCCTGACCAGTCCTTCGGGCTTCACCGGCATCGACGGGCTGTTTCGCTTCCGGCCCGACGGCACCAACGAGCGCGGCCTCGCGGTGCTTCGGGTCACCACGGCCGGCGCGCAGATTGCGGCGCCGCCGCTAAAAAGCTTCGGCGGCGGATCGGCGACGTAAGCCAGTTATTTCGAGATAGCGCCGCTTACGCCGCGAGATCGGCGACCACCGAGTCGAGGAGCGGGAAACCGGACAGCGTCACGCGCATCCGTCCAGCGGGGGTCGTTTCAATCAGGCCGTGCTGGCGCAGCACCGCGATGCGGTCCGGATCGATCGCGCGGCCGGCGATCTCCGTATAGCGTGTGACGTCGATGCCTTCGGCAAGACGAAGGCCCATCAGCAGAAACTCGTCGGCGGCTTCGGCGGATGTGAGCACGTCATCCGCAATCAGCCCGTGGCCGTCTTTTTCCACGCGCGTGAGCCAGCTTTCCGGGCGTTTTTCGCTCGCGGTCGCATGGCGATCGCCGGCGATGTCGAGGCGGCCGTGAGCGCCGGGGCCGATGCCGGCATATTCATGGGCCCGCCAATAGATCAGATTGTGCCGGCATTCGCCGCCCGGCCGCGCGTGATTTGAGATCTCATAGGCCGGCAGTCCATGTGCGGCGCAGATCTCTTGCGTGACATCGTAGAGGCTGCGCGCGGTCTCCTCGTCCGGGGGCGACAGCTTGCCGGCGGCATGCAGCGCTGCAAACGGCGTGTCCTGCTCGATTGTCAGCTGGTAGAGCGAAACGTGCTCGCCGGCCTCTGACAAAGCGCTGCGAAGCTCACGCGACCATTGCTCGGGCGTTTGCTCCGGCCGCGCATAGATCAGATCGAACGAATAACGGTCGAAAGCCGCACGGGCGACGGCGACCGCGTCCAGCGCTTCGCGCGCCGAATGGGTGCGGCCGAGTGCGGCCAGTGCGCGGTCGTCGAGTGCCTGTACGCCAAGCGAAACGCGATTGACGCCGGCTGAGCGGTAACCGCGAAATCGCTCCGCCTCGACGCTGGTCGGATTGGCCTCGAGCGTGATCTCGACGTCGGGCGCGATTTGCCAATGCCGCGCAATCGCCTCGATGACTGCACCGACGGTTCGCGGTCGCATCAGCGACGGCGTGCCGCCGCCGAAAAAGATGGTCGATACCGCGCGACCGGGGACGCGCGCCGCGGTCGTGGCAATCTCCGCGACAAAGGCGCGAACCCAGCGCGCTTCATCGATGGGTTCGCGGCGGACGTGACTGTTGAAATCGCAATAGGGACATTTCGACAGGCAGAACGGCCAATGGATGTAGACCCCGAAGGTCGCCAGATTCTGCTGACCGCCGGCTACTGCGATGGCGTCGGAACGATCAGCGGCGCTCAAGGCAAGCCTCGGCAAGCTTTATGAAGGCGCGGGCGCGGTGCGACAGGCCTTTGCCGCGCGGCGGCAGCCCATGTTTTTCCTCGCTCGACATTTCGCCGAAGGTTCGGTGCTGGCCGTCGGGCAAAAACATCGGATCATAACCAAAGCCGCGGGTGCCGCGCGGCGGCCATACCAGTGCGCCGCCAACGCGCGCTTCGAATGGCTCGGTGTGACCGTCGGGCCAAGCCAGGCACAATGCGGAGACAAAGTGCGCCCGGCGGCGCTCTGGCGAAGTTGCGCTGCGTGCGCGCAATTCTTGCTCGATTGTTTCCATGGCGCGATGGAAGTCACGATCCGGGCCGGCCCAGCGCGCCGAATGAATCCCGGGCGCGCCATCGAGCGCCTCGACGACCAGTCCGGAATCGTCGGCGAGCGCCGGCAGTCGTGCCGCTTGGGCAGCGGCGACAGCTTTGATGCAGGCGTTTTCGATAAAGGTCATTCCGTTCTCGTCCGGCTCCGCCAAACCAAGTTCACCAGCCGATGCGGCGCTTATCCCATAGGGTGCAAGCAGCTCGCGCATTTCGGCGAGTTTGCCGCGATTATGGGTGGCGATCACGAGCCGATCTGAGGTCAGGGGACGGATGTCAGATCTCTGATGGCGTATCTTCGCCGAATGACCGTCGACCATCTGTCCTCCGACATCTGACATCTGTCATCTGTCTACATAACCGCCATCTTCTGCAGATCGACGAGCTTGGCCACGCCTTTGCGTGCCAGCGCCAGCAAAGCCGAGAACTGGGTTTCGGTAAACGGAATCTTCTCCGCGGTGGCCTGGACTTCGACGATGTCGCCGGAGCCGGTGAGCACGAAATTGGCATCGGTATCGGCCTGCGAATCCTCGGCGTAATCGAGATCGAGCACGGCGACGCCGGAGCACACGCCGCAGGAAATGGCGGCGACGTGGTCGCGTAACACATCCATCTCGATCATCTGGCGCGCCTTCATCCAGGTGAAACAATCATAAAGCGCGATCCAGGCGCCGGTGATCGACGCCGTGCGGGTTCCGCCATCGGCCTGGATCACGTCGCAATCGATGGTGATCTGGCGCTCACCGAGCGCCTTGAGATCCACCACGGAGCGGAGACTGCGGCCGATCAAGCGCTGGATTTCTACGGTGCGGCCGCCCTGCTTGCCCGCCGAGGCCTCGCGCCGCGTGCGTTCCAGGGTGGCGCGCGGCAGCATGCCGTATTCGGCGGTGATCCAGCCGCGCGCCTGACCTTTGAGCCACGGCGGCAACCGATCTTCCAGGGTCGCGGTCACCAGGACATGCGTGTCGCCGAATTTCACGAAACACGAACCTTCCGCGTATTTCACCACCCCGCGTTCGAGCGACACCGGGCGCAATTCATCGGGCTGTCGGCGGCTTGGCCGCATGCATGTCTCCGAATTTGCCGGCGCCGCGGCGCCGGATGTCAGGGTTATAAACGATCAATTGTGACTGCGCGCGATGTTGTAGTGGGAGACCGATGGCTCGCCAAGGGAGCACTGAGAGCAGTCGAGGGGCGGATCTTCACACAGCGGTGACGCGATTAACGATTGGCCGATTGCCAGCTTTGCAGGCTTGCCGCTACGCTGCGGCCGCTGAGCGCTGAGGATGATGATGACCAAGCAGGAAAGCCGAGAGCTGACGCGCGCATTGGCCGCCTTCGCGGCGGGGTTGCGCTCCGAGGATTTGCCCTCGCGCAGCCGCGAGCATTGCAAGAACCTGATCCTTGACGCACTCGCCTGCGCCGTCGCGGGCTACCAAGGCGAAGAGACCGATCAGGTCAGGGCGTTGGCATCGGCGCTCGCTCAAGGAGAGGAATCCAGCGTCATCGGCGGTGCGCCGCTGTCGCTCGTCGGCGCCACATTGTTCAACGGTTATTTGATCACCGCGGTCACGATGTGTGACGTGCATCGGGCAACCATGACGCATGTCACTCCGGAAATCGTTCCGCCGGCGCTGGCCATTGGCGAGCGCGATGATGTGACCGGGCGCGACCTGTTGGTCGCGGTCGCCGCCGGCTGCGAAGTGACGACGCGGATCGGCCTTGGCCTCGATTATCCGGCATTTCGCGCGCGCGGCTGGCATGGCCCGGGCATTATCGGACCGTTCGGCGCGGCCGCCGCCGTCGGTTCGCTTCTGAAATTCGACGCCGCCACTATGGCGCGGGCCTTTGGGCTCGCCGGCAGCCAAGCGGGCGGAACCTTCGCCGCCTGGGGTACGCCCACCGTGAAATTTCACCAGTGCCGCGGGGCAATGTCCGGGTTGCTCGCCGCACTCCTGGCGCAACAAAATTTCGTCGCAACGCAGGAATTCCTGAGCGCCGCCGACGGCGGCCTCTACAAGACCTATGCCGGTGGCGGCAAGCCGGAGGTGGCGATTGCGGATCTCGGCGATCGTTTCGAACTCGAGCAGATCGCGCTGCGGCTATGGCCATCGGCGACCTTGATCCAGGGGATGAACACCGCTTTGTTCGATTTGCTTGCAGCGCACCCGATCGAAGCCGCGCGCGTGCGCCGCGTCGTTATTGCGCTAAGCCAGAACGCCTTCGATATGCATGGCGGGTTCGCGGTCTACAAAGGCAAGTTCGAAGCCCTGTTGTCGGCGCATTACGCCGCCGCAGCCATCTTGCACGATCGCGCGCTTGCATTGGCGCAATTCACCCCGGCGCGTTACGACGACCCGGCGCTGCGCAGTTTTGCCGCCGAAAAGGTCGATCTTCGCGCCGATGCGGCGCTTGCCGGCTCACAAGCCAAGGTCGAGCTTGTTCTCGACGACGGCGCCGGATTGTCGGCGCAGTGCGAGCACCCGCTCGGCGCCTTCGAGAACCCATTGTCGCGCGCTCAGGTCGAGCAAAAATTCCGGCTCTACGCCACGGATCGCCTGGCCGACGTCCAGATCGAGGCGGTGATTGACGCAGTGAACCGGCTGGAGGATTTCGGTTCGGTGCGCAAGTTGATGACGCTGTTGCACCCGTCATCGCGCACCCGTGCGATGGCGGCGGCGGAATGATACATATCGGCAGCAACCTCGCCGGAGTGAGATTTTGACGAGCCACGATCTGCCGCTTGGCGCCCACCAGTTGGGCCTTGCCCAGCTCAACGAACGGTCGCGCGAAATCTTTCGCCTGATCGTCGAGAGCTACCTTGCGACCGGCGAGCCGGTCGGCTCGCGCAACTTATCCCGTATTCTGCCGATGACCTTGTCGCCGGCCTCGGTGCGCAATGTCATGTCCGATCTCGAACAACTCGGTCTGGTTTACGCGCCTCACACTTCGGCGGGCCGTCTGCCAACCGAGATCGGGCTGCGCTTCTTTGTCGACGCCCTGATGCAGATCGGCGACCTCGGCGAAGCCGATCGACGCGCCATCGAGGCCCAGGTTGCGGCGTCCGGTCAGGCCAAATCGGTCGAAGCGGTTTTGACCGAAGCCTCGGGATTGCTGTCCGGGCTGAGCCGCGCCGCCGGCGTGGTGCTCACCGCTAAATCGAATCCGCGTCTCAAACATATCGAATTCGTACGGCTCGAGCCCGAGCGCGCCATGGTGGTCCTGGTGGGGGAGGATGGGCAGGTCGAGAATCGCGTTCTCAACGTTCCGATCGGCTTGCCGACCTCCGCGCTCACGGAGGCCACCAATTTCATCAATACGCGGGTCCGCGGTCACACGCTTCCTGAGGTCAAGACCGAGATCGAGCGGACGCTGCAGGAGAGCGCAGCGCAGCTTGATCAGCTCACGCAAAAAATTGTCGCCGAAGGTCTGGCGAGCTGGTCGGGAGGGGAGAACGAGGAGCGCAAGCTGATCGTACGGGGGCAAGCGCATCTGCTCGAAGATCTCAAGGCGCTGGCCGATCTCGAACGCGTGCGGCTGTTGTTCGACGATCTCGAAACCAGGCGCGAGGTCATCGATCTGCTTGGCCGCGCGGAGCAGGCCGAAGGTGTGCGTGTCTTTATCGGTTCGGAAAACAAGCTGTTTTCACTGTCCGGCTCCTCGACGATCGTCGCCCCATATCACAATGCCTCCGGACAAATCGTCGGCGTTCTCGGCGTCATCGGTCCGACCCGGCTTAACTATGCCCGCATCGTTCCGATGGTCGACTATACGGCCAAGGTGGTGAGCAAACTGCTCGGCGGTTGAAGGCGTTGCATTCGGCTTGATTTTTGCGGTTTGCGCCCTGATATCCGGGGCACTGGCCGCGCCAAACTGAAAGCAAAAGTGGTGGTATACAGCGCCACCGATTGCAAATCGTGATTTTGCAGGAATGAAAATGACCGATCAAACCGCTCGCGTTGAGGAGGATGGCCAGGAATCAAAGGCCGGACCATCCGAGGAAGCGCAGACTCCGCAGCCGTCCACGGCGCTGGAGCGCGAGCATGCCGAAATGAAGGATCGGCTCTTACGCACGCTTGCGGAAATGGAAAACCTGCGCAAGCGCACCGAGCGGGAGATTGCCGATTCCCGCCTGTATAGCGTCACCTCATTTGCCCGCGACCTGCTGGTGGTGGCGGACAATATGCGCCGCGCGCTCGACGCGGTACCGCCGGAATTGCGAGCAGCCGCGGAAACGGGGGGCAAGGCGCTTATCGACGGTATCGAATTGACCGAGCGCGAATTGTTGAAGGCGCTGGAGAAGAACGGCGTCCGGCAGTTCACCCCGCAAGGCGAGAAATTCGATCCCAATTTGCACCAGGCGATGTTCGAAATTCCCGATACCACCGTGCCCGCCGGCAGCGTGGTGCAGGTCGTGCAGCCCGGCTACATGATCGGTGACCGGGTGCTGCGACCGGCGCTGGTCGGGGTGTCAAAGGGCGGACCTAAAGCGGCGCCAGCCGCGCCGAACAACGACAACGCCCAGGCGAAAGAGCCGGCGAGCAAATCCTAACGCGAAATGATTTTTTGGACGCGCCGAGCGTATTGTTTTTGGCGTGCTTTCCGAAGCGTCCACGTCTCGGGATCGGGTTTAGTCGCGGTTTCCCTCAATTGGTGGCGACGCTGTCGCGCACGGCCCGCAAGCGGCCGAACATTTCCGGCCAGGCATCCGCGCGCGCAATCCCGATCATCCGCAAGAATCCACCCGAGCCAAACCGCAGCCATTGCACGACCATGACGTCGGCACCGCTGCCGGCGTCCTTGGCCTTCGCCAAGGTCTGGTAGCCGGGCTGTCTGGCAATGCGGAGCGGCCCGGCGTCCTGCAGGTGCACGTCCTTGATGCCCACGATCTGGCCGAAGGTCACCCGCGCGAAATTATCCCGATCGGCAGTCTCCTCAGGTCCGCCGGGCAGCGCCGAAATGAACATCCGCCCCTTCGCCGTTGCCCCGGCGCCTTCCGCAGCTTGACTGCCGGGATCGACCAGTACGATTGCGCGTCCGGGCAAGACGTCTTCGACGTGAAAGCCGGCCATGTCGCCGATCTTGAAAGGAATGAGCGAGAGCTGTTCGGCTTCGGGGATCTGCGGTCGCACCGCTAACGTTGCCAACGCGGCGCGGACCACAGCTTCCGAATAATTACTCCCTTGTTCCGGGATCTGCACATTGACCAGCGCGGTCAGATCACCGGCCGACGCGATCAGCAGCCATTTGCGGTAACGCTCCTTCTCGACGGTCTGCCGGCCGCTGAGCACGAAGCCTTTGCCGGTGGCGAGCTCGATGGCGTCGCGGCGCTCGACCTCAATGCCTTCTTTCTTCATCGCCTCGGGCACCATCGATTTTGCCAATTGCTCGTAGGCATTCGCCGGCAGCACGGTCAGCAGAATCGTGGCCTTGGTCCCCGGTTCTTGAAAACCCTGGAAAGTGCGGCTCGGCACCATGCCCGCAGGCGGCGCCAGCCCAAGCCGCGAGCCCGCCGGAAAAATCACCTCGGCGGCAGTGGCCCCTCCAATCGTCACC
>JBQCCX010000301.1:0-5310 GCA_051961815.1 Xanthobacteraceae bacterium
CTGGCTAAACGGCGGCCGCGGCGAGAGCGGTCCGCCGGGCTATCGCCACCGCCGTTCTGAGAAGCCAGCGATTCCGCCAAGTTCGCCCGCCGGTGCGGGCCCTTAGCACGACAACCGTCGACTTTCGATGAACAACGCCGCTCGCCGTTAACGATGAACCCGGCGTATCGCCCATGGTCCCCGGTCATTGCCCGGTCATTGCCCGGTCATGACCTGGTCATGGCCCGGTTTGGGCCCGGTTTGCAGCCACGAATGTAACATTATAACATTTTGCCGTTTTTCGATGGCCTTTATGGGCCTTACGCCGCCTCTGCCACGTTGCCGAGCGCCGGCGATCCGGAGCCTCCCATTGCCAAGCCGGCGCCATGTCCTCTCGCTGACTGCCGCCGCCGCGGCGCTCGCCGCGGCAGGCGGGCTCGTGCCTGGGCGCGGGCAGAACAAAACGCCGGATCAGCCGCGCGCTGTCGCCACGTTTTCGATCCTTGGTGATTTTGTCGGGAATGTCGGCGGCGCGCGGGTCCAGGTCGCGACCTTGGTCGGCGCGAATGGCGATGTGCATGTCTATGCGCCGACACCCGGCGATGTGAAGACGATCGCCGCGGCCGACGTCGTATTCGTCAACGGCTTGGGCCTGGAAGGCTGGCTCGACCGGCTGATCACGGCCTCCGCGACCCGCGCGCCTGTCGTGGTGACGAGCCGGGGTGTTGCGCCGCGTAGCGGGTCGCGCGCGCATGGTCGCGCGGTCGACGACCCGCACGCCTGGCAGTCGGTCGCGAACGCCAAAATTTACGTCGGCAATATCCGCGACAGCCTGATCGCAAGCGATCCGGGCGGAGAAAACGTCTATCGGGGCAATGCCACGGCTTATTTTGCTGCGCTCGACAGCCTCGACATCGAAATCAAAGCGGCGATCGAGAGCATCCCCGTGGCGCGCCGCAGGATCGTCACGACACATAGCTCGTTCGGCTATTTTGCCGATGCCTATGGCATCGAGTTCATCGCGCCGGAAGGGCCGTCGACCGAAGCCGAACCGTCGCCGCGTGACGTCGCCCGGCTGATCGATCAGATTCGCCGGGAAAATATCGCTGCAGTGTTCATCGAAAACGTCGCCGATCCGCGCTTGCTACAACGGATCGCAATGGAAACCGGCGCCCGGATCGGCGGCACGCTTTATTCCGACGCGTTGTCACCGCCGGACGGACCGGCGGCGACATATATCGATCTGATGCGCCACAATGTCAGCGAACTCACCAAAGGCCTGCGCGCGGATGCACAATTGATCGCAAACCTCGCTCTTGCCTGATGTAACACTATAACGTTAGCATTGCGCATCGCGCGGGGACGCGACCTGGCGTTGGGGATGGGCTGGATCGGTCGTCATAAACGGCACGGCATCGTGCTGGCGCTGCTCGCGCTGGCGGTGCAGATGATCGTCGCCTTCGGCCACGCGCATCTGCGCGGCTCGGCGCAACAGGCGACCGCTGCAATCGCTCAACGCACGGCGGCTGTGGCCAATTCGCAGACGCCGCTGCATATCCCCGCGGACAATGACGATTACTGCGCCGCCTGCGCGTCGATCTTTTTGGCGTCGACGGCGTTCACCCCCGCGCCGCCGCTATTGCCGCTACCCGCCGTCTCTGCGCGCGCCGAACATAATTGCAATGCCGTCGCGGCGCTTACCCAACGGCAGTATTTAGCCTTTCGGTCGCGCGCGCCGCCCGCTGTTTGATCTGCGGTCGAGCTGATTGCGGTTGGCGGCGTTTTGTTAGTCGCCGGCCAACCGCCCAGCGCTACGCGGCAGTCTTTTCCACGTGAACGTCACGCGATTGCCGCAGCAGCACGACCGCTCAACGCATATCGGTCGCCAATTCGTTTTCGCAACTGAGTGGCATGCGGCAATTGTTTTGCTCTCGTGCATCGATCCTGACGACGGCGGCGCTCGTCGCGCTGCTCGCCGCCCATTCGGCGGCCGGCGCGCAGGGCAACGATCAGAATAGCGGGTCGGCCGGCGGACAAAGCGGCGGACAAGCTGGCGATCAGTCCACCAGTCCGCCGCCGCCCGCGCCCGCGGCCGCGCCCGCCGGCAGTATAGAATTGCCGCAAGTTGTCGTTCGTGGCGCGAAACCGCCGAAGGCGCAGGCGCGTCCTGTGGCGCGGCGCGCGGGACCGTCGTCTTCAGCACCGGCAACGGTGCCGCCGGTCTCGCCAGCCGAAGTTCTCACCCAACGGGCCAACAGCTTCGACCAGGCGCGCAGCAATCTCTACACCACACTTGGCACCACTTCGGACACCAAGAGCCACGATACGATCGAGGCCTTGCCGCAAGGGACCAATGCGCCGGTTGAGCGCGTGCTGTTGCAGGCGCCGGGGGTGTCGCAAGATTCTGCTTCGAGCGGTCTGTTTCATGTGCGCAACGATCATGCCAATGCGCAGTACCGTATCAACGGCATACTCCTGCCGGATGGCGTCAGCGGGTTCGGCAGCATTTTCGACACCAATTTCATCGGCAGCCTGACGCTGGTGACCGGCGCACTGCCGGCAGAATACGGACTGCGCACAACCGGCATCATCGACCTGACCACGCGCACCGACATCTTCAACAATTCCGGCAGCATCAATTATTATTTCGGCAGCCGCGAACGCATCCAGCCAAGCTTCGAATATGGCGGCAGTTTCGGCGCCAATTGTCCGAGCGCCGGCGCTGCGGTGCCAACCAAAGCACCAACCGCGTCATCAGCAAACTGTTTTGGCGTGCAATATTTCTTCAGCGGCAGTTATCTGCAGACCAACGAGGGGATCGAAAATCCCACGCCATTTCTCAATCCCGTTCACGACTTTTCGCGGCAGGAGAGGGGTTTCGCCTATTTGTCGACCTTCCTCGATCCCTACACGCGGCTAAGCCTGATCGCCGGCACATACAACGCCAATTTCCAAATTCCGAATGTGTTCAACGCGCCGTTGTTCCCGGGGATCGCAACCCCGGTGTTTGGACTCAACAGTTTTGATTCCTCTAGACTCAACGAGCGGCAAAATGAGCAAACACAATACGGCGTATTGGCGCTGCAACGCTCGATCAACGGTTTCGACGGGCAGTTGTCCTATTTCACGCGCTACAACAATCTGCATTTCATTCCCGATCCAGCAGGCGATCTTCTCCTCAACGGCATCGCCTCGGACGTCAGCCGGCAGTCATATACCAATGGCTTTCAGGGCGACGCGTCCTACGCGATCAATACCGCGCATACCTTGCGCGCCGGTTTTTCAGTAAGCGCTGAGCAGATTTGGGTCGATAACACCTCGATCGTCGAGCCACTCGACATTTTGGGCAACGCCATCAACGCGCCTCTGTCCATAACCGACGACGTGCAAAAACTCGGCTGGCTCGCCGGCGTTTATGTGCAGGACGAATGGAAGATCACGGATAAACTGACGCTCAATGCGGGTCTGCGCTTCGACCAGATGTGGCAGTTCGTCGATGCCAATCAGCTTAGCCCGCGCGCCAGCCTTACCTACAAGCCTTTCGACGGCACAACGTTCCACGCCGGCTATGCGCGCTATTTCACGCCGCCGGTTCTGGTCGAAGCGGCGCCGGTGAATTTTAATTTGTTCAACAACACCACCGGAGCAGTAACCAATCCCATCGGCGGGCCGCTGTTGCCCGAGCGATCGCACTACTTTGACGCCGGCCTCGATCAAAAAATCATACTTGGATGTTCGTCGGCGCGGTCAAAGGACTGCACCACGCTCGATCTTGGCATCGATGCTTATTACAAGACCGCCAAGGACTTGCTCGACAACGGGCAATTTGGCCAGGCGCTGATCCTCAGCGGCTTCAACTACGCCAAAGGCGTTTCGCAAGGCGTCGAGTTTTCGGCGAAATTTCATAGCGGCAATTTCCAGGCCTATGCCAATCTCGCCGTCGCCCAGGAGAAGGCGACGCAACCGGTGTCGAACCAGTTTTTGTTCGACAATGCGACGCCGCTTACGGATCTCGGCGGGCTCACCGCGTTTCAATACCTGTCGACGCACTGGGTCTACACCGATCATAACCAATACGTGACCGGCTCGGCGGGCCTGTCATACAAATGGAACGGCACCACCTTTTCGACCGACATGATCTACGGCTCGGGGCTGCGCACCGGCGACGCCAATATCGATGCGCTGGCGCCTTACGCGCAATTCAATGTCGGGGTCGCGCGCGATTTCGCCATGCCGGAGGGCGGCCCGGTGACGGTGCGCTTCGATGTCGTGAACGTTTTCGATACGGTTTATCAAATCAGAAACGGCAGCGGCATCGGCGTGTTCGCGCCGCAATACGGCCCGCGCCGCGGCTTCTTTCTTGGCATCAAAAAGAAGATCTGCGCCGACCCGAATGCCAGCGAGTGTCGAATTCCGGCTGAAGGCAGGCGAGACTACGCGGACGGGTTCAAGTGGCCGACCGCTGCTCGCTCAGCCCGCTACGATTGGTCAGGCTTCTATCTCGGGCTTAATGCCGGAGGCGCGCTCGGTACGGCAACTGCGGCGGCGTCTGGCGGCGGCAGTGCGTCGGTCAAAGAACCGGGATTCATCGGCGGCGCCCAGTTCGGCGCAAACTATCAGACCGGGCCGGTCGTCTGGGGCTTCGAGGCCGACTACGACGCCTCCACGCAAGACCAATCGCTGCCGTCCGGCGTCATATCGGGCACTGTTGCAATGCCGTGGCTCGCCACGCTGCGCGGTCGCGTCGGCTGGGCTTTTGATCGCACGCTGGTCTACGGAACAGCCGGCGGCGCCGCGGGCGAACTGCGGTCTTCCAACGTCACCATCCCTGCGGGCGCCACAAGCACCTCGGTGACCTATGGCACCTGGACCGCGGGCGCCGGCATTGAGTACGGCATCACCGACAATCTCAGCGCGCGGGCCGAATATCTTTATCTCGACAAGAATAACATCGCGACCGGCGTCATCGGCCCTCCGGCCACAACGATCACCAGCCACGTGCAAAATAATCTCATCCGGGCCGGACTGAACTATCGGTTCGCAACCTGGTAGCGCACAGGCCGGATGTCTTGCCGCCTATTGCCGTTGCACTTCGACCGTAACGTGCGAGAGAGCGCGGAAGCGGCCGAGCAGCGTCTGATAATAATCCGGGCCGCGCTCCTGCCGCGTCGCAACCGAAACGATTGCGCCAAGATGACCAGGGCCGAGCCGCCACAGATGCAAGTCGGTCAGGCGATCGCCATCGGTCTCGATTGTGGCGCGCATGCGCTCGGCCATGGCGCGATCGGGCGTCATGTCGAGCAGGATGGCGCCGGTATCGCGGATGAGCGT
>JBQCCX010000302.1:0-2027 GCA_051961815.1 Xanthobacteraceae bacterium
GCCGGACGCCGCGGCACGGTCTGTATTTTCCAGGGCCGTTCGGAATGGATCGAAAAATATTTCGAGACGGTACGCGATTTGCGTGCGCGCGGCTTCGCGGTCGCGGCGCTGGACTGGCGCGGGCAGGGCCTCTCTGAGCGCGCGCTGTCCGATCGCCGTAAAGGCTATGTGCGCGACTTCGCCGACTACGATCTCGATCTTGAGACCTTCATGCGCGAGATCGTCCTGCCCGATTGTCCGCCGCCGCTCTTCGCTATCGGCCATTCGACCGGCGCCAACGTTCTTCTCCGCGCCGCGCATCGCGGCCGGCACTGGTTCGACCGCATGGTGCTGATTGCACCGCTGATCGCGCTCGGCGGTGTCGATTATTCGATGGGCACCGGCTGGATCATTTGCCGCGCGCTGCGCTGGACGGGACTGGGCGGGATGTATGTGCCCAGGACCGACACCAGCATCGTCGAGTCGCGGCCGTTTCTCGGCAACATCCTCACCTCCGATCCGGTGCGCTATGCGCGCAATGCCGCGATCCTCGAGGCTGAACCTGCGCTCGCGCTGGCGGCGCCGACTGTGGCTTGGTGTGACGCGGCATTCCGCTCGATGCGCACGCTGCGTGAGCCGAGCTACCCGGCCCGGATTCGGCAGCCGATGCTGATTGTCGCCGGCGGCAACGATCAGGTGGTCTCAAATGCCGCAATCGAAGATTTTGCCGGCATGTTGCGTGCCGGCTCGCATCTGGTGATTGTCGGCGCCCAGCACGAGCTCCTGATGGAACAGGATCGTTTCCGATCGCAATTGTGGGCGGCGTTCGACGCCTTTGTGCCGGGCACGCCGCTTTATTGATCGACAGTGTCGGAGCTCAACCCTTCAACAATTCCAGCGCCTGCGCGTGGACGCGTTTATCGCCCGCGGCGACAACGCGCCCACCATCATGGGGCCGGTCATTTTCCCAGGTGGTGATGATCCCGCCCGCGCCTTCGATGATCGGAATGAGCGGAAGCACGTCGTGCGGCTTGAGTTCGGTTTCGATTACCAGGTCGATGTGACCGGCAGCCAGCACGCAATAGGCGTAGCAGTCACCACCATAGCGCGACAGGCGCGCCGCGCGCTCGACCTGCGCAAAGCGCTCGCGGTCGCTCGGCGTCATTAGCAGCGGACTCGTTGTGCACAACACCGCGTCCTCGACCGAATCGCAGGCGCGAACCGCCAAAGCGCGGTCGCCAGCTGGACCGCGATAGCGGGCGCCGCGACCGTCGCCGGAAAAATGCTCGCGGGTAAACGGCTGGTGCATCATGCCGTAGATCGGCTCGCCGCGGCGGGTCAGCGCGATCAGCGTTCCCCAGGCCGGCATGCCGCAAATGAATGACTTGGTCCCGTCGATCGGATCAAGCACCCACACATATTCGGCGTCGCGCCGCTCGATGCCGAATTCCTCGCCGACGATGCCGTGCTCGGGAAATGTCCTTTTAATCAGCGCGCGCATGGCCGCTTCCGCGGCGCGGTCGGCGGCGGTGACCGGATCGAAGCCGCCCGATCGGCTTTTGTTTTCGACGCCCAGCGCGCTGCGAAAGAACGGGCGGATGGTCTCGCCGGAGATCGTGGCGAGCTCGTCGACAAAGGCACTAAAATCGATCGCCGTCATTATGGTCCCTGCCGTTCGGCTCGATAGGCGCGGTCATCCGCTGCCGCCTTGCGGACTGCGGCACGAGCCGTGGTATTCGCAATTGGCTTGGCACCCGCGCGCCAAAGCGGGGCTGGTGAAGTTTTAAGCAATCGAGATTGCCCCCATACGCCTTTGATCACAAACGGATTTTACCACTTTGCTGGCCAAATGTGCAGGAATGTTTGCAAATTATAAGGGGAAAAGCCTCCAGCTCCGCGGCGAGCGGCCTTGAATTTTGTGCGGCGCAGTGTATGTTGCTGCAGTGCGGTAGCGAGAGATCTCTCCCGCTGCCGTCGCCCTCCTTGGGCGTTTCCTCCCTAGACTTGGGCCGCTCCCGCAAGGTGAGCGGCCCTTTTTCTTAGATCCG
>JBQCCX010000303.1:0-14167 GCA_051961815.1 Xanthobacteraceae bacterium
CGGCCTCGACTACAAATTCCACTGATACGACCGGTTTCACTGATGTGATCTGGGAATTTGCGGCTGTTTTCGCGGCTTCAGCCTGCAAACATTCCGGGTAGCTGTTGTTTTTTTGCACTATTCCTAAGCTCCCAGAAGCATTGTACTTTGGGCTCGCAGTGAGCCGTGATCACCTCGTGCCTTTGAGGGTGCGTGAATGAGGCCAATTTGGCGGCTGTCCGCGTCGTCAGGGCTATCCTTGGCGAGCGCAATTTTGAGTTTGGTGCTGTGCGGATTCGCGTACACGGCCCTGCCCGCGCATGCGGCTGACATGGCGGTACCCAGGTCTTATTACCCCGCCGCAGCCCCGCCACCCGCGATCTATGACTGGACCGGCATCTATCTCGGCGGCCACATCGGCGGCGGAATGCTGGTCGATTCCGTCAGCCAAAACGGCGCATCGGCATTTGGGTTCGGCAGCACCGGCGATCTCAGACCAGCGGGCGTGATCGGTGGTTTCCAGGCAGGCGCAAATTACGAATTCGCGCCGTGGGTCGTCGGCATCGAAGGCACATGGACCGCCTCGGCGATCGAGGGAAACACGCTAATCCCCTGCGTTGGCACGTGCACGGTTGGCACCGGCGCATCCCCAACAGCGATCGCCCAGGAACGCTTTACCTCCCAAGCCCCATGGTTTGCCACGCTGACTGGACGCGCCGGCTACGCCGCCAACGATTGGCTGTTCTACGCCAAGGCGGGCGGCGCCTGGACGCACGTGCGGTACACCGAGGATCTTCTCAAGTCCGGCGGAGTCACCGTCACGACCCAGAATCTCAACGATAACCGGAGCGGCTTCACGGTCGGGGCCGGGATCGAGTTCGGCTTGGTCGAAAATATCTCGGCCAAGGTCGAATACGACTTCTACGATTTCGGCAGCAAAAACTATAATTTCACTGCGATCACGCCGGTCACCGTCAAGTCCGATGTGCATACACTGACGGTCGGCCTCAACTACAAGTTCAATTGGTCGGGCGGCCCCAAACCCTAATCCTCCGGTTCCCTGAAGAGCCGATTTGCCGGGAAAAGCGCAAGCTGCGCGCTGGCAAAGCCGCGCCGTTCTCACTATGTTCGGTCCAGCATCTGAAACGGCTGGCGGGCTCCACATCCGCTCGTCCCTGCTGACCGGCGACCCGATTGCGCCGCCACGACAAGCAGAGAGCGTCCAGACGGCTTTTAAGATTTTGCGACGAGCGGACAATGCGATGAACGACCTGTTCGACAAAGCCGCCAAAGCGCCGCGCAACCGCGCAAGCGCCGAAGCCGCCGCTCGGCGCGCCGCGGAGGATCGCCGCATCATCGCGATCCGCGGGGCCCGTGAACACAACCTCAAAAACATCGATCTCGATATTCCGCGCGACCGCCTGGTGGTCTTCACCGGGCTGTCCGGCTCGGGGAAGTCATCGCTCGCCTTCGACACGATCTACGCCGAAGGCCAGCGCCGTTATGTCGAAAGCCTGTCCGCCTACGCCCGGCAGTTTCTGGAAATGATGCAGAAACCGGACGTCGATCAGATCGATGGCCTGTCACCCGCCATTTCCATCGAACAGAAAACCACCTCGCGCAATCCGCGCTCGACCGTCGGCACCGTCACCGAAATCTACGATTACATGCGATTGCTTTGGGCCCGCATTGGCGTGCCCTATTCGCCTGCCACCGGATTGCCGATCGAGAGTCAGACCATTTCGCAGATGGTCGATCGCATCATGGCGCTGCCCGAAGGCACGCGGCTTTATCTGCTGGCGCCGGTGGTGCGCGGCCGCAAAGGCGAGTACCGCAAGGAGCTCGCCGAGTTCATGAAGAAGGGCTACCAGCGCGTCAAAATCGACGGCAAGTTTTATGAGATCGGCGAGGCGCCGGCGCTCGACAAGAAATTCGTCCATGACATCGATGTCGTCGTCGATCGGCTGGTGGTTCGTCCCGACATCGCGACACGGCTCGCGGATTCGCTGGAGCAGGCGCTCAAGCTTGCCGACGGCTTGGCCGTGGCGGAATTGGCGGACGCCTCGTCTGCCGAGGGAGAAACCGAGCGCCCAAAGAGCGGTCGAGAGGCAGGTGCAAAGACCAAGCTCGCCGCGGCAGCCGCGGCTGACGCGCGCCGGCTGGTCTTTTCGGAAAAATTTGCTTGCCCGGTGTCCGGCTTCACCATTCCGGAAATCGAGCCGCGCTTGTTCTCGTTCAACAATCCTTTCGGCGCTTGCCCGAAATGCGGCGGGCTCGGCGTCGAGCAGCACATCGATCCGGAGCTCGTCATTCCCGACAAGGAGCGCACGCTGCGCCGCGGCGCCGTCTCGCCCTGGGCGAAATCGAGCTCGCCGTATTACGTGCAGACCCTCCAGGCGCTGGGCAAGCATTACCGCTTCACCTTGGACACCAAGTGGAAGGATCTGCCGAAGAAGACGCAGGATGCGATCCTCTACGGCTCCGGCGATGCCGAGATCCGTTTTTCCTATGACGACGGCATGCGCGCCTATGACACCCGGCGGCCATTCGAAGGCGTGGTCACCAATCTCGAGCGGCGCTATCGCGAGACCGACAGCGACTGGGCGCGCGAAGAGATCGCCCGCTATTTCACCGACGTGCCGTGCGATGCCTGCAAAGGCTATCGGCTCAAGCCGGAAGCTTTGTGCGTGAAAGTCGGCGGGCTGCATATCGGCGAAGTTTCCGATATGTCGGTCAAAGGCGCAGCCAACTGGTTCACTGAGCTACCCCAGCGGCTTACCGACAAGCAGAACGAGATCGCGGTGCGGGTGCTCAAGGAAATCCGCGAGCGGCTCAAATTCCTGGTCGATGTCGGGCTGGAATATCTGACCCTGGCGCGCGCCTCGGGCACCTTGTCGGGGGGCGAGAGCCAGCGCATCCGGCTCGCTTCGCAAATTGGCTCGGGGCTGACCGGCGTGCTCTATGTGCTCGACGAGCCGTCGATCGGGCTGCACCAGCGCGACAATGCCCGGCTCCTGGAAACGCTGAAACGCCTGCGCGACCTCGGCAATACTGTGATTGTGGTCGAGCACGACGAAGACGCGATCCGCACCGCCGATCACGTGCTCGACATCGGTCCCGGCGCCGGCATTCACGGTGGCCATATCGTCGCTGAGGGCAAGATCGAGGATCTCATTGCCGCACCGCAATCCTGGACCGGGAAATACCTTTCGGGCGAACTGGTCGTGCCGATCTCTGAGCGCCGGCCGCGCAATGCAAGCCGCACGCTGAAAATCGTCGGCGCGCGCGGCAATAATCTCAAAAGCATCACCGCCGAGATTCCACTCGGCCTGTTTACCTGCGTCACCGGCGTGTCGGGCGGTGGCAAATCCACGCTTTTGGTCGACACGCTCTACAAGGCGCTGGCGCGGCGGCTGAACAATGCCAGCGAGGCCCCTGCCCCGTACGACCGGATCGAAGGCGTCGAGCATCTCGACAAGATAATCGACATCGACCAGTCGCCGATCGGCCGTACCCCGCGCTCCAATCCCGCGACCTATACCGGCGCCTTCACGCCGATCCGCGAATGGTTTGCGGGCTTGCCGGAATCGCGCGCCCGCGGCTACGAACCCGGCCGCTTCTCGTTCAACGTCAAAGGCGGCCGCTGCGAGGCCTGCCAGGGCGACGGCGTGATCCGCATCGAGATGCATTTCCTGCCCGACGTGTACGTCACCTGCGACGTCTGCAAGGGCAAGCGCTACAACCGCGAAACGCTGGAAATCCTGTTCCGCGGCAAATCGATCGCCGACGTGCTCGACATGACCGTCGAGGAGGCGCTGGAATTCTTCAAGGCGGTGCCGCGGGTGCGCGAGCCGCTAAAACTTTTGCATCGCGTGGGGCTGGATTACATCCATGTCGGCCAGCAGGCGACCACGCTGTCCGGTGGCGAGGCGCAACGGGTCAAGCTTGCAAAGGAGCTGTCGAAACGCGCCACCGGCCGCACCCTCTACATTCTCGACGAGCCGACCACCGGCCTTCACTTCCACGATGTGGCCAAGCTGCTCGACGTACTGCACGAACTGGTTGAGACCGGCAACACCGTCGTCGTCATCGAGCACAATCTCGAAGTGATCAAGACCGCGGACTGGATCATCGATCTCGGGCCGGAAGGCGGCGATGGCGGCGGAGAGATCGTCGCCGCCGGCACGCCGGAGGACGTGGTCCGCACGCCCGTCAGCTATACCGGCGCGTTTCTAAAACCCGTCCTAGCGCGGCGCGCCCGCGAGCGCGGCAAGAACAAGCGCATCGAAGCGGCGGAGTAGCTTTGCCCCGCGTAGCGGCTAGCGCGACTCAGCTCTGATCCAACCGCAGTTTAACTGATCTTCTCACCCCCGCGCGCCGGTGATATTCCAGCTCAAAGAGGAAACGCAGGGCTCAGGCCGCAAGGTGACCCGCAGAAAACCCGTCGTCGGCGTGATCGGCAGCTTACACCTGATGGAGGGCAAGTTCCCGGCGCAGCGCGTCGGCGAGCGCAATCTGCGCGCGGTCGCCGAGGCCGCCGGCGCGCTACCCCTCGTTTTCGCCGGCTCGCCGGAGATCACCGATATCGGCGCGCTCCTCGATACCGTCGACGGTATTCTGCTCACCGGCGCGCGCGCCAATGTGCATCCGAGCCTGTTCGGGGCCGAGGTGCATCCGTCGAGCGAGCCCTACGACCACGCCCGCGATTCCATGGCGCTGGCTTTGGTCGAGGCTTGTGTCGCGCGCGGCGTGCCGCTGTTCGGGATCTGCCGCGGCTTTCAGGAGATCAACGTCGCCTATGGCGGCTCGCTGCATCCGGAAATCCGCGAATTGCCCGGGCGGATCAATCACCGCGCGCCGCGGCTGGAGAACGGCGAATTCCATCCCGATGTGCAAGTCGTCTTTGCCGACCGCCACGAGGTGCGCCTGACGCCCGGCGGCGTATTCGCGAAATTACTGGGCGCCGAATGCATTCGGGTCAATTCGCTGCACGGCCAGGGCATTCTCGAGCCGGGTAAGCGCATCGTGGTCGAAGGCGTCGCCGATGACGGCACGATCGAAGCGATCCGGGTCGGTGAAGCGCCCGGCTTCGCGCTCGGCGTGCAGTGGCATGCCGAATATGACGCCCAGCACAATCCGGTAAATCGCAAACTGTTCGCAGCGTTCGGCGCGGCCTTGGCGGAGCGTCAGCGGGCGCGGTGAATTCATCGCCGCACAACCGTCGATAATCCTACGTTTCGATCTTGCTCAGCACCGCTTGCATCTGCTCCAGCACCTGACGGGTCTTTTCCGCGTAAAACGCATTTACGACCTCGCAGATTGTCTGCACCTTCGGATCGCGCGGATCGATCCCGGCGGAAAGCAGACGTGTGTGCAGATCCCGGAACACTTCGTCGCGTTCGAACATCACGGCCTCCAGGCCGGCGACTATAGCAGGGTTCCTCGGTCGGCGGCCGGAGTTGAACGTTTCGTGCCGTCATCCTGAGGTGGCCGCGAAGCGGCCCTCGAAGGATGCGGCCGAGGCGTTCGGGCCGTCGCCCTTCGAGGCTCGCTGCGCTCGCACCTCAGGGTGACGGGGCGCGCGCCATCTCCTCGAGCCGTCCCGCCAATTGCCGCAGGTGCCATTGGCCCGCCAGCGCCGCGGCTTTTGCGAAGGTCGGCTTTTGCCGGGCGAGGCTCGGCAGCGGCGCTTTCTTGTTCATGGTCGCGATTGTGCGATAAAGCCGTAGATCCTCGGCGATGCGCGCGAAGCGCCCGGCTTTGAGGATCGCCGCGAGGCTGCCATAGCGGCGGAGCAAAGCTGCGGCGCCGAGCGCACCGACGCCGGGCGCTCCGGGCAATTTGTCAGACGGATCGCCGCGCAGCGCGATGAAGTCGGGCACCTGGTGCGGTTCGACGCCGTAGCGCTCGCGCACCTCCATCGGGCCGATCCGCGCCATCTCGCCGGCACGCACCGGATAGAGGATGGTGGTCCGCGCCGAAGCGAGCTGAAACGTATCGCGGTCGCCGCTCGCGACCAGCACGGCGCCGCCGCGCCGTTCCTCGGAGCTCGCCGCGGCGGCCAGAAAATCGTCGGCCTCGTACCCGGCGCGCTTGGCATTGGCGAAACCGCAGGCGGCGACAAATTTCGGAATGAGCGCAAGCTGCTCGATGAGATCGTCGTCGAATTCGCGGCCGCTTTGATAGGCGGCGAACGCGTCGTGGCGATAGGTTGCGGCCTCGAGCGTATCCCAGCCGACCAGCACCGCGCGTGGCCGCTCGGTGCGGTAAAGCTGCAGCAGGCGATTGGCAAAGCCGAGAATGGCGCCGGCAGGCCGGTCGCGATCGCGCCGGATATTCTTCGGCAGCGCATGGTAAGCGCGATGCGCGAAGGAATCGCCGTCGATGACAAGAAGCGGGCGGCGCGCGTGACCCGGACGGCTTTTTAGCTGAGATTTGACGCGACTCATGAGGTTCTCGCCCGCTCATTCCCGCGCAAGCGGGAATCCAGAAAGGAAGCGC
Organism: Xanthobacteraceae bacterium; assembly: GCA_051961815.1. Lineage (GTDB taxonomy): Bacteria > Pseudomonadota > Alphaproteobacteria > Rhizobiales > Xanthobacteraceae > BOG-931. Next base: position 6,481 of record JBQCCX010000303.1, read on the forward strand.
TGGGTCCCCGCTTTCGCGGGGACAAGCGGATCATAACCGTTAATTCAGTTCGATCGGATTGACCTGCCTCTACAGCTTGATCAGCGGCCGTTTGCCCTTGGCGGTCTTCTCGCTCGGGACCTTGACCAGGGCCTCGCCGTCGAGCACAACCTCGCCGGCAACCGCGCAAATGCAGGACAGCCGGGCGCGGGATTTTTCCGGAATGAGCTCGCGCACCGTGACCGTGACCGTGACGGTATCGCCGATCTTCACCGGGGCGCGGAAATTGAGCGTCTGCGAAATATAGATCGCGCCCGGCCCCGGCAGCCGCGTGCCGAGCACGGCGGAAATCAGACTTGCGGTATAGAGCCCGTGCGCGATGCGCTTGCCGAACGGCGTGCGCGCCGCGAAATGCTCGGACAGATGGATCGGATTGCGATCTCCGGTCAGCTGCGCAAAGCCGACCACGTCCGAGGATGACACGGTCTTGTCCAGCGTCTCGGTCATGCCGACCGATAGGTCTTCGAAGAACAGCGTGCGTAGCGGCGGCAGGTTCATGCGACTAGGAGGATAGCAGGCCCGCTAAACCAAAATGGCACCATGCCATTTTTCTTTAGCATTTTCGTCGCGCATGATCTTTTCCGAAAACCGGCAGCCACTTTTCGGGATCATGCTTTATTGCTTGGGCGCGGCCCCCGGTCCGCGCGGATCGTTCCGGTTCGCCATGCATTTCTTGAGAAAGGCGTTGCGCGCCGCGCCTTGCAGCCTCTGGTCGTCGGCGCCGAATTTGCAGGTCGCCATTTTCTGTTTCGCGTCGACGGCAAAACATGGCCCCGCTGGCACCAACACGATCAAAGCGGCCGCCAAAAGCGCGTAACGAGACATGCCTGAACCCCCGGGCTGATGCGTCTTCATGATAGCACACTGGCGCAATCGCTTAGCACGATCCGCCGAATTGGCGCTATAAAGCCAAATGTCCTCGCCCGACAGCGGCCGTGCGTTCCTGCACCGGATCGTTCCAGGCCTTACCGGCACGGCCGAGATCGTGGTCGGACCCGAACATACCGCGCCCTTTGTCGGCTCGGGCCGTATCGCGGTGCTGGCGACGCCGGTCATGATCAATCTCATCGAAGCCGCGGCATTGGCTGCGGTCGAACACCTGCTTCCCTCCGGCCATCAAAGCCTCGGCATTCAGCTCGATGTCAGCCACACCGCGGCAACGCCGGTCGGACTCCGGGTCACCGCAACCGCTGAGGTCGTCGAGGTCAAAAGCCGCACGATCAGTTTTCGCGTGGCGGCGCGCGACGAATTCGAGCCGATCGGAGGCGGCACCCAGCGGCGTGTCGTCGTCAGCGTGTCGCGATTCGATGAACGCGTGCAGCGCAAGTTGGCGCAGAAGAATAGCCGGACGGGCTGAGCCGGCTGCTCTCAGCGGCAAAGGCGCGCGGCCGCAAAGCTGCGGCCACAGCGCTCAGGCGCGCGAGCGCCCGACCGCCCAGCCGATGATGAAGAGCACCACGGCAGCGATCCCGGCGGCGAGCGCATGGGTCGAATGGACGCGCGCCGAGCCGGCTGCATAGCCGGGCATGAATGTCGGCAGCGAGCCCGCTTGCGTGGTGATGTAGATAATGGCGGCGATCACGCAAATGATCGCCAGCAAATAAGCAACGAGTCTCATTCCAGTCCCCCCTCTGCCGCGACACCGGCGGCGTCCGTGCTACTGCGTTACGCTGCTACTGCCGTTGAATCTGCGGCAGTTTGCGCCGGGGCGCTATGTGCCGCTTCGCCGCTGGCGAGCGCGGCGAGAATGCGCGCCACCAAAGCGCGCGCGGACTCGGCGCTCAACTCGACTGCGACACGGTCGCGCCCGCCCTCGCCTTCATTGGTGAAATCAATGGCGAGGACGTGCTCGAGCGTCGAATAATACGGATGATCGAAATAGACATTGGCAGTGTCAATCCTCATCCAACCCTTACGGCCTTTGGCGCTGCCGACGAGCGCGGTCTTTTCCACGATGTAGCTGCACATGGGCTCAAATCCTCGTCCGTGACGTCATCTTTTACTCGGCCGCGACACGTGTTGCCTTGGCTGCCAGATAGCGATCGAAAAAGGCAAAGACTTTTTTCCAGCCATCCAACGCCTGTTCGGGACGGTAGGCGTCGCGCGCAGTATTGAAGAACGCGTGCCCGGCGCCATTGTAGCGATGAAACTCGTAGTTTTTGCCAAGGCGCTTGAGCACCGCTTCGGTTCTGTTCACCTGGTCGGCCGTCGGGTTGGCGTCGTCATTGCCGAAAATCCCCAATAGCGGGCAATTGAGCTTCTCCGTGAGATCGATCGGCGCGACCGGCCGCTTGTCATTCAGATCCTTCGGATTATCGACGATGACATTGCCGCCCCAGCAATCGACCGCGGCGTCGAATCCGGAAAGCGTACACGCCGCAAGGTAGGTGTGGCGGCCGCCGGAACAGAAGCCGATCACTCCGATCTTGCCGGTCGCATTGGGCTGAGCGCGCAGATAGGCCATGGCGCCGGCGACATCGCCCACGACTTGCGCATCGGCGACCCCGCCCGCCGCGCGCACGCGTGCGCCGATGTCATCAGGACTGTCCGATCCTTCGCGAAAATACAGATGTGGCGATATTGCCGCATAGCCGTGATGCGCCAGTTTGCGCACCACCTCCATGATCCATTCGTCCCAGCCGGGCAGATGATGAATTACGACAATGCCGGGATATTTCCCGGCGGCGGTCGGCCTGGCGCAATAAGCCTCGCCCTGGTCGCCGTTGTGGCCGCGAAACTTCACCGTCTCTGCCTGCAGCGCGCGGTAGTAACTCATGAGGGTACTCCATCGGACGAGAACTGAGACTTTATCACGAACAGGCCCACGCTTACTGCGGGCAGCGATGCAACACCGCCTTGTAGGTCATGTCGCGGTCGATAAACTCTATCGTCTTATCGGGCCTTGGGGTGAAAGTGATATCGCCGATCAGCGGCCCGCCGGCGAATTTGCATTCGACATGCGCCGAGATGCTGGTCCCGTTCGTTTTTTTATCGAGGATGGTGCAGACCCCGACATTCGAAACAATTTCCTGCGGAGAGATGGTGACCTTGGCGCTGGGCTGATCGCTGCCATCGCCCTTGCAGACGACGTTTTGGGTGTAATTGCCGACCAGCGGAAAATCATCCGCCGAACCGGCGCCGCAAAGCACACCTGACATCGCAACAGCGATGGACCCGACGATCAGTCGAACGGAATTTCGCACGCACGTCCCTCGGCTACTGGCCCGCGCCATCGATTGCGCGTGTCTGACGACGCCCCGCAGACGTTTTAGCGAAACTGCGAGGATCGGCCAATCCGGCACTGCGGAACCCGCTTTGCCAATGAAAAAGGCGGCGCCAAAAAAGCGCCGCCTTCATTCATGTGCAATGCTCGTCAGTGCGCGGTCAAACCCGACGAATCTTCCTCCACAACGGGTTCGGGAACATCGACCGGCTTCGCGGCCGCTTCCTCCCAGACGATGGGTTCCGGCTTGCGCACCAGCGCGCGCGCCAGTACCTCGTCCATCCGGGACACCGGCACGATGTCGAGTCCGCTCTTGATGCTCTCGTTGATTTCAACGAGGTCCTTCGCGTTTTCTTCCGGAATCAGCACGGTCTTGATGCCGCCGCGATGCGCCGCGAGCAGCTTCTCCTTGAGACCGCCAATCGGAAGCACGCGCCCACGCAAGGTGATTTCGCCGGTCATCGCCACGTCGCGATGCACCGGAATGCCGGTCATCACCGAGACGATTGCCGTCACCATTGCGACGCCGGCCGACGGGCCGTCTTTCGGCGTTGCGCCCTCCGGCACGTGAACGTGGATGTCGCGCTTGTCGAATGAGGGAGGCTCGATTCCGAAGGCCACGGCCCGCATGCGGACATAAGACGCTGCCGCGGAGATCGACTCCTTCATGACGTCGCGCAGATTGCCGGTCACGGTCATCTTGCCCTTGCCAGGCATCATGGCCGCTTCGATCGTGAGCAACTCGCCGCCGACATCGGTCCAGGCGAGCCCGGTCACAACACCGACCTGATCCTCGTCCTCCACTTCGCCAAAGCGGAATTTCGGCACGCCGAGATATTCGCCGAGCACCTGATCGGTGACCTGGACCGACTCCTTCTTCGAAATCGTGAGCTCCTTGACCGCCTTGCGGATCAAGGTCGAGAGCTCGCGCTCGAGATTGCGGACGCCCGCTTCACGGGTGTAGCGCCGTATGATCGTCAGCAGCGCTTCGTCGTCGATCGACCACTCCTTCGGTCCGAGACCGTGTTTGACGATCGCGTGCGGGATGAGATGCTTGCGCGCGATTTCAACCTTTTCGTCCTCGGTGTAGCCGGCGATGCGGATGATCTCCATGCGGTCCATCAGCGGCGGCGGAATATTGAGCGTGTTCGCCGTGGTGATGAACATCACGTGAGACAGGTCGTAATCGACCTCGAGGTAATGGTCGTTGAAGGCGTGATTCTGCTCCGGATCGAGCACCTCAAGCAGCGCCGAAGACGGATCGCCGCGGAAATCGGCGCCCATCTTGTCGACCTCGTCCAGCAGAAAAAGCGGGTTCGAAGTCTTGGCCTTGCGCATGCATTGGATGATCTTGCCGGGCATCGAGCCGATATAGGTGCGGCGGTGGCCGCGAATTTCAGCCTCGTCGCGCACGCCGCCGAGCGAAACGCGGACGAATTCGCGCCCGGTTGCCCGCGCGATCGACTTGCCGAGCGAAGTCTTACCGACGCCGGGCGGACCGACCAGACAGAGGATCGGGCCGGTCAGCTTGTTGGCGCGCTGCTGCACGGCGAGATACTCGACGATGCGTTCCTTGACCTTTTCGAGGCCATAGTGGTCGGCGTCCAGGATCTGCTGCGCCAGCGTCAGATCCTTCTTGATCTTCGACTTCTTGTTCCACGGAATCGACAGCAGCCAGTCGAGATAGTTGCGCACGACGGTTGCTTCCGCCGACATCGGCGACATCTGGCGCAGCTTCTTGAGCTCGTGCTGCGCCTTCTCGCGCGCCTCCTTCGACAACTTGGTGTGCTTGATCTTCTCTTCGAGCTCGGCCAGTTCGTCCTTGCCGTCTTCGTCGCCCAGCTCCTTCTGGATCGCCTTCATCTGCTCGTTGAGGTAGTACTCGCGCTGCGTCTTCTCCATCTGACGCTTCACCCGCGTACGGATGCGCTTTTCCACCTGGAGAACAGAGATCTCACTCTCCATCAGGCCGAGCACCTTTTCCAAGCGCTCGGTGACGATGGGCGTCTCCAAGATCAGCTGCTTGTCAGGAATCTTCACCGCCAGATGCGACGCGACCGTGTCGGCCAGCTTGGCGTAATCTTCAATCTGCTGAACCACGCCGATGACTTCCGGCGACACTTTTTTGTTCAGCTTCACATAGCCTTCGAACTCGTTCACGACCGAGCGCGCCAGCGCCTCGGCCTCGACCTGTTCGCCGGTCGAGTCCGCAACCACCATGGCCTCGGCTTCGAAATAGTCTTCACGGTCGGTGTACTTCTTCACCTGCGCTCGCGCCGCGCCTTCGACCAGCACTTTTACGGTGCCGTCGGGCAGCTTGAGCAGCTGCAGCACGCTGGCGAGCGTACCCACATTGTAAATGGCGTCAGGGGCCGGATCGTCGTCGGACGCGTTTTTCTGCGTCGCCAGCAGAATGAACGTATCCGAACGCATCACTTCTTCGAGAGCCTTGATCGACTTTTCGCGGCCGACAAAGAGCGGAACAATCATGTGCGGGAAGACAACAATGTCCCGCAGCGGCAGCACCGGATAGGCGCGGCTTTCGCCGGTTACGAGCGGCTTAGGTTTGGCGGCGCTTGTCATGGCCCACTTCCTTTTTGCTTTGGCACCCCCGCTGACGGCCCGCCGATGGCGCTGCCGCTGCGGATTGCCCCAAGGCCGGGATGGCGGTCACTAACAGGACTCGTTCGCCACCCAGTCTATTCCACGCGATTTCTCGTACCTTTCCATCGCTTGAACGCTATAGGTGGCGTTGCCCCGCGGGCGAGTCAAGAAAGCCCGGTTTTTCCGGTAAAATCGACTAGGCGGGCTGCGGAATAAGGGGCCGCGGAGCGAATCGCGGGTCCGAGATTCGCCCACCCGTCAGGCGCTCACCCCGCCGGCGTCTCCGGCGCGGTCGGAGCGATCCGCATAGATATAGAGCGGCCGAGCGCTGCCCTCGACCACTTCGCGGGAGATCACCACTTCCTCGACGCCTTCGAGGCTCGGCAGATCGAACATGGTATCGAGCAGGATGCTCTCCATGATCGAGCGCAGGCCGCGCGCGCCGGTCTTGCGGTCAATCGCCTTGCGGGCGATCGCCGCGAGCGCCTCTTCGGCGAGCGTCAGATCGACGGTCTCCATTTCGAACATACGCTGATATTGCTTGACCAGCGCGTTCTTCGGCTCGGTCAGGATGCGCTTGAGCGAGGCCTCGTCGAGATCCTCCAATGTAGCGACCACCGGGAGCCGGCCGACGAATTCCGGGATCAAGCCGTATTTGAGCAAGTCCTCGGGCTCGACGTCGCGGAAAATCTCGCCCTGTTTGCGATCCTCGGGCGCCATGACTTTGGCGCCGAAACCGATCGATGTGGAGCGGCCACGCGCCGAAATGATTTTCTCAAGGCCGGCGAAAGCGCCGCCGCAGACGAACAGGATATTCGTGGTGTCGACCTGCAGGAATTCCTGCTGCGGATGCTTGCGGCCGCCTTGCGGAGGCACGCTCGCAATGGTGCCCTCCATGATCTTGAGCAGCGCCTGCTGCACGCCCTCGCCCGACACGTCACGGGTAATCGAAGGATTGTCGGACTTGCGCGAGATCTTGTCGATCTCATCGATGTAAACGATGCCGCGCTGCGCGCGCTCGACATTGTAGTCGGCCGATTGCAGCAATTTCAAAATGATGTTCTCGACATCCTCGCCGACATAGCCGGCTTCCGTCAGCGTGGTCGCATCCGCCATCGTGAACGGCACGTCGAGGATGCGAGCCAGCGTCTGGGCCAGCAAGGTCTTGCCTGAGCCGGTCGGGCCGATCAGCAATATGTTCGATTTCGCCAACTCGACGTCGTTGTGCTTGCTCTGGTGGTTGAGCCGCTTGTAGTGATTGTGGACCGCGACCGAGAGCACCTTCTTGGCGTGATCCTGGCCAATCACGTAGTCATCAAGCACCTTGCGGATCTCACGCGGGGTCGGAATTCCGTCGCGCGACTTCACCAGCGAGGATTTGTTTTCCTCGCGGATGATGTCCATGCAAAGTTCGACGCACTCATCGCAAATGAATACGGTCGGACCGGCAATAAGCTTGCGCACTTCGTGCTGGCTTTTGCCGCAGAACGAGCAGTAGAGCGTATTCTTTGAATCGCCTCCGCCGACCTTGCTCATTCCAATCTCCGTCTCCGCAAACGCTGCACCTCAACGATGAAGCCTAAGACGCCCTGCGCTAACATTCCGTAGCATTGATACGGCCGTTTTCGGCCGATCCTGGCGGCGCTACGTTGCCAACGCCGAGCACCCCAGCGCATGCTGACATGCTAATGGCGTGCCAATCAAGAATCCATTAACGATAACTCGACTTTGCACCACTGTGTTTTCTGGATCACAGGACCGAGAAACCGCTTGACCTAGCAGTTGAAATAACACCGGCTGCGGCCGAATCGGTCCATTTTG
>JBQCCX010000304.1:0-14949 GCA_051961815.1 Xanthobacteraceae bacterium
CGTGTACCGATATCCGATCTATGCGGCGCCCGAGGGCCTGACGTATTTTGAAAACCCGAAGCCGGAGTTGGAGCAGGGCTGCGGTGTCGACGCGGTCACCAAACTTCCATTCCATTGGTGCATTGACAATAAAAACGGCACCTATTCGGCGCTTCCCACCCGCGAGCAGATAGCGCAAGGCGCCTTGAACGGGAAAAGCCGGGCGGTCGCTTATTTTCGCAGTCTTTATGATGTTGCCAGTTTCATGCTGGAAGGGGCCGGGAGCGTGAACTTGAGACAGAAGGATGGCTCTGTAGAAAATGTGCTTTTCAATTTTGCCGGAGCGAACGGTCGGCCCAACAATATGATTGGCGACGTTCTCAAGTGCGAGAATAAAAAAATAACAGGTTCGTTTGCAGCTTACTATGCGCGTCATCCCGAGGAGGCCTATCGGGACACCGTCCGTTACAATCCATCGACAGTCTTTTACAAACGCGGGCTGAGCTACGAAGGCGTGGATCATATTCCGATCACCCCGAATGCCTCGATCGCCACCGATCCAACCTCAATTCCGACCGGCGCCGTCACCCTGCTCAACGTACCTGCGACGAGCGCGTGTGGGGCCACCTCCTCGATAGCGGTCGCCCAGGACATCGGCGGGCGCATCAAGGGCGCGCATGTCGACAGGTATACGGGAGCGGGCTCCGGCGCCGGGACAAAAGCCAATTTTAACAATTTCGGATTTGTTTTTATGGCGGTTCCCAAGGGGGCCGGCACCCCGCTTCACGATTGCACATCAAAAACCGCCAATTGAAATCAGGCGGACGCCATCATGAGGTCGAAATCACAAGCGCTTCCAGGAGCGCAGTATCACTGCCTTTGCGCAAAGCGGAAATCTGAAACGCATCGTCGAGTGTTCGCTTCAGAGGCAAAGCGAACATCGGTGCCTGTCCCGAGAATGTCCGTTTGTGAAGCAAGGCAGACCTCGGAACTCGGCTGTAACTACAACTAATCCACCCTTCCAAGCCGCAAGAGGGACCCGGTAGGATGACATTTGCTTGACCCGGAAGGAGGAGAGAAGGAGGCGATATGAGGCGCAGGGAGTTCGTTGCAATACTGGGCGGTGTTGCGACTTGGCCGTGGTCAGCAGTGGCGCAGCAAACGACCCTGCCGATCGTGGGGTTTCTCAGCGGAAGATCGTTGTCGTCTGACGCCCATCTTGTGCAAGCCTTTCGCGATGGGCTCAACGAGGCCGGGTATGTTGAACGGCAAAACGTGGCAATCGAATTTCGTTGGGCGGAAGGCAAACCGGAAAGGCTTCCTGGACTAGCCGCTGATCTGCTCTCCGATCGGGCCAAGGTCATCTTTGTGGGCGGCGCCGACACCGGCGTGCGCGATATAAAAACCACACTGGCAAATTTGCCGGTCGTTTTTGCCACCGGTGGTGATCCGGTTTCATTGGGAGTTGCTGCGAGTCTCGCGCGGCCAGTCGGCAACGTTACCGGGATGACCGTATTGAGCGCCTCGCTATGGCCCAAACGGCTTGCCCTCCTGCGCGAGTTAATCGGACGAATTGATCTAGTTGCCGTTTTGATTAATCCCGGCAATCAAACCGCCCCGCAGGCGATTAAAGATATCCAGGAGGCGGCCCAAAACATCGAACAAAAAATAATCCTGATCGAAGTAAAGTCCGACAGCGAGTTCGACACTGCATTTCAAACGATCGCTAGCAAACACGCCAATGCAATACTTGTCTTCGACGATCCGGTATTTATCAACGGGCGCAAAAAACTGATCGCGCTTGCCGGCCGTCATGCAGTTCCGACTATGTATAGCCGCCGTGAGTACCCGCTTGACGGTGGATTATTGAGCTACGGCGCGAGCACAGCCGATCAATATCACCAATGTGGCCTGTACGTTGGGCGAATACTCACCGGTGACAAGCCGGGAGACTTGCCGTTCTTGCAGCCGACTAAATTCGAATTGGTGCTCAACGTCAGGACTGTAAAGGTACTCGGTCTGAAAGTGCCACAAACGTTGTTGGTGGCGGCCGACGAGGTAATCGAATGAGGCGGCGCCAGTTCATCAAAGGCTGCGCTGGATTGGCTGTCGGTTGGCCCCTGACGGCACGCGCACAGCAGACTGGCCGCGTGCGGCGAATCGGGGTCTTGATTCCGTTTGAGAATGAAAACGATCCGCAAGTGCGAGACCTCTGGCCGGCATTCAAGCAACGACTCGCGGAACTTGGCTGGATCGAAGGCCGCAATATCCAGTTCGATGCGCATTTCACAACTCAAAACATCGAGCGGATTCGTGCCGGCGCTGCCGAGATTGCCGCAAGCGCACCGGAACTGATTTATGTCTGGTCGAATCCGGGCCTCGCGGTCATGAGGCAGACGACGCAGACGATCCCTGTTGTCTTTGTCCTGGTGTCCGATCCTCTCGGCAGCGGCCTGGTGGCGAACCTCGCCCGTCCGGGCGGCAATATCACCGGTTTTCAGAATTTTGAGACCGGGATTGGCGGAAAATGGCTCGAGCTCTTGAAAGAAGCCGCACCAGGGGTGCGCCGCGTCGGCGTGCTCTACAATCCGAATATTGCTGCCAATGTCGAGTTCATGCGGACGGCGCAAAGTCAATCGAGTTTGGTGGGGGCGGCAGTAATGCCTGTCGAGCTGCACGACGCAACCGACATTGAACGTGTCGTTACGGAATTTGCGCAAATACCGGAGAGCGGTCTCATTGTGACGCCAAACCCGCTCAATGCGAGAAATTCCGACAGCATCATCGGACTGGCCGCACGGTTGCATCTGCCGGCGATCTATCCATTCCGCCTAGACCCTCAAAAGGGTGGTCTCATGTCATATGGATTCGATACGGTTGAACAACAGCGAGGGGCAGCGGCCTACGTCGATCGGGTTCTAAAAGGCGAGAAACCCGCCGACCTGCCGGTGCAAGCGCCGAGCAAGTATCAGCTGGTGATCAACCTCAAGACCGCGAAGGCGCTTGGCCTGAACGTGCCTGCGCAACTCCAGCAGCGCGCCGACGAAGTAATCGAATGACGTTTGCTGCATCGGAGCTCGACGGCCGGCCGCGATCGGACATCATGCGGATTGCGCCGTTAGCCTACTGAGGGTCCGGCGTGGATTCCGCCACACCGGCGCGGCGGCTGCTGTTACATTACAAGGTGTCGCTCCAGGACGGCCGAGGGAGTCAGTGTCGCGCGATCCTCCACAACATCTGAAAACGCCAAAATCGGCGGGCTGGATAAAGTGGCTGCCGGGGCTAATTGCTTTGCGCGAGTATCAGGCAAGCTGGCTGATGCACGACGTCACCGCTGGCTTGGTACTTGCCACTATGCTGGTACCCGTCGGTATTGCCTACGCCGTCGCATCGGGCGTACCGGGCATCTATGGTCTATACGCGACCATCGTCCCGCTATTGGCTTATGCCCTGTTCGGGCCCAGTCGCATCTTGGTTCTTGGGCCGGACTCAGCGCTCGTTGCGATCATACTTGGCGTTGTTTTTCCGCTGTCCGGCGGCAGTGCCCTTCGCGCCGTAGCTCTGGCCGGCATGATGGCGGTCATCTCGGGCCTCGTGTGTATTCTGGCGGGCATTGCCCGGCTTGGCTTCGTAACCGAACTTCTGTCCAAGCCCATCCGCTATGGCTACATGAACGGAATTGCGCTGGCGGTGGTGATCAGTCAGTTGCCCAAGGTCTTCGGCTTTTCGATTGATGTCGATGGGCCGTTAAGAAAACTGTGGGCAATCGGCGCGGCGGTTCTGAGCGGAAGGACGAACTGGACGGCATTCGCGATCGGAGCAGGGACGTTGGCGGTAATCCTGCTGCTCAAGAACAACAAACGTGTGCCGGGGATATTGATAGGGGTGATTGGCGCAACAGCCATCGTCGCAACGCTTGATTTGGCTGACCGCGCCGATGTGTCAGTCCTGGGCCCGCTCCCTCAAGGATTGCCTGCCTTTGCCATTCCGTGGATCACGTACGCTGATTTTGTCCAGGTTTTGATTGGTGGATGTGCAGTCGCGATCGTATCTTTCACCGACACCAGCATTCTTTCGCGCACCTATGCCGTGCGAACCGGTACACACGTTGATCCTAATCAGGAGATGGTCGGACTTGGGGCCGCCAATTTGGCCGCCGGATTTTTTCAGGGATTTCCGATCAGTAGCAGTTCTTCACGTACGCCCGTGGCGGAAGCTGCTGGAGCCCGAACCCAGTTGACCGGTGTCGTCGGCGCAGTTGTTGTTGCGCTGCTGTTGTTGGTGGCTCCAAATCTGCTCCAGCATCTACCGGCCGCAGCGTTAGCTGCGGTCGTCATTGCCTCGGCAATCGGCTTGTTCGAGGTAACGGACCTCATCCGAATTTTTCGCATTCAACGTTGGGAATTTTGGTTATCGATAGTTTGCTTGGTGGGTGTGGCCGTCTTTGGTGCTATTCCCGGCATAGGCATAGCGATCGCAATCGCGGTTATCGAATTCCTGTGGGATGGTTGGCGTCCGCATTCCGCGGTGCTCGGCCGAGCCGACGGCGTCAAAGGCTATCACGACATCACTCGCTATCCCGGCGCCCGTCAGATTCCCGGCCTGATTCTTTTCCGCTGGGATGCGCCCTTATTCTTCGCCAACGCCGAATTATTCAAGGAGCGTATTCTGGATGCCGTCGCCAAATCGCCAACTCCCACGAACTGGCTGGTCGTCGCGGCAGAGCCGGTTACCAGCGTGGATGTGACCGCAGCTGACGCTCTTGCCGAATTGGATCAAACCTTGCACAGCATGCGAATCGAGTTCTGCTTTGCGGAACTCAAAGACCCCGTCAAAGACAAGCTCAAGCGCTTCGGCTTATTTCCCCAGATCGGCGAGCCCTTTTTCTTTCCGACAGTTGGCGTTGCCGTCAGCACTTATCTGGAGAGCCACCAAGTGGATTGGGTGGATTGGGAGGATCGTCCCAGCGAACACGATCCAATTCATCCTGCCAAAACCACAGCCCAGTTACCAAGGTCACAGCGCTCCTGACGAATCGGAGCTAAATCCTGGCGAAGCAGAGGAGGCGACCGATGAGAGCGCTTTTGGGTATTGCGCTGGTTGTGGCGCTGCTTTTTGCGTCTGAGGCATTCGCCATGCCGTATTGCGCGGGCGGGACCTTTAAGGACGGCCATTTCGTGTGCACCAGCCTCGGCGACAACCAATAGGGGGCAAGAGCCCCGCGTTGGCTGTACTGGCCCGCGTTGCATCGAATATCTTTCCTTCGTCGCCTGCCTCCTTGTCTCGGCCACGCGCAAAAGCGCGGCCGCAAGGTCGATTTTCTATGAGGTTCATCAAAGGTTCGGGTGACACAGCTCTGTCAGCAGGGCTGTGTCAGCAGACGAGGCGCGACCGATTGCGGCGAATCGCGGTAAGTGTGCCCGTGCGGCCGAAAATCCGGAGGCCCGATGCGCCAGATCGTCTTGTTGCTTGGCACGTTGGCGCTGAGTAACTGTACCGCCGCGCCGGAGACGATTTACCTGCGCACTGACGGGCAGGAGATCGCCGGCAATCCCGGCCTTCGTGAACAGCTCGATCGTGATCGCGTAGTCTGCGAAGGCGACGGCGACTGCATGGCAGTCAAAGGTTATGTCTCGGTGCGTAAGGATCAGGTCGCGGCCAAACAGCAACAGCTGGCTACGATAGCCGCCCAGAATGCGCAGCGCGAATCCGTCGCGGTGCTGCCTCCGCCAATTCCGGGAAAACCAGATAAAACTGCGATCAAAAAGCAGAAATCAAAGCCGTCCGAGACCACCAAAAGGTCGTCGAAAGACTGACGGCGGGCTAGTGTAGAGCAAGGTGCAGTGATCCTGATCTCCGCTTTCTGGGCGACGCGCGCATCGGTGTTCGCAAAATGGCCTGCGAAGCTAGTTAAATCAAACACGGAAAGACCGTCATGACCAACGCTACGAGCCTGTCTGGTTTTTCGCGCCGCGGTGTATTGGCAGGTCTTGCGGCGGCTCCGGCGTTAGGCGCCGTGCCGGCAACCGCTCAAACTGCGAGCGCGTCCGATCAGGTGAAGGCGGCACTGAAGGCTGCCAACAATACCAAGCTGGTCTTGCTTGGCACCGCCGCGGGTCCGGTGCCGGGACGTTCGCGGAAAATGACTTCGCACGTGATGTTAAGCAACGGTGCGGCCTACGTTCTCGATTGCGGCCTCGGCGTCACCGACCGGTTTGCAGAGACAGGCATTCCTTTCAGCGCTTTGCGCTCGATCTTCATCACCCATCACCATTTCGACCACAATGTCGAATACGGACCGTTTCTTTCCATCGGCTGGGTACAGGGCATGCCGCTCACAGTGCGGGCTTACGGCCCGCCGCCACTCAAGCAAATGACCTTGGACTACATTTCCTCGATGCGGACGACGATCGATTTCTGGGCCGAGGACTTGAAAATGAAGCCGCTGGAAACAGTCGATGTGATCGAAGTGCCGGATGCCGGGCCAGTGATGCAGGACGACAATGTGAAAGTGTCGTCGGTGGTTGTCGAACACCCGCCGGTGAAACCGGCGCTCGGCTACCGTTTCGACTTCCATGACCGCTCGATTGCCTTTTCGGGCGACACCGCTCCAGTGGAGGCAATGGCGAAACTGGCACAGGGCGCCGACGTTCTGGTGCATGAGGCGATGTATGTGCCGGCAATCGAATCCTACGTCAAAGATCAGGTCGCTAAAGGCCGTCCCGTGAGTGTCGAAGCCTTCTTGGCGCACATGAAGGCCGACCACTCACCGGTCGAGGATGTCGGCCGTATCGCCGCGGAGGCCGGAGTGAAAACCCTCGTGTTGTCGCATCTGACTCCCGCTATCGACAGCATCAGCGACGACGTTTGGCGCGCTCCAGCGACCAAATATTTCAAGGGCGAAATCATCGTCGCCCACGATTTGACGGTCGTCTGAAGCATCGCGGCCTTCCCGCGCTTCCCCATGTGCACTCAGGGAAAGGTCAATGTCCGTTTGCGGCGCAAAGCGGGCAATCGCACGCCGCTGAACCATGTCCGAAAAGTAAAGCGGACATCAGCGGGACCTTGAAGTTTTCGGCAGCCCCTCGGCGCCCGTTGCAAGTTTGGATTGCTAGCCCTGATAATGACGCGCTGTTTGAACAAGCAGGGACAGCGTCATGGGCAAGGATCGTCTGGCTGCGTTCAGCGATGGCGTGATCGCGATTATCATTACGATTATGGTGTTGGAGTTAAAGGTGCCGCACGGTTCGGACTGGACGGCGCTCATGGCGGTGACTCCAAATTTCGTCAGCTATGTTTTGAGCTTTATTTATTTGGCGATCTACTGGAACAACCACCATCACCTTCTGCACACCGTTACACGCGTGGACGGGCTCATCCTCTGGGCCAACTCCTTCCTCTTGTTTTGGCTCTCGCTAATCCCTGCTGCGACGGCTTGGATGGGTGATAACTTTTTAGTCCCGATCCCGACTGCCGTTTATGGCGCCATATTGCTTATGCCGGCGATCGCATACTATCTGCTGCAGAAGGCGATCCTGCGGAAGCAGGGATCCGAGTCTCTACTCGCCACCGCCCTCGACGCCGACATAAAAGGCAAAATTTCGCTTGTACTTTATGCAGTGGCGATATTGCTGGCCTTTGTCGGTCCCTGGATGTCGATCGCAATTTACGCGATGGTCGCCGTGATATGGTTCGTTCCCGATCGCCGGATCGAGAGCGTTCTGCGTGAAAAAAGCAACTAGGGCTGTGGCGGGAAACGTCTCCAAGTTTGGCCTGGCGCTTTTGGTCCTCCTCGTTCCGGGGATTTCGATTCGCGCCGAACCTACGCCGTGCGAGTCTGTCACCTATGAGCAAAGCGGATACACGGTTTGCCAGGTGGACCTGCGCCGGCAATCCATAAAGCTATTCTGGAAAAAACCGGACGGACACCCCTACGAATATCTTTCGTCGTTGCCACGGGCGCTTGGCAACCGCTCGCGGCAACTTCTTTTTGCGACAAATGGCGGAATGTATCACCCAGACAACTCTCCGGTCGGCCTCTATGTCGAGGAAGGTCGCGAGCTGGTGCGTGCCAACACGAGCGCGGGACCCGGTAACTTCCACATGAGACCAAACGGCGTGTTTTACGTGGCCGGCCAGCTCGCTGGCATCCTGCAAACCGGCTCGTTCATCAAACAAAAGCCTCAAGTGGACTTCGCCACCCAATCTGGACCGATGTTGGTCGTAAACGGAGAAGTGAACGCTCGGTTTGCTCGCTATGGTGGATCAAGGAAATACCGAGTGGGCGTGGGCAGCCGCGATCCGAACCTGGTCGTGTTCGCCGTATCGGAATCGGAGGTTTCGTTTGGCGAGTTCGCGCGTCTTTTCCGGGATAAGCTTCGCTGCAAAGACGCTCTGTTTTTGGACGGCGGTAGCGCGACCAGCTTTTATTCGCCCGTGCTGGGACGGAATGGCAACTTGCTGCCGTTGGGTCCGATAATCGGCGTATATGGAGCGAATTGACGTGGTGACCTCGGTTCGCCCGTGGGCGAGGCCCACGGACCACACCTTCTAAATTTCACTGCAGATTTGCGAGGGGGCGTACCGGGTAATTGGGTTTTGCAAAGTGATTTGCAAACGGCCAACCGAACTCGAATGGACCAGGCCTCACACGGGAGCGGGAACGGGACTGGGTGTGGTGATGGCGACGGTCGCTCCGGGCGTGCTTGCCCGTTTTGAGCTGAGCTCTATCGTGTGGAGCATCCGCAACGGCGAGCACCAGTTCCGGCGACGCGGCTTCTGCCTGAAATGATGCTCCAGAACGGACCGGCGGCGCGTGCTGTCCCACGGCGTCGAAGACGCAGGCTACGAACGCCATGACCGCGCCGATGAAGACGAACGGAATGGCCGATGCGAGCAGGCCACTAGCCCAGATGCCAGCCCTTCTCATCTTTGATTGAACCCGGCTCTGAATAACCGAACGCTACCGCGTTTATTGTTTAAGATTTCTTTACACAAAAATTCACTGCTAAATGGACGCCGGAACTGAACCGCGATCTCTGCCGCAATGCGTTCACCATAATCTTCACTTGACCATCGTCCGCTTACTGAAATGACACGCCTATCACTTCAATTAAGCGTCGTTGACAGAAGGAGGAGGTGTCATGAAAGCACTCGCTCTACTGACGGCAGCGGCGCTAACTCTCTTTAGCGTCACTGCCTTTGCACAAACCTACGGAGCGCCGTACGGCAAGGGCAAAGCCCCGCCGCCGCCACCGGTTGTTACGAAAGGCTAGTGCGGGCGATTGGGGGGACCGGCCATCGTGCCGGTCCCTTTATTTTTGGCAGCAATGTCTGCATTCGCATATGTCGATTTTCAGGATGTTTCGGCCGCGGAGCGGCGAAAAATTATTGGAGCGTGACGAGGCGAGACGGGTCGTCGCAAAAATTGTAAAACAAACCTGAGCTATTGCTGCCATCAATGGGGGAGTGCGATGAAGCGCAAGTCTTTGTTGTTGGGAAGTGCTTTACTCTGTTTGTTCACTTGGGCCGAGCCAGGTTTGTCGCAATACAACGCGAGATGCATCGATTTTTGCAAAAACGTCAGAACTGGAACTGCAGACTATTTTGGCTTCAACATGTGTTTGCACAATGCGCCGATCTGTACCGGACAACCTTTTGATGCCGTCGCTAGGGGACCGGCCGGCAAACCGGCAGCATCTGGACCGACTGCCGCCCAACGCGCGGCGTGCGGGGCCGACGTCGGCAAGTTCTGTCAGGGCATAAGACCCGGAGGCGGTCGGCTGTGGGCCTGTCTGGCCGCGCGAAAGAACGAGCTTTCACCGGCGTGCCAGCAAATGGTTGCGCACCAAGGGCTATAACGCTTAAACCGATACCGACTAGTCGGAAGCCGCTGTCTGGCCGATATCGACAACGGCGACTTGAATCTCTCTGCTCCGATCGTTTCGATTCACCGTAAGATTAATCTTGTGACCGACCCCGGCTCGCTCGAGACGGTCGGTCAAATCCGACAGATGGTGCACAGGATCGCCGTCTGCGGCCACGATAACGTCCCCGAGACCGTTCGTGCGCGGGTCGATGCCCTGTAAGCCAGCACGTTCCGCCGGCGATCCCGGGCTGGTGCGCACGACCGCCACCCCATCAATACCGAGCCGTGCCGTGGTCGCCTCGTTCGCGGCAACGATGCCAATGCCCGGCGTGGCGACCCGACCGTTGCGAATTAATTCGGGCACGATCCGGTTGACAACGTCGACAGGCACCGCAAACCCAATCCCTGCATTTGAACCAGAGGGTGAAAAAATTGCGGTGTTGACACCGATCAAACGTCCCGAGGAATCAAGGAGGGGACCGCCGGAGTTGCCCGGATTAATCGCCGCATCGGTTTGGATCACGCCGGCAATCTCACGGCCACCGCTGATTGGCAGGCGGCGCTTGAGTGCGCTGATGACGCCTGTCGTGAGTGACAGATCCAGCCCAAACGGGTTTCCGATCGCATAAGCGAACTGGCCGACCTTGAGATCGGCCGATGTGCCCACAGCGATCGGCGGCGGCAGCGCGGCGCCGCCCCTAATCCAGATGACCGCGAGGTCGTAATTCGGCGCAGTGCCAACCACTTCGCTTTGGACCACTTTCCCCGAGGCGAGCCGCACTACGAGCGTTTGTACACCTTCCACGACGTGGTTGTTGGTAACGACATGGCCGGCGGCATCCCAAACGAACCCGCTTCCGGCCATTGCTGTTCGGCCCCGGCCACCTTGTGGCGGCTGACTGCCGCGAGCAGTGCGCCCTACGACCTGAACGACAGAGGGAGCAGCGCGTCCGAAGATATCGATACCGGTGCGCTCGGCATCGGCGAGACTTCCGCGCGCCTCGACCGGGCGTGGCTCGGTGGCCGAAAACAGCAGCCGATCGACGTACGGGCGGCGCGATAACCACAAGCAGCAACACCCATACGATCGTGTGAACATAGCGATTGCGCATTTGGACTCGCTGTTCAGATTGCTACCCGCCTGAAGCGATCAGCGGAGACCCCTCGGAGTTCCCGCGCTTATGGTCACTGATCGGACGTGAAATCACTCGTGGCGTTGAACGGGCGGGGCGCAGTTTGTCGATTTGCATACCTGATCTGATGGCATGACGGCCAAGTCACGCCAAACTCACACATTGCGTGCGCTCCTGGACATAGCGCTCGGCCGGTCGTGCATGATCAAGGGCGACGTTAGATGCTTTGTTCCGCCTTGTTCGGCGTTGTCGCATGTGGCGTGCCAGAGCACGCGTCTGAGACGTAAGCAAGTGCGGAGCCGTTATCGATTGCGGCGTCTTCATTGCCCCGCGAGCTGGTTTGTTTTGCAACTGCGTTCCAACTGCGCGTGATGAAACATTCTCCATCCGTCGCGTTGACGATTGAGGTGTGCGCAAAGATGCACGCTTGGTTTGGTATCAAACGTACGGAGGACAAGAATGCGCAAAACTGTACTCGCCGCCACAGCTTTAGCGGCAATGCTTTCGCTCGGCGCATCCGCCGATCGGGCGGTCGCTATGACCGGCGCAACCCCGTCCGAACTCGGCCTCGCGACCGGCGACAGCGGCGTCGTACAGGAAGCGGCGCTTGTCTGCGGACGATGGGGTTGCCGGCGAGTCTGGCGGGGGCCCCACCGCGTCTTCGCATTTGCCGGTCCCCGCTGGCACCGTCGCTGGCATCGCTGGTGAGCCTGTCACGATGACCGGCGAGCGTTAACTGGCGGCGACGCTCATCGCCGCGATCGTGCTACGCGGTCGCGGCGTTCTTTTGTTTGCACGTCCGCTTCTCGCACAAAGCAGACATTAACGCGGTGATAGCGTGTCCAAGCGGACCAAGGCACAGCGCAAATAACGTCGCAAATTCGCACTTAGGAACTGCGCTCCGCAACGGCCGGACATTGGAACCCGTGTTTCGGGACCCGTCGACGATTTCGAATCCGGAGCCGGATCCTTCGTTTTCGTAACAGGCGCGCCGCGAATTGCGCGGCGCCTGGAACGGACGCTCTCCTATGCGCATTTTCATGTGTCCGGGTGAGACGGCTTAACGCGGAGAATGCAATGACTTCAATAAAAGGCCTCGCGATCATCGCACTGCTCGTCGGCGGTACTTCGCTGGCAATCGCACAAAGCGGCCCCCCGACGGGCGGTCAACCACCGGTGGCCGGTGGCGCGGCCGGCAATCCCGCGGCGCCGGGACCGCCCGGACCAGGCGTAATCCCTCATGACGCCCGCCCGGGTCTGCAGGCAGCGGCTCCGGCAACGGCTCCGGCGACGACTACCTCTACAAGAACCCGCGTCGCCCATCGTCCAACAAACCGACGGATGTACATGCAGGGCGATGTGCATCGCGGCAGTAAGGTAACCGGCTCCGCTTTAAGCACTCACAAGTTGCGGCATAACCAGAACAGCTACAAATAAAGCGGCAGGACGACCAAGCGTGGCCGCGGAACGGCCACGCTCTCTTTATCGAAAATAAAAATCACGTTGGCTAACGCAGTAGCCAACGTGCCAATAGCGATAAATGACGTTTGTCAGGGCGAGGCGGCCGGTAGCTCTACAAGAGTATGAGTGTTGTCGACGCCGTCATACACCGACACCTGAACGACCGGATGAGCCTTCTTGATCGCCAGAGCTGCCACCTGCGCTGCTTCCGATGTCGTGTAAGAGTTCTTTGTTTGTCGATCCACCAGCACTAAATATCGGCCACGCTCAGGCCGCTTGCGTTGGGAGGAAATCTCTTCGATTTCCGGCTCAGAATTGTCCTTTGCAGGTTTTTTGATCTGGCGCGTGGCCATCGGGTACTCCTTGTGCAGTCCTTATCCGGGGCTGCCGGCCGTCGGCACTTCAGGCCGCTTCAACCAGGCGCGGGAGGGGATATTCGGGGCGGTCGTACAGAGTACGAATCCCGCGGCAATCGTATCGCTTTTCGTCGACTTCCAGGTAAGCCGCCAGGACAACGTCAGCAGGAAGTTTTTCAATAACGAATCGAATCGCCTCTGCCGCGTGTTGAAATCGCATATATTTTACGACGCGGGACTGTATTCGAATGTTTTTGCTGGAAAAAAGTTCGGCGGGCGCCCGATAATCGAATTTTTCGGCGCTTCGCTTGTCGGTAATCATCATCACACCCCGTGCTCTGGCTAAAATGGCCGCGTGCCGTGGACCGCACGCATTCAAACAACTCATACTTCAAGTTTGCAAGACGATGCCCTTCACAGAACGTATATATGGTGTGCACTGCACACATGTTCAAGCCTCGGCGTGTCCGGTGAACCACGGCGCAAGTGTTGCGCGTCGGTGGCCTCATTAACTCCAGCTTTACGCCGCAAAGCGGACATCGAAGGATCGCGCTGAAAAAGTCCGCCGGAAACGGACATCAAATCGTTGCGCCAGCGTGAGCGGGTTTGTGCGCCTTCTGAGTAAAACGCGAGCCATGGATGAAACCGCCGTCAACAAATTGTCAGGTTTATTGCAGGCTCAGTACACGAACACCGTAAAAGATGGCGGTAGAGTTGGCATTCGACCGAGTGATATCGACCCTGACGTAATAATAGAAATTATCGAAATCGAAATTTTGGTTGAAAACACCCTCAAGATCGTGGCCTCCAGCGACCGCTTTATTGGAGTCCAACAGCACGCGGGCCCCGCTAGAATCCACAACAGGGGAGAAATTTCCGGAATGATCGATCCGAACCAGCTGGGCAATCACGCTTGCGTCGTCTCCTATGGTGGTGAATGTCATAAACATGTCTCCGAAAGAGCCGCCGCCGTCGGCAATCGTTGCCGGCACAGGGCAGTAGACGGTGATAAGACCGGTAGCTCCCTCTCTGTGCTTTACCGATCCGGCCGTCACGAAATATCTGTTGGCCTGAATCGCGGGATCACCAGGCACACAAGTCGCCGCCGCAATGATGGCACGTCCTGCGCATACGGGCATGGCCAGCGACAGTGTGAGTATGCATGCGACGATAACGGTGGTGGCAGTGCGCATGATTTTCTCCCTGACAGCTCAACGCGCCTCGCGCTGGAGGATTTCGATGTGGCGCGCGACCGATTCCTGCGTCACGTTCATGCCATCGCTGGCAATGACACGATCCCAGAACGCGCCGTAGATCGCATCGTAGCGCCAGCCATCGAGCCGTTGCGCGATGGCTCGCACCGCTTTTTCGCCGAGCGGGATGTAATTGGGATAGCTCCACATGAAGCTGACGAACTTCCGGTCGGTCGTCACCTGCAGGAGATCGCCGGATAACAGCGCGCCGTTGTTGCCGGCGCCCTGCGCCCAGTGCAGCACCGTGCCGCCCTCGAAATGACCGCCGACGCGAATGAGCGTGACGCCGGGAAAGATTTCTTTCGTCGGCTCCGTCCATAATTGCAGGCAAGGCGCCGAGCGCATGATCCAGCGCCGGTCGGCGGCGTGCAGATAAACCGGAATGCCGCCGAAGGCGGCGCTCCACTCGACCATGGTAGTGTAATAATGCGGATGCGAAATCGCGATCGCCTTGAGCCCGCCCAGCGCATTGACGATCTCGACCATCGCGTCGTCGATCAGGCTGATGCAGTCCCACAATAGGTTGCCGTGCGGCGTGCGAACGAGCAGGGCACGCTGACCGATTCCGAATGACGGCGACGTGCCGAGCCCGATCAGCTCGCCGTCGCGGCGGAACGTCGCCAGGTGCGATTTTCGCAATTGCGCCAGATTGGTCCATTGCTGCCCGGTCGGCAGCACAAATTGCCGCTCTTCATCGCAGATCGAGCAGCGCGCCGGCGGCTCATCCGACGGTTCGTATTGCGTTCCGCAGGTGGTGCAGATCCAGGCCTGTGTCACGAAGCACCTGTTGCCGCATCATCAAACATCATCAAACACGTGCAGCCGCACCGCTACAACCCTCTGCGCCACGCCCGCTTCCGCCACAAAGCCGCTCCCGCGCACTGTGACGCAGGGCACGG
>JBQCCX010000305.1:0-4522 GCA_051961815.1 Xanthobacteraceae bacterium
GAAAACCGGATGCGGCCGGAATATTATGAGCGCGATTACCGCGGACTATTGCCGAAGGAATGATCGCTTTAGCTGCCAGCCATGACTGAACAGATCGGCGGCCGCATTTTCTTTTCCAATACCGGGCGCACCTTCGGCGAAGAGGACGAGCTGTGCGTGCTTTCGGTCGGCGTCGATATCGGCTCGTCGACCTCGCATCTGGTATTCTCCCGCATCGTGCTGGAGCGGCTCGACAGCCGCTATGTCGTCACCGAGCGTGAAAGCTTTTTTCAATCGGACATCCTGCTCACGCCCTACGCGGCGGAAGACAGCATCGATGCCGATGCGCTTGGCGCGTTCATCGAGCGGCAATATCGCGACGCCAAAGTCGATCCCGACGAGATCGACGCCGGGGCGCTCATTCTGACCGGGGTCGCGGTGCGGCGGCGCAATGCGCGGCGCATCGGTGAATTGTTCGCCCGCCAGGCCGGCCGCCTTGTCGCGGTCAGCGCCGGCGACAGCCTGGAATCGGTGATGGCTGCCTATGGCTCCGGCGCGGCGGCACGCTCGATCCGCAACGGCGCGCCGGTGATGAATATCGACGTCGGCGGCGGCACCGCCAAAATCGCTATCTGCGCCGACGGCAAGGTGGTCGATGTCACCGCACTCGATGTCGGCGCCCGGCTCGTCGTCGTTGACGAGGCGCGGCGAATCGTGCGCCTCGAAGAGGCCGGCCGCCGCATCGGCGCGAGCCTCGGACTCAAGCTTGAGCCCGGCGCGATGCTTGCCGAGCAAGACGTTCGCGCGCTCGCCGCCGCCATGGCCGAGAGTCTATTTGACGCGGTGCGCGGCGGCTCCCCCAAGGCCGGCGGCATCGGCTTGTTGCGGCTCGATCCGCTCACCTGGCGCGGCGATATTTCCGATGTGAGTTTTTCCGGCGGGGTGTCCGAATATATCTATGGCGGCGAGATCAAATCGTACGGCGATCTCGGAGTGCAGCTCGCCGCCGAATTGCGCGCACGCCTGCCGAATGGGCTGCAACTGGCGCGCCCGGAGGCCCGCATTCGCGCCACCGTGATCGGCGCGGCGCAGTATACCGTTCAGGTCTCCGGCAGCACGATTTTCGTCTCGCCGCTGGAAACCGTGCCGCTGCGCAACGTGCCGGTGATCGCGCCGGCGCTGCCGCTCGACGGCGACACGATCGCGCCGGCCGCTGTCGCCGGCGCGATCCGCTCCGCGCTCAAGCGCCGCGAGCTCGATGGCGGCGAAAGTCCGGTCGCCGTGTTCGTGCCGTGGCGCGGCTCGGCGACATTCCAGCGGCTCGATGATCTGTGCCGAGGCATTCGCGATGGACTCGCTCCCCTGCTCGCCCGCGGCCATCCGATCGTGCTCGTCGGCGACAGCGATGTCGGCGGCCTGATCGGCATTCATTTTTGCGAGGAAATGAAAGTCGCTGCGCCGATCGTCTCGATCGATGGGCTGGAGCTCAAGGATTTCGACTACATCGATATCGGCGCGATTCTCGACACCTCGGGTGCCGTCGCCGTCGTGATCAAGTCGCTGGTGTTTCCAGCGAGCCCGGACGCCGGCAGGGATTGGGGCGCGACGGCGAATGTCCTCGCCGTTGATGCTGCGTGCTGAGTCCCGCTTCCTCAACGCAAGCCTTTCTGACCGATCCCCGCAGCCCAATTTCGAGTCGGATTGCTCGCATTTTGTGCATTGCACAAAGCGCGGGCGGCAAGCCCCTTTAACGAGCAGAAGCCGGTCGCTCGGCGCCGTGGTCCTGCGCAGCTAAGCCACAGCTATTTCTCGACAAGCTCCATGTTGCCGCATCGCCGCGTCATGGCACGCATCTTGCGAAATCAGGTGCAAACAGCTTCGCGCAAGGGCGCGGGCAGCGAGTGCATGCAGGAGCAAACGATGGACACAGTCGATTACGTGAAACCGGCCGATGTGGCGACCGCGATGGTCGAGGCCGGCCGGCGCAAGCTCGCTCTGGCGCCGCGCGATCTGTTGATCCGCGGCATGCTCTCCGGCGCCATTCTTGGCGTCGCCACGAGTCTCGCCTTCACCGGCGCGGTGCAAACCAATACGCCGCTGGTGGGGGCGCTGATCTTTCCGGTCGGGCTGATCAGCATCGTGCTGCTGGGGCTCGAACTCGTGACGGGCAGCTTCGCGCTCGTGCCGCTGCCGTGGCTCGGCCGCGAGGCGAGCGCCTCAGCCGTCGTCGTGAATTGGGGCTGGGTGTTCATCGGCAACCTGATCGGCAGCGTCGCTTATGGCGCGCTGATCGCGATTGCACTCACCAATATGGGTACCGCGGCGCCCGCCGGCGTCGCCGCCCGCATCGTGCAGGTCGCCGAAGCCAAGACGATAGGCTATTCGGCGATCGGCTTTGCCGGAATGGTGACTGTGTTCGTCAAAGCGATGCTGTGCAACTGGATGGTCTGTCTCGCCATCGTGCTGGCGATGACGACGAACTCGGTGATCGGCAAGATCGCCTGCGCCTGGATGCCGGTCTTTGTCTTTTTCGCGCAGGGTTTCGAGCACTCGGTAGTGAACATGTTCATCATTCCGACCGGGATGATGATGGGCGCCAAGGTGACGGTCGCGGACTGGTGGTTGTGGAATCAGATCCCGGTCACGCTCGGCAATCTGGTCGGCGGCTTTCTGTTCACCGGCTTCGCCGTCTACGCCACTTACAAGCCGCGCGTGGTCGCCAAAGTGTTGGCGCCGACGCCAACCGGCGTGCCCGCCGAATAGCGGGATTGGGGCTCGCGCGCGCTCGTGCCAGGCAGCGTTGAGACGGAGGTCAACCAGAGCGGAATAGAGGCAATGCCGGGCGATTTTGAACCAGAGCAGAAGCGCTACCTCGAAGGCTTGATGACCGGACTGCAGATCGCAAAGACCTTGCGTCCGGCAAGCGGCAATGGCGTGTCGGCGAGTGTCCCGCCGACGGTGAACGGCGCCGCCGTGTCCGCGGCCGAACCGATCGGGCCCGACGCCGCGGCGTTGCGCGCGCAAGACCGCGCGATCAAAGGCGGCGGCAAACTCTCCGATCCGGAGAAGTTCAAGCGCGAGCTGCATCCATTCGACGCTTATGAGCGGCTGAAACAACAGGCGGGCAAAAACGAAGCGCCGAAGGCCGATGACAATTTCCGTTGGCGATTCTTCGGCCTGTTCTACTGCGCGCCGGCGCAAAAATCCTACATGTGCCGGCTCCGCATTCCCAACGGCATCCTCAACGCCTGGCAATTTGCCGGCCTCGCCGCGCTCGCCGAACGCTATGCCGGCGGCTATGCCCATGTGACTACGCGCGCCAATCTGCAAATGCGCGAAGTCGAGCCGAACAACGCCGTGGCCATGCTTGAGGCGATCCAGGATCTTGGCCTGTGCTCGCGCGGTTCCGGCGCCGACAATATCCGCAACGTCACCGGCACGCCAACCGCCGGCATCGATCCGCAGGAATTGATCGATACGCGGCCCTATGCCCGGGAATGGCACTTTCACATTCTCAACGATCGTTCGCTCTACGGCATTCCGCGCAAATTCAATGTCGGCTTCGACGGCGGCGGCGTCATCCCGGTGCTCGAGGACACCAACGATATCGGTTTCCAGGCGGTGAGCGTCAAAGACGGTCACGGCATCGAGCCTGGCGTCTGGTTTCGCCTGATGCTCGGCGGCGTCACCGGGCACCGCACGTTCGCCGGCGATAGCGGCGTCATCGTCAAGCCATCGGAAGCGACCGCCGTCGCCGATGCCGTCGTGCGCGTCTTTATCGATCACGGCGACCGCACCAATCGCGCCAAGGCGCGGCTGAAATATGTGCTCGACGCCTGGGGGTTCGAGACGTTCGTTGCCGCGCTCGAAGAGCGGCTTAACCGCAAACTCGTGCGTGCGCCCGCGGACGCGGTGGCACCACGGCCGGCGTTCGACCGCTTCGCGCATATCGGCGCGCATCGGCAAAAGCAGGACGGCTATTTTTGGCTCGGCATCGTGCTGCCGGTCGGCAAACTCACGGCCGCGCAGATGCGCGGCATCGCGCAAATCGCAAATCAGTTCGGCGACGGCGATATCCGGCTCACGGTCTGGCAGAACCTGCTGATCTCGGGCGTGCCACAGGCGCGGCTCGCCGAGGCGCAAGCCGCGATTGCCGCACTATCGCTCGCGACGGAAGCGACCTCGATCCGCGCCGGGCTCGTCGCCTGCACCGGCAATGCCGGCTGCCGGCTGGCGATGTCCGACACCAAGCGCCATGCGGAGGCGATTGCGCAATGGTGCGAAAGCCGCGTTGCGCTCGATTCGCCGTTGAACATTCACCTCACCGGCTGTCCGAACTCGTGCGCACAGCATTACATCGGCGATATCGGGCTTCTCGGAACAAAGACTCAAGGCTCCGACGCGGAGGACGCGGCGGAGGCCTATCACATTCACGTCGGTGGCGGCTTCGGTCCACACGCGCAGTGTGGCCGTGAAATCTACCGCGAGGTCAAAGCCGACGACGCGCCGGCGACCATCGAGCGGATGCTCAAAGCGTATCTGG
>JBQCCX010000306.1:0-8784 GCA_051961815.1 Xanthobacteraceae bacterium
GCTTCATCGTGCGCCGCGACTTGTTTGCGGCGCGCAGTCGCGCGGTGTTCAGTTTTTGGCTGCGTCGCGCACGTCGCCAGGATCGGACGGCGCGGCCTCGACCCGCCGGCGCAACGCAGGGATGCGGCCGTCGGCGCTTGGATGTTAGCCGACGCTGTAGCGGCTCGCCGCTTGCACGAAGGCGCTGGCTTCCGCAGGCTTCTTCACTTCGAAAGAATCGAAACCGGCGCGGATCAGAAAATGAAACTGGTCGCGTAGCACGTCGCCGGTGGCGCGCAGCGTACCGCGGAACCCATAAGTCTCGCGCAAGAGCCGCGCCTGGCTGTAAGCGCGACCGTCGCGGAATTTCGGAAATTGCAGCGCCACCAGCGCCAGGTGGCCGAGCCAGGGCGCCAGTTCGGCAATGCGGCGGTCGTTCGGCCATAATACGCCAAGCGACCCGTCGCGGCGGGTCAGCGCCTCGGGGTCGGCAAGAAAGCGTTGCGCCGGCACGATCACCGGCTCGCGCTCGGAGATCGGCTCGTCGGCGCCGACATAGCGATAACGATCCTCGATGATCTGGCCGTTCTCAACGAGCGGCATAGACGCGCTCCCGAAACGGCTCGATGCCTACACGCTTGACGGTATCGATGAACAATTCGCCGGGCTGCTCGCGCAGATCGAGATAAGCGGTGGCGATATCCTCCACGACGTCGGCGACCTGTGCGTAAGGCACCGCCGGGCCGATCAGCGCGCCAAGCGTCGCATTCTCGTCGGCCTTGCCGCCGAGCGTGATCTGATAAAACTCCTCGCCGTTTTTCTCCACGCCGAGAATGCCGATATGGCCCACGTGATGGTGGCCGCACGCATTGATGCAGCCTGAAATATTGATGTGCATCCGGCCGAGCTTGCGCTGGCGGTCGAGGTCATGGAAGCGCCGGGTGATTTCCTGGGCGATCGGGATCGAGCGGGCATTGGCCAGGCTGCAATAATCGAGGCCGGGACAGGAGATAATGTCCGAGATCAGGCTGACATTGGTGTGCGCCAAACCGATCGCATCGAGTTCGCGCCAGAGCGCCGGCAGATCGCGCTGCGCAACATGCGGCAGCGCCAGATTCTGCTCGTGGCCGACGCGCACTTCGCCGAACGAATAACGGTCGGCGAGATCGGCCAGCTTGTCCATCTGCGTCGCGGTGCAGTCACCCGGCGTACCCCCTTCGGGCTTGAGCGACAGTGTCACGATTGCATAACCGGGGACCTTGTGATTGGTCACGCAATTGCCAAACCAGGCATCGAACCCGCGCTCGTTGCGGCGCGCCACGGCAAGCGCGGGCGGACTGTCGTCCAATGTCGCGTAGTCCGGGTAGCGAAACCGGCTGGCTATATCGGTCACCATGGCCGGTTCGAGCACGAGAGCGCCATCCTTGATGCTTTGCCATTCCGTTTCGACCTCCTTCGCGAAGGCCTCGGCGCCGAGATCGTGGACCAAAATCTTGATCCGCGCCTTCCAGATATTGTCGCGGCGCCCGAATTGATTGTAGGTGCGCAACACGGCCTCGACATACGAGAGCACGTCGCGTTTCGGCAGGAATGGCTTGATGGTTTGCGCCAGGTACGGCGTGCGGCCCAGCCCGCCGCCGACCATCACCTCGAAGCCGGTTTCGCCGGCGGCATTGCGATGCAGCCGGAGCGCCATGTCGTGGATGCGCAGCGCCGCGCGGTCGCGATCGGACGCGCCAACCGCGATTTTGAATTTGCGCGGCATGAACGAGAATTCCGGATGCAGGGTCACATGCTGGCGGATGAGCTCGGCCCAGATGCGCGGATCCTCAATTTCATCCGGCGCGACACCGGCCCACTGATCCGTGGTGATATTGCGGACATTGTTGCCGCTGGTCTGCATGCCGTGCATGCCGACGCTGGCGAGCTCCGCCATCGCGTCCGGAAGTTCGGCGAGCTTGATCCAGTGAAACTGAATGTTCTGTCGCGTGGTGAAGTGACCGTAGCCGCGATCGTATTTGCGCGCGATTTCGGCGAGCTTGCGCAGCTGCAGCGTCGAGAGTGTGCCATAGGGTATGGCGATACGCAGCATATAGGCGTGCAGCTGCAGATAGACGCCGTTCATCAGCCGCAGCGGCTTGAACTCCTCTTCGGTCAGTTCGCCGGAGAGCCGCCGCGACACCTGATCGCGAAAGTCCACCACCCGCTCGGCAAGGAGCCGGCGGTCAAAGGCATCATAAATGTACATGACGGACCCGCGCTAGGATTCGAGCGGCGCGGGCAACTCGATGGTCGGCCCGCCACGGCGGATCTGTTCGCGCAAGTTTCCGGGCCGGATCGTGCCGCCGGGCAATAATTTCACCGGCGCGATGTAAGGGCCGATCGCATGAAGGTCGTCGTCGACCGCCGCTTCGGCGAGCGCCCGCGCGCTGTCGGCATCGATCACGATCGCCGCGCCGCCGAGTTCGGTGGTCCAGCCGCCGTCCGGGCTGCGATAGACGACGGCGCCATCGTCGACCCGGTTGGCCGTGACCACGACCGGCCCGGCGATTTTGATCTTTTTCTGGTCGAGCGGAGAGGTCATCGGCGACTCCGAAAAGGGAACAGCTGCAATAGAACAATTTTCTATATAGTACGATTTGTCCGCCCGCAAAGAGCAGAATTTTTCGCTAAGGGCGCAATCCAGCCTAGAATGAATCTGTCGAGATCGAGGTCGGAGCCACAGCTTTCTGCTAGTGGCCGGTCGCGATGGCCGCGATGCGCGCCGGATCCTCAGGTGCGGCATTGCCGCGCCAGACGACATGCAGGTCGGGCCGCACCAGGATGAGGTCGCAGTCGTATATGTCGCGCGCGCGCGATCCCGGAATTTCGATCACGGCCGCTGGCGCGCCGCGCGCGCGAAGCGCGTCCTGCAACCCGCGCGCATCGGCCTTGGCACCGCCGAGCTTGAGGATTGCGTAACCGTCGGGAATGCGGTCTTGCAGCGGCGTGTCGTCCTCCAGCCACAGATGCGGCAGCCGCGCGCCGGGCCAGGTGGTCGGCTGATATTCGCGGAAAAGATGTTCCGGGCCGCCGGGCACGTTGCAGATTATTGGCGAGTCGACGTAGCGGTAGCCGAGCTCCGCACCGATCATCTCGTTGCTCTTGCGCTGCTCGATGTCGGCGACGGCGGCGAGCCGGCTCCGGGTCTCGGCGCCGGCAGCAGAATTCTCTGTGATGTTCGGGCGCCACATCGCGCGCCACTTGCGCCGTCCGAGTGTGGCGTAACGCGATGCTCCGACATTGCGTTCGCCGATCTGGCGCCGCTCGATCTCGTACGACGTCAGCAAATTCGGTCCACCCCAGCCGGCCAGCGTCGCCGCGAGTTTCCACGACAGATCGATCGCGTCGCCGACGCCCGAATTCATGCCGAGCCCGCCGGCCGGGATCACCAGATGCACGGCATCGCCGGCCAGGAACACGCGATCTTTGCCGTATTGGTCGGCAAGCAGCAGATTTTGCCGCCACGGCGCACAAGACAGCATTTCATATTGCACCGGAATTCCCACAATGCGTTCGAACTGCGCCGTCATCTTGTCGTCGCTGTCGAGAACCGAATGCAGCGTCCAATGCCGGGTTGAATCCTGCATGATCAAGAACGTCGCCTTGTCGTCGGCAACGTGATAGTGCCGGCCGTGGCCCGGGCCCTGGCTCGGACCTTGGCCGATCGGCAGGCGCTCAAACAATTCATCACAACGAAACAGCGCCTGGCGCAATTCGAGAAGATTGCCCTCGCCGGACAGTCCGATGCCCAGCTCCTTGCGCACGGCGCTGGCGCCGCCGTCGCAGCCGACGAGATAAGCCGCGCGAAACTCCTCAATGTCACCTTTGACGCTGCGCAACCGCGCGGTCACCCCGGCGCGGTCCTGCTTGAGCGCGAGGAATTCCCAACCGAACCGCACCCGCAGGCTCGGCATGGTTTCGGCCACCGATTTCAGCAGCGGCTCGAGCGTATATTGGGAGATCAGCTGATAGGGCTCGAGCGGCAGCGTGCCGTCGTTGCTGGCGCGGATTTGCGCGCTGGCCTGCTCGACCGACAGATAAGGAAGGTGCAACAGCGGCGACTGGGTGAGGGACAGCACGATGTAAACGTCCATCGGACAGTCCCCGCGCAATCCGGCGGCGCGGATCTTCTCGGCCAAGCCCATGCGCCGGTAAATTTCCATCGAGCGGGCGTTGACTCGCTCCATCTTGGGCAGAAAAGCCGGTTGCTCCTTCTGTTCGACCAAAGTGCATCGCACCCCGCGCCTGGCGAGGTCGATAGCAAGCGTCAGACCGGTCGGCCCGGCTCCGACAATCAAAACGTCGCTGTCCATTGGGCTTACTTAGCGCATGCCGCGGACAATTGAACCACCGACCGTAACGTCATGCGGACGGCGTGGCGGCATCGAGCTCCTTGAACGGCTGGTAGCTTGCATCTGCGCATTGCTCGGGCGTGGCGTCGATGAACTGGGTCATCTGGCCAGCCAAATAGACCGCGGCCTTGGTTTTGATCGCACTGCGCGGATTGAATTGGACACAGACAACGTAATGCTGGCTCCCGCCAACCGGCTTTAGCGTCGGTTCGGAGATCATCGCACCGCGAAAGTCGGCGCGGTTGGTCAGTGATTGGCGCAGAAATGTGACCAACGCAGTCCGGTAATTGACCGGCGAAACGTTGGGATCGATAGCGGCGGTCGGCTGACCCTTGCTGCAGCCGGCCAATGCTCCGGCTGCCATGATCAGGATCATGCCTGCACGATGAATTTTCATAATCGCGTACTGATGCAGCCCACAACGGCACTCGACTGCATAGCCGGCAGCCGAGCGACCGGAGAAGCCGCCCTCCCCGTCCATGGTCTTTGCCGATTATAGCAAAGCTGCGGCGTGGCTGCCTGCGCGGATCAGCGCAGCGGCGGCCCGCAGCCTGTTACGCATCGTCGAGCGGACCGCACCAGCCGGGCAGATAGGCGGCATCTTCGCTCTTCGCCAATTTCAACGCTTTTTCGATCGCACCCACGAAATCGCGCTCGACGGTTTTCCGTTTCACCCTGCGGCGAAGAAAATCCGCCCACAAGAACTCGCTGAACGGCGTCGTGTCCTTGGCAAAGCCGCCGGCGCGGCGCAATTCGCCGGCCAGCGAGCGAAACGGATCGTCGATGAGATCCGAAACGCGTTTGGGAATGTCACTGTAGTGCCGCCTTTCGCCTTTGGCGTCGAACGGATGCATCCACGAGCGGTTGTCCATCACCGTCCAGAAGGCGTCCTGGTCGAGTTTGCCGAGATTGGCGATCAGCGTCACCGCCACGTCATTGACGCCTTCTTCGTGAAGCGCACGCGCAAGATGATGATGATCGACGACGTAATGGCGCGACTTTGGTCCAAGCACGACCGGAATCATGTGTTTGCCAAGGAATTTCCCGGTGTCTTTGCCGGAAATTTCGCGCCAGCGCT
The DNA here is from genome assembly GCA_051961815.1 of Xanthobacteraceae bacterium. Taxonomy (GTDB): domain Bacteria; phylum Pseudomonadota; class Alphaproteobacteria; order Rhizobiales; family Xanthobacteraceae; genus BOG-931. The sequence goes on from JBQCCX010000306.1 coordinate 5,452, forward strand.
GGCGCTTGGCCGAAACCTCGCGCATGCCGACGGTGATTTGGGTGGGGCGGAGATCGCTAATGGCGACGGTGGTCAGAATCGGTTCGCGAACCATAGTGCGCTCCTCGAATAGACGTCTGATTCGGCACTATCGGCCCCAGCGCGGCCACAAAATCAAGGTTCCACAGTCCACAATCGAGAATGGCAATTTCGCACCGCTCGGCTAGTATCGCGCCATGCGAGGGATCTGGCGGGCAGCGACAAAGCTCGGCGTCATTACTGCAATCGCTTTGGTGGCGGCACAGCCGCGAGGCGTACGCAGCCAGGAACACGCCGCCACGGCAAGCCAGCCGGCAGCGGAGAGCTGTCCGCGCTCCGCTTTTCGCGTTGTGGTCGATGTCGGTCACACACTCGACGTGCCCGGCGCGATGAGCGCGCGCGGCGTGCCGGAGTACACCTTCAATCTCCAGCTGGCGCGCGACATCAAGCAAGCGCTGGCCGACGCCGGCTTCGAGCAGGCGGTGCTGATGACCACCGGCACGGCGCCGTCGCGCGGCCTGTTCGAGCGCGCCACCCGTGCCAACGCCATGCATGCGAATCTTTTTATTGCGATCCACCATGATTCGGTTCCGGATAATCTCAAACACATCTGGGAATACGCCGGACTGAAAAACGAGTTCAATGACGACTATCCGGGTTACGCGATTTTCATCTCGCAGGAAAATGCCGATCCGGCCGGTAGCCTGTTGTTCGGCAGCCTGCTCGGCCATGAACTAGAGCGGCGCGGGCTTCAATACACGCCGCACTACACCTGGGCGATGATGGGCCATCGGCGCCGCATCCTGGTCGATGCCGAGGCCGGCGTGTACCGCTATGATCAACTGATTGTGCTGCGGGCGACCAGGATGCCGGCAGTGCTGCTGGAGGCCGGATCGATCGTCAATCGCCAGGAAGAACTTGAATTGGCAAAACCCGATCGCCGCTCGCTCACCAGTGCTGCGATCGTCGCCGCAGTGGAAAATTTCTGCGCGGTCCGCGCGCGGCCGCCGGTCGTCAAGGCATCGGTTTCAGGACACTAGCCGAAAAGACCGGTCCCCGTTGTGGTGGCGGTCATCGAGACATCGCGGCTGCGTCGCTTTGCAGGGCGGCGGGCAAATCGAATCCGCCAATAACGGTGAGCGATCAGGGCGAGCGGTTTTCGCCAGGATATGCGGTTCATGACGCCGCCCGCTCGCGGTGTTCGATGAGAAGCTGTCCCAATCTGGAATGATCGGCGAAACAACCGCGGCTGCAGTAGCAAAATTTCGTGCCGATCTCCCGGACATAACTTCCCGCAATCGCGCTGCAGCATAAGGCGCAAAAGGCTTCCGCGCGCGGGGTTCGATCGTTGACGACAATGACTTCCTCGTCAAAACGCGGCGTGATTAACCGCCGCCTTTGCCGATAGAGACTCGCCGTCCGGCCCGGCTATTCCCGTGATCGCGATTTGGTGACTTTCGTCGAACACCCGAACCGTGGGAATAATCAGATGCTTTCCGGTCTCAGATTGGCCGGCACCGCCACGACTTTGCGCGAAGCGAGGGCAACCAGCGATGGATCAGACGATCGCGAGCTTTCCGGCCCGCCCGGCGAGTTACGACAAGAAAGTCGCTCTGGTGCTGCAGGGCGGCGGCGCGCTCGGCAGCTATCAGGCCGGCGTCTATGAAGCCTTGGCGTCGTCGCCATATTTGCCCGATTGGGTTGCGGGAATCTCCATCGGCGCAATCAACGCCGCGATCATCGCCGGCAATGCCCCCGCGGATCGTCTCACCCAGCTCCGCGCTTTTTGGAACGGCATCACGGCGCATGCGAGCTACTGGCCGTTCGCGTTCGATTGGCCCTTCGCATTGGATTGGCCGGTTGTGGAATGGCAACGCCAGGCAAGCGCCCTGACAGCTCTGATGTTCGGCCAGCCTGGATTTTTCAGTCCGCGCCCACTTTATGATTGGTTCTCTCCGGTCAAACGGATCAGCTATTACGACACCTCGGCCTTGCGTAAGACGTTGGAGCGGCTTGTCGACTTCGATCGGATCAACAAGGCGCAGGAGGTCCGTCTCAGCGTCGGCGCGGTCAATATACGCACCGGTCAATTCGCTTATTTCGACAGCGCGAGCATGACCATTCGTCCCGAACATGTCATGGCCAGCGGCGCGCTGCCGCCCGGATTTCCGCCGATCGAAGTCGACGGTGAGCACTATTGGGATGGCGGACTGTTTTCGAATACGCCGCTGGAATACGTTCTGGATTATTCACCACGGCGCAGCCGTCTCACCTTTCAGGTCGACGTTTTTCAGCCGGCCGGCTCTTTACCGACCAGTCTCGACGAGGCGGTGGAACGCGATAAGGACATCCGTTACGCGGGCCGGACGCAAAACTGCACTAACGTCGCGCGTGACAAGCATCACGTGCGCCATGCCATCAATGAGCTGCACAAACTGCTGCCGTCGGAGATCGCCAAGACCGAAGAAGCCAAGCGGCTTTACGAGCTCGGCTGCGTCACCGAGATGGACATTGTGCAGCTCATTTACCGTTACCCCAAGCCGGAGGGAGCATCGAAAGATTATGAGTTTGGCCGCGCCTCAATGGAGCGCCGGTGGCGGCAAGGACTGACCGATGCCCAAGCCGCATTGCGGGCGGCGCCTTGGCTCGCGCCGATGCCGAAAGAGCTTGGCGTGCGCGTGTTCGACCCGCGCGAAACATTCGCATTTGACTCAGAAGCCGAGCGCGACGCGTGCCGGACACCGGCTGATATCGAAGACGCGCCGAAAACTCGAATTCAGCCGAGCTTGGTGGCGCAGGGCGGCTGAACGAATTGTCGCTGGCGCCGAGCGTGCGCCGATCGGGTGGAATTGTTTTCCGGCCGGCCGGAATTTTTCGCAATCCATTCCGAGTCATTCCCCGCCAGGGTGACAGCACGGCGCGCATCGCGCGGTACGAGCTCAGATCAAACGAGAACCGAAGATGCGGCGCCGCAAAGCGAGTGTGCTGATAATCGAGAAGTTGACCAGATTGACCGCAATCCCTGCAGCGAAGGCCGGGCCGTAAAAGCCGAAGCGATCATAGATCAGCCCGGCGAGCCAGCCGCCCGTCGCCATGCCCCAGGCGCTGCACAGCAGTAATGTCGGCATCCGCCAATAGGCTTCCTCGACCGGAAACAATTCGCGCGATGTCAGGACATTGGCCGGCACCAGGCCGCTGAATCCGAAGCCGAACAGCGCCGCGACCGTGAACAATCCGACCTCGTCCTGCGTCAAGAGAAAAGCGATCATGCCGACAGCCTGGCATGCGGATCCGACCAGCATCGTGTAGAGCCCG
>JBQCCX010000307.1:0-5930 GCA_051961815.1 Xanthobacteraceae bacterium
TTTCGCGCTCAACGGTGACCCCGATCCGCGCGTCGTGGTCAGGGCCCGGCCAGCCCGGCCCGGCCAGCATGGCAATCGACCGTCCTCTCACCTACATTCGGGGTCGAAAGGATACCGCCTATGCCTGAAGCCACCTCGGAAGACCAAGCCGACGAGCGGCCGTGCCTGCATTGCATGATGGTCGAGCTGATCGACGATTTTTACGCGGAATATCCCGCAGCCGGAGGCGAGCCGGACACCGTCGACACCGATGAGGTATTGACCGCGATCGCCAAGACCGTGGCTGAATTGACAAGCGCGCAGAACGGCACTATGCGCCAGCAAATCATTGAGCAATTGATGCGCGACATCATGGAATACGACACCGAATTTCGCCAGGAAGACGCGACCGGGTCGGCGGCGCGACATTGAGTTAGGCGGCCAACGCGTCCTGGTTTACTTCACCTTTGGCAAGCTTCGTCAACGCCGCATCGACCTTTCGTTCTTCTTCCAGACTGTCATGCAGCATGCGCTGGTCGTCTAGCTGCCCAGCAAGCGCTGCGGCAGTGCCGTAGGCGGCAATTTCGTAGTGTTCCAGTTTTTGCGCGGATGCGATCAGGCCGGCATCGCGAAGATCGTCGCCTTCCAATAGCGACAGCATTTTTTCAGTTTCATTCACCAGCGCTTCCATCGCCTGATCGGTATGGGCGCGCAATTTCGCGCCATGGTTCTGCAGGATCGACTGCAGCCGTTTGCTTTGCCCCTTGGTCTCCTCGCGGTGGCGATGCAACTCGCGCTTGAGCGATGGATGCGAGGCCGCATCGGCCATTCGTTTTAATGCGATATCAAGCTGGTTTTCGACACTGACCAGTTCCTGCAGTTCGGCGATGTACATATCCTTGAAGTTTCTCATTCGCATGAGATTGTCCCTCCGCTCACCATTGGCAATGCGCTCGGCGCGGTTCCTCCGGGCGCGTGCCAGCGTCCAAACCGATTCAACGAGTTCGTTGGACAGCGGGTTCCGGAACTCTGTACTGGAACGACAGGAACTCTGTCGGTTCATCAAAACGACGCACCGCCGCCGACCTATCGATCCGGCCGCGGTGCGGCGCGCCCGACGATCGCGCGATGATCGATGCCGCCCGGCAGCAGGCCGAATGTGCCGCCAGGCCCGTCGCCGAGGCGCGAGGCGAAAAAGCCATCAGCCATCGCCGCCGGTGCGTTGCGCGCGAGCAGTGCGGCCTGCATCGCCAGAACGAGATCGGCCACGATGGTCCGCGCCTGGGATTCGTCCTTCCAATCCCGGCCGGCGAGCCTGCGCGCCAGGAGATCGGCGGCGCTGCGGAGCCGCTTGTCAGCTTCAGCGCTCTCGGTAATTTCGTGCAGCAACAATTCGCCAGCGGCTGGCATGCGTTCCAACGCACGCAGTACGTTGAGGCACATGATATTGCCGGCGCCTTCCCAGATCGAGTTGACGGGTCCCTCGCGATAAAGGCGTGGCATCACGCATTCCTCGACGTAGCCGCTGCCGCCGAGCACCTCCATTGCTTCTGCCGCCACCAGCGGCGCCCGCTTGCAGATCCAGAATTTTGCCGCCGGCGTCATCACCCGCCGCCAAACGCGCGCCAGTTCGTCGTCTTCGTCGTAAGCGCGCGCCAACCGCATCGTCAGCACGGTGGCGGCCTCGGATTCCAATGCGAGATCGGCGAGCACATTCGTCATCAGGGCATGATCGATAAGCTTTTTTTGAAATGCGGTCCGATGCGCGGCGTGGTGGATAGCCTGCGCGACGGCCTGACGGATCAAGCCCGCCGAGGCGATCGCGCAGTCGAGCCGCGCGTAATTGCTCATTTCAATGATGGTGGGAATGCCGCGGCCTTCGTCGCCAATCAGCTCGCCCTCGGCGCCGGTAAACTCTACTTCACTCGAGGCATTGGAGCGGTTGCCGAGCTTGTCTTTGAGCCGCACGAGGTGAATTGAATTGCGCACGCCGTCGCGGGTCCAGCGCGGCACCAGAAAGCAGCTCAATCCGCCGCTCGATTGCGCCAGCACCAGAAAAGCGTCGCACATCGGCGCCGACATGAACCATTTCTGTCCGGTCAGCCGGAACATCCGGCGCGCACCGTCGCTGCCGCGAAATTCCGCCTGCGTGGTGTTGGTGCGCAAATCCGAGCCGCCCTGATTTTCCGTCATCGCCATGCCGAGCAACACGCCGATCTTTTCGGCTGCCGGGCGAAAGCGCGGATCGTATTGGCGGGCGAAAATGCGCGGCAGCCATTCGGCCGCTGCGGCGGGCGCATGGCGCAGTGCCGGCACCGCGCCATAGGTCATCGCGATCGGGCAGTACACGCCGCTTTCGATCTGCGCCAGCATGAACGTCCCGGCGGCGCGGGCGACATGCGCTCCCGGCCGTGGCGTTGCCCACGGACTGGAATGCAAGCCGGCTTCGACCGCGAGCGACAACAGCGCGTGCCAGGCCGGATGGAATTCGACCTCGTCGATGCGATGACCGTAGCGGTCAAAGGCGCGCAGCACCGGCGGATTGGCGTTGGCGGCGAAGCCGAGGCGGACGGTTTGCGGCGCGCCGAGCGTCTTGCCGAGCGCGTCGAGCTCGGCGACCGCCCAAGCGGCATTCTCGCGGCTCAGGGCCGCGTCAAGCGCGCGGTCAGTCTGCAACAGATTGTAAGGCTCGAGCGGCGGCGGCTGGTTGGTGACCTCGTACATCGCGGCGTTTCCAGCTGAAAGCTCGCCATATTAGACATCCGGCGCGGCGATCGCACGCGCGTGAACGCCTTGTCATTTCCGGATTGCGGCCGAGCGACCAACTGGCGTTCAGGCGGCCTGCTGCGCCAGCCTGCCCATCTCGCGCTGGACCAGCTGGCGATAGAGCCCTTCGCGGCGCATGAGAACGTCGGGCGGTCCGTCCTGGGCGACGCGGCCGGTTTGCATGACCACGATGCGGTCGAAATTGCGCACGGTGGAGAGCCGGTGCGCGATCGCGATCACGGTGCGACGGTTCATCAGATGGCCGAGCGCCTCGCGGATCGCCTCTTCGGACTCGGTGTCGAGCGCGGAGGTCGCCTCGTCGAGGAGGAGCAGCGGCGCATCCTTCAAGAATGCGCGGGCGATGGCGATGCGCTGGCGTTGGCCGCCGGAGAGCCGCACGCCGCGTTCGCCCACGAGTGTACGCATCCCCTGCGGCAACTGTTCGATGAAATCGCACCGCGCGGCAAAAGCGGCTTGCATGACTTCGTCGTCGCTCGCCTCGGGCCGGCCGTAGCGGATGTTCTCCATGACCGAGCGGTGGAACATCGAAATGTCCTGCGGCACGATCGCGATGGCGGCGCGCAAACTTTCCTGGGTGACGCGGGCGATGTTCTGCCCGTCGAGCAGAATTTCGCCGCCTTGCACATCGTAGAAGCGCTGCAGGAGGGCAAACACGGTCGATTTACCGCCGCCGGAATGGCCGACCAGGCCGACGCGCTCACCAGGCATGATGTTGAGCGAAAAGTCGCCGAAGATCCGCTGCCCGTCGGGATAGGTAAAGTCCACGTGTTCGAACTTGACGCTGGCGCCGCGGCGAACGAGCGTAGCGGCCTGCGGGTCGTCGCGCAGTTCGTGGGGGACGAGCAGCGTCGCGACCGCTTCCGACAGCCGCGCAATGTGCTGGGTGATGTCGACCAGCGCCACCGCCAGATCGCGTGTCGCATTGAGCACCGAGAGCGCCAGCGTGCAGGCCAGCACGACGTCACCGGTGGTCGCCTGGCCGCGCTCCCACAGCATGATCGCCCAGGCGACCAGGCCCAGCGTGAGCAATATGGTCACGATGGCGTGAAAGATCCGGAGCTTTTCCAGGTAGAACAGGCTGCGCCGCCGCGCCGCCATCTCGCGGTTGACGGTGGCGTCAAAGCGGCGGTGCTCGCGCAGAAAGCCGCCGAATGCGCGCACCAGCGACATATTGCTGACGACGTCGATCATCTCGCCGTCGACGGCCGCCGCCTTGCGGGCGAAGTCATGGTGCAGCGGCCGGCCGGCGGCCGCGAGCCGGAACATGATCAAAACCATGATTCCGGCGATCACCGCCAGCGTCGCCGCCATCGGCAGGCTGATCGTGAGCACCAGCGCGATCGCCGCCACGGTCGCGACGCAGGGCGGCAGAACATTCCACATGAACATGTTTTCGGCGGTGAACACGGCGTTTGACGTGGCCGTGACACGGCTCGTCAACATGCCGGGCAACCGCTCGGAAAAGTAGGTCGGGGAATGCCCCATCAAATGGCTGAACAGATCGCGCCGCAAATCCCCGGTAACGCCGACAAAGGCGTAGTTGGCAATCCAGGCGGCGACGCGCCACAACAGGTTATCGGCGGCAATCAGCGAGCCCAGCAGGAGAAAGGCGGTCCACGCCGCGGCGTTCTCGCCGCTCGACAGCGTATCGACCAGGAACTTGACGCCATATTGCGTGCAGACCGAGCAGCCTACCGCTCCGAGCACCGCGGCCAAAATAATGGCATGAGAGATTGGCCGCAGGCGGATATAACGAAAGACGAACGCGAAAGGTGAGGTGGCGTAACCCGTAAGTTCAGCCATGCGCGTATCATCTCCGGCAAAGTCGCGGGCCCGCCCCGGCGCTCCCACCTTCGTCTGAACGACCCGGAACCCTCCCTGTTCCCGTCGTGTGGCGCATCGGAATCAATTTCAGTTGCATAGTGTCACGCCGGGTTTCGGCGGATATGGCCCCGCCGCCCGGCGTGTCGGTGTCAATGCGGCGCCGGCGACAAAAGTTCCACGGCTTCAAAAAATTAAGTTCCATCCACAATTTGAAATTTTTGGCGCTTTCGACGTTGTCGGTAGTCGCCGGGTGAGGAACTCAACGAGAAATCGAGGACTTTCGATGCACATCGCTCAAGTGGCGCCATTGACCGAAGCTATCCCGCCGAAGCTCTATGGCGGCACCGAACGCGTGGTCTCATGGCTCACGGAAGAACTGATCGCGCTTGGGCACGAGGTGACGCTCTTTGCCAGCGGCGATTCGGTAACATCCGCGCGATTGGAAGCGGTGTGGCCGCGGGCGTTGCGGCTCGACGGCTCGGTGCGCGATCCCAACGCGCTGCACATGCTGATGCTCGAGCGCGTGTATCGGTCTGCAGCCGACTTTGATTTCATTCATTGCCACCTCGACTACTATCCGTTCTCGCTGTTTTCGCGGCAACCGACCCCGTTTGTGACCACGCTGCATGGCCGGCTCGATTTGCCTGAGCATCAGCCGGTGTTCGACGAATTTTCCTCGATCCCGGTGGTGTCGATCTCCAATGCACAACGCCGCCCGCTGCCGCAGGCGCATTGGGTGCGCACCGTGCATCACGGGCTTCCGGAGAAGCTCCTGACCCCGCGGCCGATCAAGCCGTCATATTTTGCGTTTCTGGGCCGCATCGCGCCGGAAAAACGTGTCGATCGCGCCATTCGCATCGCCGAACATTGCGGTGTCCCGCTCAAGATCGCCGCCAAGGTCGACAAGGTCGACCAGGATTATTTCAGCGAACAGATCAAGCCGATGCTGGCGAATGGCAATTGCGAGTATATCGGCGAGATCAGCGACCGCGACAAATCGGAGTTTTTAAGTGGCGCGATCGCGCTGTTGGTTCCGATCGATTGGCCTGAGCCGTTCGGATTGGTGATGATCGAGGCGATGGCCTGCGGCACGCCGGTCATCGCGTTCAACCGCGGCTCCGCGCCGGAAGTGGTCGACGACGGCTTGACCGGCTTCATTGTCGAGGACGTCAACGGCGCGATCGGCGCGGTCGACCGGCTCGGACACTTGTCACGGGACAAGGTGCGGCGCCGATTTGAGGAGCGCTTTACCGCGCGGCGCATGGCGCAGGATTATTTGAGCGTCTATCGCGGCATGATGACGGCAGCCGCGCCGCATTTGCGGCTGGTCGCGGACGACG
>JBQCCX010000308.1:0-2211 GCA_051961815.1 Xanthobacteraceae bacterium
TTGGCGCCGTGTAACGAGTACGGCCATGCGGCGCATCTGCATCGCGGCAATTCTGACGGTGAGTCTGTCGATCTCGGCGCCGGCGCAATCGCTGCGGCCCTCTTATGCGCCCGACGGTGCGAGCCAGACTTCGCAGGGTTCGGCGGTGTCGCGCGTTGCGCATGCGCAAAAGCTCACGCCGCCTCGACCAAAGCCTGCGCCGCGTATCATGCCGTCGCGCGCTGCGGCGTTGCCGCAAGCCGAACCGGCGATCGCCGCGCCAACCTATGCAGCGCCGGGTGCGCCTAATCGCGGGCTGCAGGATTTTTTTGCCACGATTTTCGCCGGACCGACCCTGTTGTCGCGCGCCTTCCGTCCGGGTGAATCGACTTACTATGCGCCTGGCGGGAGTGGGTCGCCGGCCTATGCGCCACAGGCCTATGCGGCGCCGAACCAGAGCGATCCTCGCGACGGTCCGACCGACCCGAAATTTCTCCGCCAAGAGGTCGCTTATCCCGGCCGCGAACCGCCGGGCACGATCATTGTCGATACCGCGAACAAATTTCTCTATCTGATCGAAGGCGGTGGCAGGGCCCTGCGCTATGGTGTCGGCGTCGGCCGGCCAGGGTTTTTATGGGCGGGCGTCAAGACCGTCACCGCCAAGCGCGAATGGCCGGACTGGCGGCCGCCGGCCGAAATGATCGCGCGGCGGCCCGACCTGCCGCGCTTCATGCCGGGAGGCATCGACAATCCGCTCGGCGCCCGCGCGCTATATCTCGGCTCGAGCCTCTATCGCATCCATGGCTCGAACGAGCCCTGGACCATCGGCACCAATGTCTCGTCCGGCTGCATCCGCATGCGCAACGACGACGTCACCGACCTCTATCAGCGCGTGAAGGTCGGCACCAAAGTCGTGGTGATCTAACAGTTTTTCCCGGCACGCTCACGAGACTACGGCGCGGCGAGCGCATAGCCGCGCTCGGCCAGAAGCTGAGGAAAGCGCTCGCCGAGAAAAAACGCATATTCGCGCTCGCGCAAATCGGTCAGCGGATCAAGTTGCCGTAATTCCTGATCGACTTTCCCCGGATGGCACATCAGTAGTCCGCCGTCGGGCAGGCCATCGAGAAATTCGCCGAACAATTTGCTGAAATCGGCATCGCGGCGAAAGGAATAGGTGCCGGCAAAAGCCGGGTTGGTGCGCACGCCTTTCTCCGTCGCAAGCCGGCGCAACCGCGCGCTCAAGGCATCAAGCACATAGCCTTTCGGGTCGGCGAGGCGCTTCGGCGCCGCCGCCGCGCGGCCGCATTGCCGGAGCCAGGCTTGCGGCGCTTCGCGTGCGATCACGCGGACGAGCACGTCGCCGATCTGCGGAAAAACGTGAATGTGTTGATGGCCGTCGACATAATCGGGGACGCGGCCAAAAGCGTTGCGAAATGTTGCAAGCTGGCTGGCGATTTCGGCTTCTAGCCGCGCCGCGTCGAGGCGATGCAGAAGCGCGCGGCCTGCCATGGCATTCAACGGCAAGAACGCGCCGCCGCGCAGCGGCGCAAAATCGCTTAAGGGGCGAAACGGCGCGGTGAGCGTCAGATGCAGACCGATCGCCGCGTGCGTGCCGGCGGCCTCGCGCAAACGTGCCGCTTCGGCTGACGAAAAGCTCGGCGTCACCACCATCACCGACGCCGCATTGATCAGGCCGCGTCCGACCAGTTCACGGATCGCGGCGCTGACTGCCGGGGAGAGGCCGTAGTCGTCCGCGCAGAGCCAAATGTGCCGCAACGCTGAGCTCATTCGGCCGCAGTACGCGAGTCGCTTTGTTTGTCTTGCTCGGCCAGCTTCATTTCGTGTTCGGCGACGAAGTAGACCGGGCGGCCTTTGATCTCTTCGAGGATCTTGGCGATATATTCGCCGACCACGCCGATCATGATCAGCTGTACGCCGCCGAGCACCATGACGCCGACGAACAGCGACGGATAGCCGGGCACGGCGGTGCCGTAGACGAGTGTCTCGTAAACGATCTGCAGCCCGTAGAAAAAGGCAACGAGCGCGAGCACCGTTCCTATCACCGTGGCAAGGCGCAGCGGCGCCACCGAGAACGCAGTGACGCCGTCGATCGACAGGCCGATCAGGCGGCGCAGATTCCAGGTGCTGCGGCCTTCGGCGCGAGCTTCGGGCTCGTAATCGATGCGCAGCTGGCGGAAGCCGATCCAGCTCGACAATCCCTTGAAGAACCGG
>JBQCCX010000309.1:0-3437 GCA_051961815.1 Xanthobacteraceae bacterium
ATCGTCAATATCAAGACGTTCCTCGACGGCCACCGGCCGCCTGATCGCGTTTTGCCGTCAATGCTGTAACGCTAACGCAAAATGAATTTAGTTTGATTTGGCATTTCGCTTCAGCTTTTTTATTTGAGCATGATCTTTTCCGGCCTGCCTTCGCCCGCCGAAGCATCAACCGGAACGGCTCACGCCAGCCACGGCTTCGCGCCGGCGGGAAACCGGTATCCACTTTTCGGGATCATGCTCTAGCCGCGCTCCGAACATGCATCTGAAATTATTCGCATTGCGACGCTTCGCCTGTTTTGCATTGGCGGCAACCCTCGTCCTGCCGCTGGTCGCGCGCGGCGACGAGCGCGCCGGCGATGCCGTCGCGCCTGGCGGTGTCGTAGAGCATGGCGGCATGGTTGTGGCGCAAGAGGCGCGGGCTGCGCAGATCGGCACGGAGATTCTCAAGAACGGCGGCAATGCGATCGATGCCGCCGTTGCGGTCGGCTTTGCGCTCGCCGTGAGTTATCCGCGCGCCGGCAATATCGGCGGCGGCGGATTCATGGTCATTCATCTCGCCGACGGCAGCGACACGACCATCGATTATCGCGAGACCGCGCCGGCCGGCATCGGTGCTGACAGTTTTCTCGACAAGGCAGGCAATGCCGATCCCGGAAAATCGCGCGATTCCGCACTGGCGATCGGAGTGCCGGGCACGGTCGCCGGCTTGGCGCTCGCCGCGCAAAAATACGGCTCGGGAAAATTCAGTCTCGCGGACTTGATGGCACCGGCGATCGCCATGGCGCGCGATGGAATTGCGGTCACCGACGACACGGCCGATTCACTGCCGAACGCTCAAGCGCGCCTGTCGCGCTGGCCGGCGTCGGCAAAGATTTTTCTTAAAGCGGACGGCAATACGCTCCTTGCCGGCGATCGATTGGTGCAGAGCGATCTTGCCGACACGCTTGAGACCATCGCCCGGAACGGTGCGCGCGCTTTCTATCAAGGGGCGGTGGCCGAGAAAATCACGGCGGCGGTGCAAGCCGCAGGCGGCGTCATGACCGCCGATGACCTCAAAACCTATCAGGCGATCGAGCGCGTGCCGATACGCGGCACGTATCGAGGCTACGAGGTGGTTTCGATGGCCCCGCCATCCTCCGGCGGCGTTGAGTTGATCGAGATGCTCAATATTCTCGAAGGTTACGATCTTGGCGGCATTGCGCGCGCGAACAAGGCGCAAGCCCTGCATTTGATGATCGAGGCGATGAAGCGCGCTTATGCGGATCGCGCCTTGTTTCTTGGCGATCCGGATCGGGTGGCGAACCCGCTCGCGCTGTTGACGTCGAAGACTTACGCCGCCGGCTGGCGCGCCGGCATTGATCCGCTGCGCGCCACCGCGGCCGTGGATATCCGTCCGGGCGAGGTGGCGGAGCCGGAAGGCCGCAACACGACGCATTTTTCCGTCGTCGACGGGTTCGGCAATGCAGTCGCCAATACCTACACGCTCAATTTCAGTTATGGCGTCGGGCTCGTCGCCGAGGGGACCGGTATCCTTCTCAATAACGAGCTCGACGATTTTGCCGCCAAGGCTTATGCGCCCAACGCCTATGGCCTTGTCGGCGCCGAGGCCAACGCGCCGGGTCCCGGCAAGCGGCCGCTATCATCGATGACGCCGACAATCCTGCTCAAGGACGGCAAGCCGTTTCTCGTCACCGGTTCGCCGGGCGGCAGCCGGATCACGACCACGGTGCTGCAGATCATTCTGAACGTCATCGATCGCGGCATGGACATCGCGGCCGCCGTCGCGGCGCCGCGCATCCACGAACAATGGATGCCGGATCAGGTCTATGTCGAACCGGGAATTGCCGAAGAGGTCATTGCCGCGCTCGCCGCCGGCGGCGACAAGGTGGTGCCGCAGCGGCCGTTCACTTCGGCCAATTCGATCATGATCACGCCGGACGGTTTCGTCGGCGCCGCCGATCCGCGCACGCGCGGCGCACTGGCGGTGGGATTTTAGGCAGCCTCGCAAAAGCGCGGACTGAATTCTTCGCTAGGTCGCGTTCTCGGGATGATCCGGGTGATTGGCGGTTGAGGCGAGCGCCATCACCACGATGGCGCAGAGCGCCACCGGCACAAAGCTCGCGATCGGCGAATGGGTAAAATCCCAGAGCCAACCGCCAGCCACCGACAGAACCATTGCAATCGTGTAGCTGACCGTGAACATTCCAGCCGAAGTGCGATGCACGTCGTCCGGCGCGCTGAGCACCGACGGCAGCGCGAGCGTCAAAACCAGAATCGCGGTGGTGACAAAACCTAAAACGCCGGACCAAAACACGATCCACAGCCCGCTGCCCGCCGTCATGATTCCGATAAGGCTGATCAGCGACAGCGCGCCGGCGGTGACATAGGCCCATGGCTGTTTCACCAATCGCCCGGCGACAGCGAGCATGATCAGCGAGGCCGGCAGCTGGCAAAAATTTTCGGCCGTCAGCGCGCTCGAGATCAGGTCGGGCCGGCCAAGCGCGGTCATGAAGTCGGGCAGGAAGGCGTTGGCGACAAAATACATCGAATTGACGCTGCCGAGGATTGCACCGAGGCGCCAGATCAGCGGCCGCCGCCAATCGGGCCACCATAGCCGGCCGGCCGCGGTCGCACCGTTCGCGCCTTGCGCTCGCGGTGCGCAGGCGCCGACCAGCAGCGCGGTCGCGAAAGCCGGGATCGACCAGACGACGAAGCTCATGCGCCAGCTGTTGTCGACCAGCGGCAGCACCAGCGGGATGGTCAGCGCCACAGCAATGGTTTCGCCGGCGAGAAGACCGTTGGTGTAGACCGCGGTGGCAAATCCGATCCGCCGCGGAAACCAGGCGCGCACCAGAGGCGGCAGCGCCGGCTGCATGATCGCGACGCCGGCAGCCATGACGATGGTTGTGGCATAAAGCATCGGCGCGTTCGGCAGCGCCGCACGGGCGATCGATCCGATCGCGTTGAGCAGAAGACCGACGAACAGCGCCGGCACGATGCCGAAGCGCGCGATCAGCACCGCGCCCGGAATCGCGGCGAGCGCAAACAGCATCGGCGGCAGGCTGGACAGCCAGCCGATATCGGTTTCCGACAGATTGAGATCGCGATGCAAAAGCGGGATCACCGGCGGGATCGCCAGCACGGTGATGCGCAGGCAGACCCCGGCGAGCCACAGCAGCAGCAAGCCGAAGCCGCCTTGTTCCACCCGCGCGGGGCGGCTTTCATTGGCAGCGCTGACCGTCACGGCAGTATTTGGCCCGATTGTCTGCGCAGGATCTTGTCCGGAAACCGGTTTCCACTTTTCGGGATCATGCGCGCGTTCCGCCCGACATCGCGGCCTTCCGGCACGCAAGGTGGTGACGGCCGAGCCTTGGATCAAATCGAGAATTTGGAGCGGGCGAAGGGATTCGAACCCTCGACCCCAACCTTGGCAAGGT
>JBQCCX010000310.1:0-27113 GCA_051961815.1 Xanthobacteraceae bacterium
CGTTTTACACCACCGATCACGGCATTCAGTTTCACGGCGTGCAGACCAAGGCCGAGACGATCAAGATCGACGGCAAGATCGCCTTTGCCGGCCATCCGATGCTGGAGCATTTCAAGTTTTTAAAAGCGCATGCGCGGGTGATGCCGAAAATGACGATTCCGGCGCCGAGCACGCTGCATTTCCGCCAGGGCCGCGCCGCGATCAGCATAGAGATCTATCCGGACCTCGATGCGTTCTTCGCCGATCTCGCCGCGGCCTATCAAGCCGCGATCCGCGCCTTCTACGACGCCGGCTGCCGCTATCTGCAGCTCGACGATACTGCCTGGTCGATGCTGTGCGATCCATACGAGCGCGCCCAATCGCAGAAGCGCGGCGATGATCCCGATGTGTTGCCGAGGCGATACGCGCAGCTCACCAATGCGGCCCTCCAAGCCAAGCCCGCCGACATGGCGATCACCATGCATTCGTGCCGCGGCAATTTCCGCTCCACCTTCATCGCCTCGGGTGGCTACGAATTCGTCGCCGAGGAATTACTCGGCAATACCAATTTCGACGGCTACTTTCTCGAATATGACAGCGACCGCGCCGGCGGCTTCGAGCCGCTGCGTTTCTTTCCCAAAGGTCAAAAACAGCTGGTGCTCGGGCTCGTCACCTCGAAGACCGGCACGCTCGAGAGCAAGGACGAGATCAAGCGCCGCATCGACGAAGCGACCAAATATGTCGCGATCGACCAGCTCTGCCTGTCGCCGCAATGCGGCTTCGCTTCGACCGAGGAGGGCAACATCCTCGCCGAGGACGAACAGTGGGCGAAGCTGCGGATGATCGTCGAAATCGCCGACGACGTGTGGGGGTGATGCCTCCGTCATCGGCGGGTGGGCGCGCCAGCGCCGCGTCCCGGTGATCTCGTTTAGGCGGGCTAATTTCGCAAAAATGATCGAGATGGCCGGGACAAGTCCGGCCATGACGTGTCAAAGAGTAAGCATGACCCAACGCACCGCTCCGCCATTTCGCGCCGATCATGTCGGCAGTCTCTTGCGCACGCCGGCGCTCAAAGCCGCGCGCGAGCAACGCGCGCGCGGCGAGATTGGCGGCGAAGGCTTCAAGGCGATCGAGGATCGCGAGATCGCCGGCGTGATCGCCAAGCAGGAAGCGGCCGGGCTGCAATCGATCACCGACGGCGAATACCGCCGCATCTCGTGGAACATCGACTTCCTCGAACGGCTCGACAACGTCGAGTCCTATGCCGGCGAACGCAAAATAAAGTTTCAGACCAGCGGGCCGCAGCCGCGGCAGGTCCTGCTGCGGCTGACCGGCAAGCTCGGCGGCTACACGCCGCATCCGATGATCGAGCACTTTGAGTTTTTGCGCGCGCACACCAAACACACGGCGAAAATGACCATTCCGTCGCCGTCATCGCTGCATTTCCGCTATGGCCGCGATGCGGTGCCGGCGGCGCTCTATCCGGCGATGGAGGATTTTTATCGCGATCTCGGCCAATCGTACCGCAAGGTCGTGCGTGCCTTTGCCGACGCCGGCTGCCGTTATCTGCAGCTCGATGAAGTCAATCTCGCCTATTTGTGCGATCCGGCGCTGCGCCAGATCATCTCGGACCGCGGCGAAGATCCGGCGCGCTTGCCCGCGGCTTACGCCGCCATGATCAATGCCGCGATCGCCGACATTCCTTCCGACATGACCATCACCATGCATCTGTGCCGCGGCAATTTCCGTTCCAATTTCGTCGCTACCGGCGGCTACGAGCCGGTCGCGGAGCTTTTGTTCAATACCATCAATGTCCACGGCTATTTCATGGAATACGACAGCGCGCGCGCCGGCGGCTTCGACCCGCTGCGCTTTGTGCCCAAGGGAAAAACGGTGGTGCTCGGGCTGGTCACGACCAAAACCGGCGCGCTCGAGCAAAAGGACGCGATCAAGCGCCGCATCGATGAAGCGACGAAGTTCATCGATCTCGATCAGCTATGCCTGTCGCCGCAATGCGGCTTCGCCTCGACCGAGGAGGGCAATGTTCTCGCCGAAGACGAGCAATGGGCGAAGCTGCGCATGATCGTTGCGGTCGCGCAGGAGGTGTGGGGGTGACCACGTCCCCCGCAAAATGGGTGAGCAAAAGATTTGGGAGCAAACCATGACGCAACGAACCAAGCCGCCGTTTCGCGCCGATCATGTCGGCAGTCTGTTGCGGCCCGCGGCGCTTAAAGCGGCGCGCGAGGCCCGCGCCAAAGGCGAAATCGACGCCGCCGAGCTGAAGGCAGTCGAGGACCGCGCGATCAAAGACGTCATCAAAAAACAGGAAGCAGCTGGCTTGCAGTCGATCACCGACGGCGAGTTTCGCCGCTCGTGGTGGCACCTCGACTTCCTGTGGGGCCTCGATGGCGTCGAGCGCCACGTGATGGATAGCGGAATCGCCTTCGCGGGGGTGACGACCCGCAACGAGGGCGTGAAGGTCACCGGCAAGCTTGGCTTCTCCAGCCATCCGATGATCGAGCATTTCAAATTCGTCAAAGCCAATACCGGCCGCACGCCGAAAATGACGATTCCGGCCCCGTCGGCGCTCTATGGCCGGCCGATGGCGACGCCGATCGACAAATCGGTCTACCCGAAGCTCGACAATTTCTTCGCCGATCTGGGCCAGGCCTATCGCAAGGCGGTGCGCGCCTTCGCCGAGGCTGGCTGCCGTTATCTGCAGCTCGACGAAGTTTTCATCGCCATGTTGTGCGATCCAAAATACTGCCAGCAGATGAAGGATCGCGGCGACGACCCGCAGGCGCTCGGCACTATTTACGGCGATCTCATCAATGTCGCGATTTCCGACATTCCGCCGGACATGACGGTGACCATGCATCTGTGCCGCGGCAACTACAAATCGACCTTCATGGGAACAGGCGGCTACGACGCCATGCAGGAAGTGCTGTTCGATCGCATCAAAGTCCACGGTTATTTCATGGAATACGACACCGCGCGCGCCGGCGGGTTCGAGCCGCTGGCCCGCCTGCAGAAGGACCGCCTTGCAGTGCTCGGTCTCGTCACCACCAAAACCGGCGCGCTCGAAGACAAGGGCGCGATCAAGCGGCGCATCGAAGAAGCAGCGCATTTCGCCGATCTCGACCAACTGTGCCTCTCCCCGCAATGCGGCTTCGCCTCGACCGAGGAAGGCAATATCCTCACCGAGGACCAGCAATGGGCGAAGCTGCGCATGATCGGCGGGGTCGCGCGCGAGGTTTGGGGCTGACAGTGTCGTCATTGCCGGGCATAGCTGTTCGAAGAACGGCGTCGCTTCGCTCGCCTATGACCCGGCAACCCATTGGACGGCATCGCTGCATGGACCCCCGTGTCAGGCGCGGGGGTGACGATTGAAAAAGGGGCTGTTTCAATGCCGAATATCGTTGCGGGCAAGGTCGCGATCGTTACCGGCGCCGGACGCGGAATTGGCCGCGGCATCGCGCTGTTACTGGCGCAGGAGGGCGCGCGTGTCGTGGTGTGCGACATCGGCGCCAGTCTCGACGGCGCTGGCACCGATACCGGCCCGGCGCAAACGGTGGTCGACGACATCAAGAAAGCGGGCGGCGACGCGATCGCCTCGACGCTTTCGATCAGCGAGCCGGGCAATGCGGAAAAGATCGTCGCCGCGGCGCTCGAGCGGTTCGGCCGCGTCGACATTCTCGTCAACAATGCCGGCATCCTGCGCGACCGCATCTTTCATCGGATGAGCTGGTCCGACTGGTCCGACGTCATCACCGTGCACCTTCATGGCAGCTTCGCCATGAGCCGCGCCTGTGCCCCGCATTTTCGCGAGCAGAATTCCGGCAGCTTCGTGCATATGACGTCGACGTCGGGGCTGGTCGGCAATTTCGGCCAGGCCAATTACATGGCGGCGAAGATGGGCATCGTCGGCTTGTCGCGCGGGATCGCACTTGACATGGCGCGATTCAATGTGCGCTCGAATTGCATTGCGCCGTTCGCCTGGACCCGCATGATCGATTCGATTCCGGCGGAGACCGAGCAGGAAAAAGAACGTGTCGCGCGTATCCGCGAAATGACACCGGAGAAGATCGCGCCGCTGGCGGTGTATCTCGCCTCCGATCGCGCCGAAGGCATCACCGGGCAGATTTTTTCGGTGCGCAACAACGAGGTTTATTTGTTCAATCAGAACCGGCCGGTCCGCACGCTGCATCGCGCCGACGGTTGGACACCGGAAAAACTCGATGCGCAGCTTAAAGGGGCATTTGCGTCGTCGTTCACGCCGCTGGAGCGTTCCGGTGACGTGTTCTCCTGGGATCCGGTGTGATGAATACGCGGCGACAATTCCATGCTGCTCCCTCCCCCCTTGTGGGGGAGGGCTGGGCAGGGGGGTCCCTTGAGGGACATGCATGCGCCACCCGCCTCCCGACGACTAGCGTGGGCTCGCCCACGCTCGTCGGCCTCCCCCACAAGGGGGGAGGCAACTACAAAAGCTTCAAGCAGCAACCAGGCCGGTTGGCGCCATGACGATCATCTACGACAAGCTGATGGCGCTCGAGGTGCCGCCAGCCGAGCAGAGCTACGGGACCAAGGACTGCATCCTCTACGCGATCGGCATCGGGCTCGGCCACGATCCAATGAACGAAGCCGAGCTCGCCTTCGTTTACGAAAAGAACCTGAAGGTGCTGCCGACCATGGGCACCGTGCTCGGCCATCCGGGTTTTTGGGCGCGCGAGCGCAACACCGGCATCGATTGGCTGAAGATCGTCAACGGCGAGCAGGGCATCACCTTGCATCGGCCGCTGGCGGCGAAAGGCACGGTGGTCGGGCAGCTCCGCATCATCGAGGTGATCGACAAAGGCGCGGGCAAAGGCGCGCTGGTGTTCAGCGAGCGCAAGGTGACGGACAAGGTGACCGGCGAACCGGTCGCGACCGTGACGCAGACCACGTTTTGCCGCGGCGACGGCGGGTTTGGCGGGCCGCCGCGGCAAGCGCCAGAGCCGCATCCGATTCCCGCGCGCGCGCCGGACGCGGTTTGCGATCTTGCGACCCGGCCGGAAGCGGCGCTGATCTATCGGCTGAGCGGCGATCTCAATCCGCTGCACGCCGACCCGATGGTGGCCAAACAGGCCGGCTATCCGCGGCCGATCATGCATGGGCTCGGCAATTTCGGCGTTGCCGGCCATGCGGTCTTGCGCACATTTTGCGGCTATGATCCGGGCAAGCTTGTCGCCTTCGCCTGCCGGTTCTCGGCGCCGGTGTTTCCCGGCGAGACACTGCGCACCGAAATGTGGTGCGACGGCAAAGTCGTGAGCTTTCGCTCCCGCGTCGTCGAGCGCGACGTGATCGCGGTCAATAACGGGCGCGCCGAGCTGCGACTGTGACTGCAGGCATTGTGACTGCAAGTGCAATGGAACAGATGACGGCGAACGCGACCACAAATTCCGGAAAGGACGATCTCGCCCCGATCCGCGAATCGGTGCGAGCGCTGTGCGCGGATTTTCCCGGCGAGTATTGGCGGCGGCTCGATCGCGAGCGCGCTTACCCGGAAGAATTCGTAACCGCGCTGACCAAAGCCGGCTTTCTCGCAGCGCTCATTCCCGAAGAGTATGGCGGCAGCGGGCTCACGATGACGGCGGCGGCCGCGATCATGGAAGAGATCCAGGCTTGCGGCTGCAACGGCGCCGCCTGTCACGCCCAGATGTACACGATGGGCACGCTCCTTCGCCACGGCAGCACCGAACAGAAGAAGCACTACCTGCCGGCGATCGCGCGCGGCGAGCTGCGGCTGCAGGCGTTCGGCGTCACCGAGCCGACCTCCGGCACCGATACGCTCAGCCTGCGCACGACAGCTGCGCGGGAGGGCGACAGTTACATCATCAACGGCCAGAAGATCTGGACCTCGCGCGCCGAGCATTCCGATCTGATGCTGCTGCTTGCCCGCACCACGCCGCGCGAACAGGCAAAGTCGCGGACCGGTGGCCTCACCGTCTTTCTGGTCGACATGCGGCACGCCCGCGGACACGGCCTGACCATCCGGCCGATCCGCACCATGATGAACCATGCCACGACGGAAGTTTTTTTCGAAAACTTGCGCGTGCCCGCGCAAGCGGTAATCGGCAACGAAGGCGACGGCTTTCGCTACATTCTCTCCGGCATGAATGCCGAGCGCATCCTGATCGCCGCCGAATGCATCGGCGACGCCAAGTGGTTCATCGAAAAGGCGAGTACATATGCCGGCGAGCGCGTCGTGTTCGGCCGGCCGATCGGACAAAATCAAGGCGTCCAGTTCCCGATCGCACGCGCCTATATCGGCATGCGCGCCGCCGAACTGATGGTGCGCGAAGCGGCCGCGCTCTACGAAGCCGGCCGCGATTGCGGCGCCGAGGCGAACATGGCCAAGCACCTTGCCGCCGAAGCATCCTGGGCCGCGGCCGACATGTGCGTGCAGACCCATGGCGGCTTCGGCTTCGCCGAAGAATTCGACATCGAACGCAAATTCCGCGAGACCCGGCTGTACACCGTGGCGCCGATCTCGACCAATCTGGTGCTGTCCTATATCGCCGAGCATGTGCTCGGCCTGCCGCGTTCGTATTGATGAACGCCCGTCATCCTGAGGTGGCCGCGAAGCGGCCCTCGAACGATGTACGGGCCGTCGCCCTTCGAGGCTCGCTCCGCTCGCACCTCAGGCTGACGGAATGTAAGAATAGCGCATGACCCTCCCCCTCTCCGACCTCCTCGTCGTATCGCTGGAACAAGCAGTGGCCGCGCCGATGTGCACGTGCCGGCTGGCCGATGCCGGCGCGCGGGTGATCAAGATCGAGCGGCCGGAAGGCGATTTCGCGCGCGGCTACGACGATCTTGTGCATGGCGAGTGCAGCTATTTCGTCTGGCTCAATCGCGGCAAGGAATCGGTCGTGCTCGATCTCGCGAAACCGGCCGACAAGGCGCTGTTCGCCGCGCTGCTCTCCCGCGCCGACGTGTTCGTGCAGAATTTGAAACCTGGCGCGCTGGCCAAGCTCGGTTTTGCCGTCGAGACGCTCCGCCGCCAACATCCGCGGCTGATTTGTTGCTCGATCTCCGGCTTCGGCGAGAGCGGCCCGCTGGCGGCGCGCAAGGCCTATGACATGCTGATCCAGGCCGAATCCGGCCTCGCGTCGGTGACCGGCACGAGCGAGCCGTCGCGGGTCGGTGTTTCGGTGGTGGATATTGCCGCCGGCATGAATGCCTATGAGTCGATCCTGGAAGCGCTGATCGCGCGGGCGCGCAGCGGCGACGGCGCGGCGCTGGCAATCTCGATGTTCGATGCGATGGCAGATTGGATGACCGTGCCGCTCCTGCAAGCGGAAGCCGGCGCGCCGCCGCAGCGAATCGGCTTGGCGCATCCCTCGATCTCGCCGTACGGCGCGTTCAAGAGCTGCGACGGCATCACTATTCTCATCTCGATCCAGAACGATCGCGAATGGCGCGTGCTCGCCGCCACAGTGCTGGACGATTCGGCGCTCGCCGCCGATCCGGATTTCGCCACCAATGTCCAGCGCGTCAAACGCCGCGCCGCAACCGACGGCCGGGTCGCCAAAGCATTTGCCATGCTCGATGCCGCGGTGCTGGAGCGGAAACTCGCCGCCGCCGACATCGCCTTTGCCCGCGTCAACACGTCCGCCGACCTCTCGCACCATCCGCATCTGCGCCGCATCCAAGTCGGGACGCCGAGCGGGCCAGTGTCTTATCCGGCGCCGCCGCGCAGCGTCGGTGCCAACCGGCGGTACGGACCGGTGCCGGCGGTGGGCGAGCATACGGATAAAGTGCGCGCGGAGTTTTCCCAATTTTCTTTCCCCCTTGCGGGGGAGGGTTAGGAGGGCGGTCGAGCGGTGACACTGAGGCGTTGACGCCTACTCCTTACCGAGCGACCCCCAGCACTACCCTTCCCCGCAAGGGGGAGGGGAACAAATAAGCGGAGCGCATCATGGACATCGGCTTTATCGGTCTCGGCAATATGGGCGCGCACATGGCGCGGCGGCTGATTGAGGCCGGGCACAAAGTCGTGGTCTACGACACCCGCCAGGAAGCGATCGGCAATATCGCCGCGCGTGGCGCCGTCGCGGCGCGTTCGCCCAAGGAAGTCGCCGATATGGTCGAGACGGTGATGGCGAGCCTGCCGACGCCCGATATCGTTCTCAAAGTCGCGACCGGCCCGGACGGCGTGATCGAAGGCAAGCGCGTCAAACGCTTCGTCGATCTCTCCACCACCGGCGCGATGATGGCGCAGCGAATTTTCAAGACACTGGCGGCGCGTAACATCGTGCAGATCGATGCGCCGGTGTCCGGCGGCGTGCGCGGCGCCGAAAAGGGCACGGTCGCGGTGATGGCGTCCGGCCCGCGCGCCGAAGTCGAAGCGGTCGAGCCGGCGCTCAAAGTGATCGGCAAATTTTTCTACATCGGCGAGCGGCCGGGCGCCGGTCAGACCATGAAGCTATGCAATAACGTGCTGTCCGCAGCGGCAATGGCCGCCACCTCGGAATCGATGGTGATGGGAGTGAAGGCCGGGCTCGATCCGCGTATCATGCTCG
Organism: Xanthobacteraceae bacterium; assembly: GCA_051961815.1. Taxonomy (GTDB): domain Bacteria; phylum Pseudomonadota; class Alphaproteobacteria; order Rhizobiales; family Xanthobacteraceae; genus BOG-931. The sequence goes on from JBQCCX010000310.1 coordinate 8,544, forward strand.
ACGTGATCAATGCGAGTTCCGGGCGCAGCACCGCGACCGAGCAGAAATTCCCCGAAGTGGTCGTGCCGCGCCGCTTCAACCAGGGCTTCACCGCGGGCCTGATGTTGAAGGACGTGAACCTTTTTATTTCCGAAGCCAAAGCGCTCGGAATTCCGATCCAGGTGATCGAAGCGGTGGCCGCGATCCTCAAGCTGACCTGCGATGAACTTGGCCCCGACAAGGATGTCACCCAGGTCGTGCAACCGATCGAGCAACGCGCTGGCGTCGAAGTGCGGGCGCCAAAGCGCTAAAAGCGCGGCGCACAATTCGCCGTCTCGGCCGGCCAGCCCCCACCTTGTGGGTTCGGCGTAATTTCCTATTTAAGATCAATTAGCTACCGGAAAACCGCCGTTCTGTGACGCCGGTCACTTCGCCATTTCGGCAAGGCGTTAAGTTCGTCTCCAACAGCAAAACAACGATTTGGTGGCGCAAACGGTGATCGCAATTCGAATCGATGTCAGCGGGTTTCCCCCGTCCCCCAACCTCCAATGACCCGTGTGACGTCCAAGGGGTGATGCACGTCCCCCATACACCCCCAAGAACCCTGCCACGGGTTCACCTCGCCCGCTCCGGACCGACCGTCCGGGCGGGCTTTTCCTTTCGGCAAATCTGCAGCATGCTTTGAGAAAGCGAACGGGATGGGATCCCGACTGCAATGAGCCGCGAGACGTGCCATGGCCCCGCCCCGCGACAATCCGAGTCTGCTGTCGGGATTGCCCCAGCATCTTTCGGCGAGCCTGTTCGGCAACACGACGCCGGTCCGGCTTAAAGCCGAGGAGGTGCTGTTTCTTGCCGGCGACGCCGGCGACGGCTGCTATCGGGTCGAAGATGGACTGCTCAAAGTCACGATGGTGTCGCGGGCCGGGACCGAACGCATTCTCGCCTTTCTCGGCTCCGGCGCGATCGTCGGCGAACTGTCGCTCATCGACGGATTGCCGCGTTCGGCCTCGGTGGTCGCGGTGCGGCCGGCGCAGTTGAGTTTTCTCAGCCGGGCGGCGTTCGACGAATTCGCCAACAAACATCCCGAAGTCTACAGATCATTGCTGACGTTGATCGCAGCGCGATTGCGCGAAACCGATGCGACGGTTGCCGCCGGAAGCTTTCTGCCGCTGCGCGGCCGCGTCGCCTGTACGCTGCTCGAACTGGCGCAGGAATTTGGCCAGGACGTCGGCTCCGGCCGGATCGTTATCCGCCAGAAGATCGGGCAGAGCGACCTTGCCGCCATGGCTGGCATTGCGCGGGAGAATGTCAGCCGCATCCTCAACGACTGGAAGCGGCGCAAGCTGGTCAGCCGGCTGTCCGGCTATTATTGCCTGGAGAACAGAGCCCTGCTGCAGCATGAGGCCGAGCTATAGGCTCATCGCAACCTCTGCGCGTCGCACGTTAAGCAAGCGGGAAAGCGGTATCCCACTCTGCGGGGCATGCGGTAAAAACCCGTCATGAAACCTGCCATCAACACGCCGCGGCTCGCCGATTTTAACCGGATCGTGGTCAAGATCGGCTCCTCGCTTCTGGTCGACGCCGGGCGCGGCCGGCTCAATGAAAAATGGCTGGCGTCGCTGGCGACCGACATCGCCGCGCTGCATGCGGACAAGCGCGACATCCTGGTGGTGTCCTCCGGCGCCATTGCGCTCGGTCGCACCGTGCTCAAGCTTGGCCCCGGCGAGCTAGCGCTCGAGGACAGCCAGGGCGCCGCGGCGGTCGGGCAAATCGCGCTGGCGCGAACCTGGACCGAGGCGCTGTCGCGGCACGGCATTACCGCCGGCCAGGTGCTGGTGACGCCCGCTGACACCGAGGAGCGCCGGCGCTATCTCAATGCCCGCTCCACGATCGATCGCTTGCTGCAGTGGCGTGCGGTCCCGATCATCAACGAGAACGATACGGTCGCCACCAACGAGATCCGCTATGGCGACAACGATCGGCTCGCCGCGCGCGTGGCCACGATGGCGAGCGCCGATCTTCTGGTGCTGCTGTCCGACGTCGACGGTCTCTATGACGCCCCGCCTGGCGGCAACAGCACCGCACGGCATCTGCCGCGGGTCGAACGGATCACGCCGGAGATCGAAGCGATGGCCGGCGCCGCGGGCTCGGGTCTATCGCGCGGCGGCATGCAAACCAAAATCGAAGCCGGAAAGATCGCAACCGCCGCCGGCACTCACATGGTCATCGCCTCGGGACATCTCGAGCATCCGCTGCGCGCGATCGAAATTGGCGCGCGCTGCACCTGGTTTCTCACTGCTGGCAATCCGGTGACGGCCCGAAAAAAGTGGATCGCCGGCTCGCTGGAGCCGAAGGGCACGCTCACGATCGATGCCGGTGCAGTGGCAGCCCTGCGTCGGGGGAATAGCCTGCTTCCGGTCGGGGTGGTGCGAATCGAGGGCGGTTTTGCCCGCGGCGATGCCGTGATCATCCGCGGCCCCGACGGCGTAGAAATCGGGCGCGGACTATGCGCCTACGATGCCGAAGATGCCCAGAAGATCCGCGGCCGATCCTCGGCCGACATCGATGCGATTCTGGGGTTTTCCGGCCGGGCCGAAATGGTCCATCGCGATGATCTCGCGGTCGGCCGCTAATGAAAGCGCCGCACCCATGCGATGAGTAAGCCCGCATTCGCTCGAGAAGCGTCCCCCCCAAAAGATGAACCCCGACCGCTAATGCGGCCGGGGTTCGACGCCGGGTGATTGAGGGTGAGGGGCTGGGGGGCTTCGCCCGGCGCCTGACCGTTAACGACGATGCCGGAGGGTTGTTCCGCGCTCGGTAACTATTTTTTTTGGCTCGGCCGAAGCCTGGCGGGTCGCACCCTGCCGCCGACGGTTGCGGGCGCGCCGGCCGCGGGTTGCCGTCACCCCGTCGCCGCCGAGATCGATGCGGCGGCCGCCCGGCAGCACCACGAAACGGGAAAAAACGCGCAAATGCTTGTTATTTTTGCCGTCGCCGGCGGCCCGGCCCTCAACCACGAACGTGGTTCCGACCGGAAAGCGCTTCGGCAACCGGCTAAGTTTATGACGTATCGACAAAGGCATGACAGAGACCCCTCCGCGTCAGAACTCCACCCTGCAAATCCCTATATTCAGCGGAGGTTCCTGAAATTCGGTGACGGCTGCACGAATGCTGTGGATTGCTGTGCGTATCTCGACCGGCCGTCCGCCTCGCTCGGCCCGGCCGGACATGTTACAAACGCGGCGAGTGCAAGACGGAAAGCAAGACGGATCAAGGCCATGAACGCCCCGCTCAAGGCGCTGGACAGTTCCGCGGCCGGATCTGCCGGCACAGGCAGCGCCGCCCTGGCCGAGGCCATGCGGCACCTCGGCCGCGACGCGCGCGCCGCCGCGCGGACGCTGGCGCTTGCGTCGGCGGCACAAAAGAATCGCGCATTGGCCGCCATGGCCAAAGCCATCCGCGCAGCCGGCCCAGCCATATTGGCGGCCAACGCGCAGGATCGGGATGAGGCTAAAGCGGCTGGCGCCACCCCTGCCTTTCTGGACCGACTGGCGCTCGACCCCGGCCGGGTCGCCGCGATGGCGGACGGCATCGACGTGATCCGCAAGCTCAAGGACCCCGTCGGAGCGGTCATGGCGTCGTGGCGGCGGCCGAACGGCATGCGGATCGAACGTGTGCGGGTTCCACTTGGCGTCGTCGGCGTAATCTATGAGAGCCGGCCCAATGTGACGGCAGACGCAGGCGCGCTATGTCTGAAGGCCGGCAATGCGGCGATCCTGCGCGGCGGTTCCGAGAGCTTCCGCTCTTGCCGCGCCATTCATGCCGCCATGGTCGAGGGCCTGGCCGAAGCCGGACTGCCCGCGGCGGCCATCGCGCTGGTTCCCACCCGCGAGCGCGAAGCGGTAGGCATGATGCTGGCCGGGCTCGATGGCGCCATCGACGTGATCGTGCCGCGCGGCGGCAAAGATCTCGTCGGCCGCGTGCAGAGCGAGGCGCGGGTGCCCGTCTTTGCCCATCTCGAAGGCGTTTGTCATGTCTATGTCGACGGCAAAGCCATGTTGGCGACGGCCAAGTCAATCGTGCTCAACGCCAAAATGCGCCGCACCGGCGTGTGCGGCGCGGCTGAGACGCTGCTCGTGGATCGCGCCGGCGCCGACAGGCTGCTCAAACCGCTGGTCATGATGCTGCTCGACGCCGGCTGCGAGGTCCGCGGCGATGCCGCGGTGCTGGCGGTCGACCGGCGGGTCAAGCCGGCGACCGAAAAAGACTGGAGCACCGAATATCTCGACGCCATTCTGACCGCCGGAGTGGTCGACGGCGTCGACGCCGCGATCGCGCATATCGAGCATTATGGCTCACATCACACCGACGCGATCGTGACCGAAGACCGCAAGGCGGCGGAAAAATTCTTGCGCGAAGTCGATTCCGCCATCGTGCTGCACAATGCGTCGACGCAGTTTGCCGATGGCGGCGAATTCGGCTTCGGCGCCGAGATCGGGATCGCCACCGGGCGGCTCCACGCCCGGGGACCGGTCGGCGTGGAACAGCTCACCAGTTTCAAATACCGCATACGCGGCAACGGCCAGACGCGGCCATAATGCAGCCGTGAGGCGGCCGCCGGGCCGCCGGTGGCGATTTGGCGGGAGGGGCCTCGTTCCGAGATCATGAGCGGCGACACGCTTCACCTGCGCCCGGTCGCCACTCGGTTCGACCGCCGCGGTCGTCCGGTTTTGCCTCCCCACGCGCGCGGCATGCGCATCGGTCTGTTCGGCGGCACATTCGACCCGCCGCACGCCGCCCATCGCGCCGCGTGCCTGTTGGCGATGCGGCGGATCGGGCTCGATCGGGTGTGGTGGCTCGTCACCCCGGGCAATCCGCTCAAGGACACGCGCGGTCTGGCGCCCCTCTCCGAGCGCGTCGCCGCCGCGCGTGAACTTGCCCATCACGCCCGCATCGACGTCACCGATCTCGAAGCCGATCTCGGCATCACCTATACGTTCGCCACCATCAGCTATCTGATCCGGCGCTGCCCGGGCGTGCATTTTGTCTGGATCATGGGCGCCGACAATCTGCGCAGCTTTCATCGTTGGCAGCGCTGGCGCGATATTGCCCGTCTGATCCCGATCGCGGTGATCGATCGCTTGGGGCCGAGCCTCTACTCGGCGGCGGGAGCGGCCGGCCAGGCGCTGGCCTGGGCGCGGCTCCCCGAAACAGCCGCCACAACCCTTCCGCTGCGCCGGCCGCCGGCCTGGATTTATCTGCACGGCCTCAAATCGCCGCTGTCCTCCACGGCTTTGCGCGCCGCGCGCGCTTTGCGGCGACACAAATGACACTTGTTTGAAGGAAGCGGGTTGAAACCGTTAAGGCCCCGTGACTATCTTTAGCAGGACGGGGATTCGCCGGCCTCAGGCGCGTCCCTTAGTGGAAATGCCGATTTAGCGTCACAGGAATGCGGTAAGCTTGCTGTAGGTACCGAACGCAACAACCCGGAGCGAAAGGATCACCAACCCTGTCACCAGTCGAACTCTCACGGGCCGAACGTCGCGCGCCCGAAACGGTCTCCAGAATGCGTCTTGACGCCGAGGAGATCCTCCGATTGGTCCTCCACCGCCTCGACGACATGAAGGCCGAGGACACCCTCACCATCAATCTCAAAGACAAATCTTCGATCGGCGACTACATGGTCGTGTCTTCCGGCCGATCGAATCGGCATGTCGGATCGGTAGCCGACCGCGTGGTCGAAGATCTGCGCGAGGCCGGCATTCGTGCCCAGGTCGAAGGCACGCCGCACTGTGATTGGGTGCTGATCGATGCCGGCGACGTGATCGTCCACGTCTTTCGACCGGAAGTGCGAGATTTCTACAATCTCGAAAAAATGTGGATGGCTGGACCGACCGCGCGTCGCGCCAGCTGATTCCGTCGCGTTTGTTTTTCATTCCTGATGCTCCGGCTCGCCGGCCGTTGAGCCGATCGCCGCGCGATCATCATCGTCATCGCGAACAGGCGCGCCGGTTCACCCGCAAGCCCGATCCAGCCTATCATCCGCCGCGGCCCGCCGGCTTTCCCGGCGGCGGCTGACCATGGAGGGCAAGGGAGCCGCTCATGCGCGTGATCGTCGCTGCGGTCGGACGGCTCAAGCAAGGGCCGGAGCGGGACCTCGCCGGCGCTTATACCAAGCGCGCCGACGCGCTCGGCCGTTCATTGGGGTTGCGCCGGATCGAGATCGTTGAAATCCGCGAGAGCCGGGCGCGCGACCCGGAGCGGCGCCGCACCGAAGAGTCGATTGCTATCGCCAACATTCTCCCCGAGGAAGCCGTGGTGATTGTTCTCGATCAGGCCGGCGAGAATATCGACAGCCCGGGTTTAGCCGCATTGCTGCAAAAATGCCGCGAGGAGAACCGCGCCGCCCTGTGCTTTGTGATCGGCGGGGCTGACGGGATCACCCAAAGCCTGCGCGGACGCGCCAGGCGGATGCTGGCCTTTGGTGCGGCGACCTGGCCGCATCAGCTGGTCCGCATCATGCTGTTCGAACAGCTTTATCGCGCCGCGACGATTCTGGCGCGCCATCCCTATCATCACGCCTGAATGACCTATCGCGGTTTTCGGTAAAGCATCGTGGGCGAATTGTGACGTCGGCTACCCGGGCTTGTCGCATTCCGGTCCAAAGCTAGCCCGTTTTCCGTTTTACTTGCCTTCCTGAGGCCCACCTCTACCTTGCAACCGATGATTCTCCGACGGTCGAACCGAACCGATCCGCGTCTGGTGCCGTCGATTGCGAAGTTCGTACGAGCGCGCCGCGAATGCTGACGAACTTCGGAAGAGGGAGACTTTTGCTCGGCTCGGCGCTTGCTTTTGCACTTCCGATCGGAGCGCAAATGGCGCTCAATGGCAGCGCCAAAGCGCAAGCGCCGACGCAACCCGCCGCCAAACCGGCGCCCGATGCTGCCAACGCCATCAAGCAACGCGACCAGGAACTGGATGCGGCCCTGGCGCGGCAGCGCGATTCCGCTGACGCCCAGGCCAAGCTGCGCAGTGAAATCGAGGTGCTCGGCCAGGATCGCCGCAAGTTCAATGCGCAACTGATCGATACGGCGGCCCGCGTGCGCGAGGTCGAAGCCAGTATCAGCACCAGCCAAAGCCGCTTGGCCGCGCTCAATGAGCAGGAACACGCGTTGCAAAAATCGCTCGACCAGCGCCGCGCCGTGATCGTCGAAGTGATCGCCGCCTTGCAACGCATGGGCCGGCAACCGCCGCCCGCTCTGGTCGTCAGCCCCGAAGATGCCTTGCGCGCAGTCCGCACTGCGATTGCGCTCGGCGCCGTGCTACCGGAAATGCGCGGCCAGACCGATGCGCTCGCCGGCGATCTTGCGGCGCTATTGAACGTGCGCAAAGAGAGCGTTGCGCAACGCGACCGGCTGACCGGGGAGCTTGCTTTGCTTGGCCGCGAACAACTTCGCGTTAGCCTGTTGGTCGACCAACGGCAGAAAAAGCAGACCAATGCAGAGCTGGCGCTCGCCGGCGAGCGCCAGCGGGCCTCCGACCTGGCGCGCCAGGTCGACAACATCAAGGACCTCATCACCAAGCTCGAAACCGGGCTCGACAGCGCCAAGCGCGCCACCCGGGAGGCCGACCGCGGCATCGCCACCGATGCGACGCATCCGGAACTTGCCGCATTGAGCGACCCGGGGCGGCTTACGCCGGCGGTAGCCTTCGCCGACATGCGCGGGCATTTGCGCCTGCCGGTCAATGGCGTTCGCCTGCGCGATTTCGGCGTCCCCGACGGTTCGGGCGGAACTCAAAAAGGCCTTTCCATCGCCGCCCGGCCCGCCGGCCAGATAACCGCGCCCTGCGACGGTTGGGTTGTTTACGCCGGACGATTTCGCAGCTATGGGCAACTCTTGATCCTCAATGCCGGCGGCGGCTATCATGTGCTGCTAGCGGGGATGGAGCGAATTTCCGTCGATCTCGGGCAGTTCGTGCTGACCGGCGAGCCGGTAGCGGTGATGGGTGGCGGATCACCTGCGCCCCCGACCGGCACGTCCGGTCCCAAGCAACCTGTACTCTATGTGGAGTTCCGCAAGGACGGCGCTCCTATTGATCCCAGCCCGTGGTGGGCGACTAACGAAGGCGAAAAGGTTCGCGGATGATGCGCAAAACTTCACTGCTCGTTCTCGGTGCACTGGCTGGCGTGTTGGTAACGCTGATCATCACGCAGCCTCATGCCTTGCTGGCAAGCTCGGCGGCCCGCGCGGCGGTTTCCGACACCTACCGCGAGCTCAATCTGTTCGGCGACGTGTTCGAGCGCGTACGCGCCGACTACGTGGAAAAGCCGGAAGACAGCAAACTCGTGGAGTCGGCCATCAACGGCATGCTCGCCGGGCTCGATCCGCATTCGAGCTACATGGACCCGAAGAGCTTCCGCGACATGCAGGTGCAGACCCGCGGCGAGTTCGGCGGGCTCGGCATCGAGGTCACGATGGAGGACGGCTTGGTGAAGGTCGTCGCTCCGATTGACGAGACTCCCGCCGCCAAAGCCGGTGTGATGGCCAACGACATCATCACCCATCTCGACGACGAGGCGGTGCAGGGGCTCACGCTCAATCAGGCCGTCGACAAGATGCGCGGTCCGGTCAATACCAAGATCAAGCTCACGATCATGCGCAAGGGCGCCGAGAAGCCGATCGAAGTGTCGATCGTTCGCGACATCATTCGGGTGAAATCGGTGCGCTGGCGTCCGCAAGGCGGCGATGTCGGTTACATCCGCATCACGCAATTCAACGAGCAGACCACGGACGGGCTCAAGCAGGCGATCAACGATCTCAACGCGCAACTCGGCGCCGACAAGATCAAGGGATATATCGTCGATCTGCGCAACAATCCGGGCGGCTTGCTGGACCAGGCGATTTCCGTCTCCGACACCTTCCTGGAGAAGGGCGAGATCGTGTCGACCCGCGGCCGCAACCCGGAAGAGACGCAGCGCTTCAATGCGCGGCCCGGCGATATGACCAAAGGCAAGCCGCTGATCGTTCTGGTCAATGGCGGTTCGGCGTCGGCTTCGGAGATCGTCGCCGGCGCGCTGCAGGACCACAAGCGCGCGACGCTCATCGGCACGCGCTCGTTCGGCAAGGGATCGGTCCAGACCATCATTCCGCTCGGCGCCGGCAATGGCGCGCTGCGGCTGACCACGGCGCGCTACTACACGCCGTCGGGGCGCTCGATCCAGGCCAAGGGCATTTCGCCAGATATCGAGGTGCTGCAGGACGTTCCCGACAACTTGAAGGCGCAGACCGACTCGAAAGGCGAAGCCTCGCTGCGCGGCCATCTCAAGGCCGAAGGCTCCGAGGAAACCGGCTCGCAGTCCTACGTGCCGCCGAATGAGTCGGACGACAAAGCGATCAAGATGGCGCTCGACCTGTTGCGCGGAACGGCGAGCAACGCCGCTTTCCCGCCGAACCCGAAAGCCGCGGTTCCTAACTGACCGGGCGATCGCCAAGCTTCAACAAAACGGGGCGGCCATTGGCCGCCCCGTTTCTGTTCGGGATTTGGTGCGCAAATGGTTGCGCAGTCATCACAAAAGCGGCCGGCCAGGCGCACAGACGCCGTGATATGCTCGCCTTCCCTGCTGTGATTCGCACGGCAGCTGCGCGCTAGCGCGCCGGTGTATAAGGTCACGCGCCGATCGGGGACGGGGATCACGCATGACGATGAATGACCTCACAGCGCCGCTCGGACACGACCCGAAGCGACAACAGCGCGCCGTCGAGATCCCGGTGGCGAAGATCGTCGCCGTTGCCCTCGGCCTGTTCTTCGGCGCCTTTGTGCTGTGGGCCATGATCGCCCAGGACCGTTCGGGCGGTGAGCCGGTAGCGATCGCGCCGACGGATTTGCGCATGGCCAAAAAAGCGCCGGAGATGATCGCGGTCCCGCAAGCCGCCGCCTCTGCGGATGCCGCGGCGCCGGCCACGACCGCAACGCTGCCGCCGGCCGTTCCGCCGAAATCGCCCAATACCGTGACGATTACGGTCATCGACGCCAAGACCGGCGCCAAGCGCGAGGTCCAAGTCACCTCAGGTCGCCGACGGCTGCCGAGCGCACGCTGCCGGACCAGAACGACGTCGAGACGCCCGATCATCCGCCAAAGAAGCGCTGAGGGCTAAAGTCACCCCGCGCTCCAGGTCACCCGGCTGAATGCGTCGCAAGCACGTTCGGCGCTGGTGACAGCATCGGACAAATTGACGATCATCGGGCGTCTATTTGACCGGTTGTTTCCGAACCCTCGGTCTCGCCATGCACGTTGAAGATCTCGCACGTTGAAGATCTCGCACGTTGAAGATCACGCACGTTGAAGATCATGCGCGTTGAAGATCTGCCCTATCGTCCCTGCGTCGGCGTCGTGCTGTTCAACCGCGACGGCCATGCCTTTATCGGCAAGCGCATCGACGGGCCGGAGCACGTCGATCTGACGCATTCCTGGCAAATGCCGCAGGGCGGCATCGATGACGATGAGGACGCTTGGCCGGCAGCACTGCGCGAGCTGCGCGAAGAGACCAATATCCGCTCGGTGGAGCGGCTCGGCGAAGTCGCCGATTGGCTGCGCTACGACATTCCGCGCGAACTGATCGGCCAGGCCTGGAAAGGCAAATATCGCGGCCAGACGCAGAAATGGTTTGCGATGCGCTTTACCGGCGATGAAAGCGAGATCGATGTCGAACATCCGGACGGTGCGCACAAGGCGGAGTTTGCCGCGTGGCGCTGGGAAGAGCTCGCGAACATTCCGAGTTTGATCGTGCCGTTCAAACGCGCCGTCTACAAGCGCGTGGTGGCGGAATTCGCGAAGTTTGCCAGCCCGGCCTAATCCAGCGGCTATTGCGTGAGCGCCGCCTGCAGCGCCCGCATCTGGTCGAGCCGACGCGCGAGCTTGTCGCGCTCCGCAGCGTCGGTGGAATCGGCGACGTCTTCCTCGATGTCTTTGATATCGCTCGCCAGCAAATCGAGATCGAAATCTTCGCGCGATCCGGCACGGTCGGCGAGGACGGTCAGTCCGCTGGGCCCCATCTCGGCAAAGCCACCGACCACCACGACCGGCTCACGCCGGCCTTCGCGCATGATGGTCACGATGCCCGGCCGCAACAGCGTGACCATCGGTGCATGTCCAGGCAGCACGCCGAGATCGCCTTCGCTGCCGGGAAGATCCACCTGGTCGACATCGCCGGAGAACAGCACTGTCTCGGGTGAGACGAATTCGAAATGGAGTCCAGCCATTGGTTACCCTTAGATAGCGACCGATCACTGTTTCACGCCGCCGCCGCGAGTTTCTTGCCCTTCTCCACCGCCTGCTCGATCGTGCCGACCATGTAGAAGGCTTGCTCCGGCAGGTAGTCGTATTTGCCCTCGCAGAGTCCCTGAAAGCCACGAATGGTGTCGGCGAGCTCGACAAAGACGCCGGGCGAGCCGGTGAAAACTTCGGCGACATGGAACGGCTGCGACAGAAAGCGCTCGATCTTGCGCGCGCGCGCGACCGTCAGCTTGTCCTCTTCCGACAACTCGTCCATGCCCAGGATGGCGATGATGTCCTGCAGCGCCTTGTAGCGCTGCAAGATCTGCTGCACGCGGCGCGCGACTTGATAGTGTTCTTCGCCGACGATAAGCGGCGACAACATGCGCGAGGTCGAATCGAGCGGATCGACCGCGGGATAGATGCCTTTTTCCGCGATCGAGCGCGACAGCACTGTCGTGGCATCGAGGTGGGCGAAGGAGGTCGCCGGCGCCGGATCGGTGAGGTCGTCGGCAGGAACATAGATCGCCTGCACCGAGGTCACCGAACCCTTGGTCGTTGTGGTGATGCGCTCCTGCAGCGCGCCCATGTCGGTCGCCAAAGTCGGCTGATAACCGACCGCCGACGGAATGCGTCCCAACAGCGCGGACACTTCTGAGCCGGCCTGGGTGAACCGGAAGATATTGTCGACGAAGAACAGCACGTCCTGACCCTGGTCGCGGAAATATTCGGCGACAGTCAGCCCGGTCAGCCCGACCCGGGCGCGGGCTCCCGGCGGCTCGTTCATCTGGCCGTAGACCAGCGCGCATTTTGATCCTTCAACCGAGCCTTCCTTGGGATCCTTGTTGACCTTGGATTCGATCATCTCGTGATAGAGGTCATTGCCTTCGCGCGTGCGCTCGCCGACGCCGGCGAACACCGAATAGCCGCCGTGGGCCTTGGCGATATTGTTGATGAGCTCCTGAATAATGACCGTCTTGCCGACGCCGGCGCCGCCAAACAGTCCGACCTTGCCGCCTCTGGCATAGGGCGCCAACAGATCGACCACCTTGATACCGGTCACCAGGATTTGCGCCTCGGTGGATTGCTCGGTGTAGCTCGGGGTCGGCTGGTGGATTGGACGCGTCTCGACCCCTTTGATCGGCCCGGCCTCGTCGACCGGTTCGCCGATCACGTTCATGATGCGGCCGAGCGTGCCCGGACCGACCGGAATTGCGATCGGCTGGCCGGTATCGGTCACTTCCTGACCGCGAACCAGACCATCGCTCGAATCCATGGCGACGGCGCGCACGGTGGATTCGCCGAGATGCTGGGCCACTTCGAGCACCAGGCGAGTGCCCTGGTTCTTCGTTTCCAGCGCGTTGAGGATCGCCGGCAGATGGTCTTCAAAATGAACGTCGACCACCGGGCCGGTGACTTGGGTGATGCGTCCGACGAGTTGAGCCATATGCTTAAGTCCTTGTCAGTTCGATCGGTGTTTGCTTACAGCGCTTCGGCGCCAGAAATGATCTCGATCAGTTCCTTGGTGATCATGGCCTGGCGCGTGCGGTTATAGAACAAGGTTTGGCGGCGGATCATGTCGCCGGCATTGCGAGTCGCATTGTCCATCGCCGACATTTGCGCGCCGTAGAACGAAGCGGCATTTTCCAAAAGCGCACGGAAGATCTGCACCGCGACGTTGCGCGGCAACAGATCGTTGAGGATATCTTCGGCCTCCGGCTCGAACTCATAAACTGCGCCGCCCAGCGCCTCGGTGGATTTTTGCTCGAATACCGGCGGTATGATCTGCTGCGCGGTGGGAATTTGCGCGATCACGGAGCGGAAGCGCGAGAAGAACAGCGTGCAGACGTCGAACTCGGATTTGTTGAACAGCGCGATGATTTTTTCGGCGATGCCCTCGGCGTTGTCGAAATGCAAGACGCGCACCGAGCGAAGGTCCACCAGTTCGACAATCTGCTTGGGAAATTGCCGCCGCAGCTGATCGTAGCCCTTGCGACCGACGCAGAAGAATTTGACGTCTTTGCCTTCCGCGGCGAGCGCGGTGGCGCGTTCGCGCGCCAACCGCACGATGGCGGAGTTGAACGGGCCGCACAGGCCGCGCTCCGCCGTGCAGACCAGCAACAGATGTTTCTGATCGCTGCCGGTGCCGCGAAGAAGCCGCGGGGCACTTTCGGCGCTGGCGACCGACGCCGCGATATTACCGAGCACCGTCTCCATGCGCGCGGCATAGGGACGGGCCGATTCCGCCGTCGCTTGTGCGCGGCGCAATTTCGACGCCGCGACCATCTGCATGGCCTTGGTAATCTTTTGCGTCGCCTTGGTAGCGGCGATCCGGCTGCGCAGATCTTTCAGTGATGCCATTAAGCGAACGTCCTGGCGTAATTCTCGACGACAGTCTTGAGCTTGCCTGCCGTCGTATCGTCGAGGTCGCGCGAATCGCGGATTGCTGTCAGCAGATCGGTGTGCTGGTTGCGCAACAGGCCGAGCAGTCCGTCCTCGAACGCCCGCACCCGATCAACCGGCAGCACATCCAGGTAGCCGTTGACGCCGGCATAGATCACGCAGACCTGCTCCTCCATGCGCAGCGGCGTGAACTGCGGCTGCTTGAGGAGTTCGGTCAGCCGCGCGCCGCGATTGAGGAGCCGCTGTGTGGTGGCGTCGAGATCGGAGCCGAACTGCGCGAAGGCCGCCATCTCCCGGTATTGCGCGAGCTCGCCTTTGATGCGGCCAGCGACCTTTTTCATCGCCTTGGTCTGCGCGGCGGAGCCGACGCGCGACACCGAAAGCCCGACATTCACCGCCGGCCGGATGCCTTGATAGAACAGATCGGTCTCCAGAAAGATCTGCCCGTCGGTGATGGAAATGACGTTGGTCGGAATATAGGCCGAGACGTCGTTGGCCTGGGTCTCGATCACCGGCAGGGCCGTCAGCGAGCCCGCTTTGTAGTCGTCGTTCATCTTCGCCGCGCGCTCAAGGAGCCGCGAATGCAGATAGAACACGTCGCCGGGATAGGCCTCGCGGCCCGGCGGGCGGCGCAACAAGAGCGACATCTGGCGATATGCGACAGCCTGCTTGGAGAGGTCGTCGTAGATGATGACCGCATGCATGCCGTTGTCGCGGAAATATTCGCCCATGGCGCAGCCGGAAAACGGCGCCAGATACTGCATCGGCGCCGGATCCGAAGCTGTCGCCGCGACCACGATCGAATAATCGAGCGCGCCGTTCTCCTCCAACACCTTGACGAATTGCGCGACTGTCGAGCGTTTCTGTCCGACCGCGACATAGACGCAGTAAAGCTTGATCTTCTCGTCACCCGTGGCGTTGAGCGATTTTTGGTTGAGAATGGTGTCGAGCGCGATCGCGGTCTTGCCGGTCTGGCGGTCGCCGATGATCAATTCGCGCTGGCCGCGACCGATCGGGATCAAGGCGTCGATCGCCTTCAACCCGGTCGCCATCGTCTCATGGACGGATTTGCGCGGAATGATGCCCGGCGCCTTGACGTCGACACGCGCCCGGTGGTCGGCCTTGATCGGTCCCTTGCCGTCGATCGGATCGCCGAGCGCGTCGACGACGCGGCCGAGCAAGCCTTTGCCGATCGGCACTTCGACGATCGCGCGCGTGCGCTTGACCGTCTGGCCTTCCTTGATTTCTCGGTCGTCGCCGAAAATCACGATGCCGACATTGTCATTGGCGAGGTTGAGCGCCATGCCGCGCACGCCGCTCTCGAATTCGACCATTTCGCCGGCCTGGACATTGTCGAGGCCGTAGACATGCGCGATGCCGTCACCGACTGACAGCACCTGTCCGACCTCGGAGACCTCGGCCTCTTGTCCGAAATTTTTGATCTGCTCTTTGAGGATTGCGGAAATTTCCGCGGCGCGGATATCCATTAGCGAGCCTCTTTCATCGCGTGCTTGAGGGCATTGAGTTTGGTGCGCAGCGAGCTGTCGACCATGCGGCTGCCCAGCTTGACGACAAGTCCGCCGAGAATGGCGGGATCCACCTTGACGTCGAGATCGACATCCTTGCCGGTCACCGATTTGAGTGCGGCGCGTAGCGCATCCACGTGCTGGTCCTTGAGCGGTTCGGCCACCGTCACAGCGGCGGTCGCTTCGCCTTTGTGCGCAGCGACCAGCGCGCGGAACGCCTTGATCATGTCGCGCACCGCGAACAGCCGCCGGTTCGACGCGACGAGCTTGAGAAAATTCGCCGTCAGCCCGGCGATCCCGGCGCGTTCGAGGACGGCGGACAGCGCCTGCAACTGTTGTTCGGTCGAAAAGACCGGGCTGCGCACCAGCCGGTTCAGATCGGCGCTTTCGGCGACGAGCGCATCGAAGCGGTCAAGCTCCGCTTTGACGGTGTCGGTCGCATTCGCCTCCAGCGCGAGGTCGAACAAGGCGGTCGCATAGCGACCGGCCACGCCGGACAGGAGGGGTGCTTCGGCTGCCAAAATCTGTGCTCGCTGCGCTTACTCGATAGCGGTTTATTTAGCGGTGTTGTTGGGCGGTTTTCTTTGACTTTCCGCAAGACCCGCAACCGGCGCGCATGGTCGGCACAAGCCACTGGCACTCAAGCGGAATCCACGCGGGACTGACCTTGCCGGCGACAGCGCAAGACCGCCTCCGGAATTGGCCGGTTGCTAACATGAAGCGAAATGCGGCGCAACAACAGGCGGCTATCGCGAAACGCATCACGCATTCCAAATCCGAGACCGTGACCGGCTCCATCCGCAGCACGACCGCGGCCGGGCCGACAAGACAGCGCGCGAGGGTCCTGCTATCACCCGGCCCCGGAAAGGCTGCAATGGCAATGGTCAAACGTCCGGCAAAATCCGTTTCCCGCAAATCGGCTTCCCGAAAATCACCCGTCAAACCCGCGATGCTGCCGAACGATCGGCTGGCTTATTCGCCGATCACCGATCGGCCGCCGCTCCAATTGCCGAACGGCGCTCGCATGGCGGTGTGGGTGATCATCAATGTCGAGGAATGGGATGCGACGGCGCCGATGCCGCGCACCGTGCTCACCCCGCCGGCTGGCGGCTCGCCGATGCCGGACGTGCCGAATTGGGCCTGGCACGAATACGGCAATCGCGTCGGCTTTTGGCGGTTCGTCGAAATCTTCGATGCCTTCGCCATACCCGGCGTGCTGGCCATCAACGGTTCGGCGCTCGCGGCCTATCCGCAGATCGTGCGCGCGGCGGTGGAGCGGAACTGGGAACTCATGGGCCATGGCTTCACCCAGCGCAATCTGCAGAAGGTCGACGACGAACGCGCCGATATTCGCAGGGTTCGCGAGGTCATCAGCAAAGCCGCCGGCAAGCCGCCGCGCGGTTGGCTCGGGCCGGGCTTGACCGAAACCTGGCAAACCCCGGATGTGCTCGTCGAGGAAGGTTACGACTATGTCGCGGACTGGGTGTTCGACGATCAGCCGGTATGGCTGAAGACCCGCGGCAAGCCGATCCTCAACCTGCCCTACACGCAGGAATGCAATGACGTCGCCATGATGCTGATCCAGCACCACAAGGCATCGGAATATTGCGAACGGGCGCTCGATCAGTTCGAACAGATCTACGCGGATTCCGCCGGTTCGGCGCGGATCATGGCTTTGTCCATGCACCCCTACATCATGGGCGCGCCGCACCGGGTGAAATATCTGCGCCGCATCTTTGAGGTCATTCGCAAGAAATCCGACGTGCTGTTCTGGACTGGCGCGCAGATCGCCGATTGGTTCATCGCCGCTGGACCAAAAGCTCCGTGAAAAATCCTCCTCGCAGCAGCGGCGCCGCGCCGCACGCCGATATCGGCGCGCGCCTGATGCTGGCCGCGCTCGGCTTGATCTGGGGCATCACCTGGCCGGTGATGAAGATCGCGCTCAACGAGATTCCGCCGCTGACGATGCGCGGCATCGCCGCAATATTAGGCGCGGTGACCTATTGGTTGATGTGCCTGGCGATGCGGCGCAGCTTGCGCGTTCCTTCGCCGAAAGTCTGGGCGCATATTCTGGTCGGATCGCTCCTCAACATCGTCGCCTTCGCTCTGTTCGGCGCCTTCGCTCAGATCGCCGCCGCCACCTCGCGCGTGGCGGTGCTCGCCTATACGATGCCGATCTGGGCGATATTGCTGGCTTGGTTGTTCCTGGGCGAACGGCCAAGTCGCGTTCAGACCACGGCGCTTTTACTCTGCATCGCCGGGCTTGCCATCCTCATTTATCCGCTGACCACGAACGGGATTCCGATCGGCATCGTGTTTGCGCTCGCGGTCGGAGTATGTTGGGCCGGCGGCACGGTTTATCTGAAATGGGCGCATATCGAGGCCGATCAGATGGGCATAGGCAGTTGGCAAATGACGATTGCCGCCGTCATCCTCGTTGCTTCCATGTTGATCTTCGGCGGCGGACCGCATGTCGCCGGCGCGCATCTCGACGGTGTTCTGGGAACAGCATGGACCGGAATCGCCGGCAATGGCGTGGCCTATGCGCTGTGGTTCACCATCATACGGCGGCTGCCGGCAGCGACCGCCTCGCTTGGCGTGCTCGCCTCGCCGGTCATTGGCGTGATCGGATCGTTTCTGCTTCTGGGCGAAGTGCCGACCGTCACCGACATGATCGGCTTTGCGCTGATTTTTGTCGCCTCGGCTTGCGTGTTGCTGACGCGGCAGAGCACCGTGGAGACTGCCTCGCATGCGCCGTAATGGCGTCTGCGATTGCACAGCGCGCCGATTGCGCCAGCATCGGTTCAACGTCCCGCCGCCTGTGCCAGCTCGGTGAGGCGGGCCGTCATTGCGCTCTGCGGATCGGACAGTGGATCGATCACCGTGAAGTGGTTGGCGCCGGCGACCTCCTCGTAGCGCGCCGGCGTACCGCTCTGCTGCCAAGCCTGCGCGATGATGCGGCTCTGGCGTTTGAATTCGCTGGATTCGAGTCCGCCGACGACGGCATCGAACATCCGACCGGACGCTACCGGCCAAAACAGCGGCGACAGTTTGCGTGCCTGCTCCCGATCGAGCCGCAGATCCGCATTGACGCTTGTCGCGAGAAGCGGCGCCAGGTCGAACACGCCTGAGATCGAATAGGCCGCGGGAACAAGATCGGCGGGAGCCTTCGGATAAAGCGTGCGCCAGTCGGTCGCCAGCAGCGCCGCGGCCAAATGACCGCCGGCCGAATGGCCGTAAACCATCATGCGCCGGCCAAACCGCTGCCACAGGAAGGCGCACATGCGCTGCATTTGTTCGACAATGTCGCCGATGGTGACGACCGGACAGAGATCGTAACCTGCCACGGCGACGGAAATGCCGCGCTCGTTGGGCCCGCGCGCCATC
>JBQCCX010000311.1:0-9599 GCA_051961815.1 Xanthobacteraceae bacterium
CGACATAGCCTCCAAACAAGGTTTTGAGTTGATGCTCCCAGCCAGCGCACCAGGGAAAACTGGTACCGAGGACCTCGCCCAGCCCGGCTTCGGCGTTGACAGCGCGCGAAGAGATCGCAAGGCACGTCGCCTTGGCCGGAAAGCGCTGTTGTCTTTTGGAGAAGCCAAGCTCGTGCCGCACGAGATTGATGAGGTCGGCGGAATCCTCGCGGTCATGGATGGTGAACGCGCGGTCGAGCCCGATCTCCTCGGCATATTCGTGCAGAAGCCGCGCGCCGATCGCGTGGAAAGTGCCGGACCAGGTCAGGGCATCCGCTACGAGGCGCGCCTGCCCCGGGAGCATATGAGCCGCGATCCGCTCCACCCGGCGGGTCATCTCAAGGGCCGCCCGGCGTGAAAAGGTCAGCAGCATGATCCGTCGTGGATCAGCGCCCTGCACGATCAGATGAGCAACACGATGGGCAAGCGTGTTCGTTTTGCCTGTGCCCGCCCCGGCGACGATGAGAAGCGGCGAATCGCCGTGCTCGGCGGCACGTCGCTGTTCCGGGTTTAGCGTGGCCAGATGAGGCGTTACCGTCATGGGACTGGCGAATCGCGAACCCCACCAACAAGCACGGCTTTCGCCTCGTCTGCAAATCGTACGGGGGCGATCCGGTTTGCCGACCTCGCCGCCTGTTTGGTCATGTGCGGGAGGGCCGGAGCAGCGGGCCGATATTTTATGCGATCGATGCGCGCAGATTTTTGCTCCGGAAAACAATGAGCTGCACGCGTCGTTAACCAAGCTTTTACTTGGTTAACCAAAGTTTAATGCGGTTGCAGCTGTGCCGTCTATAAGATCGGAAGCTCTTGCCTCACGCAGAGCACGGCCCCGACCAAGTCACCCATCCCCCAACCCCCCCGACGAAGTCGGGGCCGATATTTTCCTCAACAGATTATGGCTGACAGTGGACGGCGATGACTCCCTCCGTCAGCCGCAAGCTGTTTTCGCAGAGTCAGGTCGCGTTAAAGGCACCTAATCTGAAGCCGTCCATTTTTTCACGCTCTCGAGCAGCGAGGCGCGCAGCAGATAGGCGCGGTGCGCGAGCGGGTCGGCAGCGGTGGCTGCGAGCTGTTCGAAATTCTTCGCGCGCGCAACCGGGTCCTTCTCCTCCATTCGCCGCTTGTTCGCGATGGTCTGTTGCTGAACGAATTCGATATTCAAAGGACGGCGACGGCGGTCGTACAAATCAAGAATTTCAACCGGCTCTTCGCGACGGAGAACATGGCCTAACAGGCCCGTCAGTTCGATCGCATCATGGATGCCGAAATTGAGTCCGAGTCCGCCGAGCGGATTATTGACGTGGGCCGCGTCGCCGACAAGAAAGACGCGGCCCTGGCGGAAGGTTGCTGCCACCCGTTGATGGACGTTGTAGAGATTGCGGTGGATAATTTTGTAGCGGCCCTCCTTGGGGACGAACTTTTGCAGCCGTTGCTCGATCGCCTCATCGTCGAACAGCTCCGCTTCGGTCTGATCGAGCCGGGTCGATGACAGGACCCGCCACAGTCCGGTGCCGTCGTCGCCCGAGACCTTGAACAGGGCGCACCAGTCCTCCGGGTCGGCCAGATAGTTGCGGGTACACCCCGGAAACCTGGTGCCGATATCGAACGGCGTCGTCAGGATGAGGAAACGCTCCGGGTGGGTGTAGCCCTCGAACGCGATGCCAAGCGATTTACGCATCGTTGAGCGACCGCCGTCGGCGCCGATGAGATAGCAACCCTTGACCACACGCGCTCCGGCTGCCGTATCGATATTGATTTCGACGGTGTCGGCCGATTGCGAAAGCGAGGTCACCCGCGCGGAGAATTCGAGTCTGGCGTGCGGAAATGCGCGTAACCTCTCGATCGCCATATTGGCGAGCTTGTGCTGCTCACACTGAACGGCGAAGGGATAACGGGTGTCGTTCTTGAGAAGGCGAAAGTCAAATTCGGCCACGAGTTTGCCGGCCGACCGGTCCCAGACCCGAAACAGCGGCTCGACCAGCCCGCGACGGATAACCTCCTCGACCAGTCCGAGATCTTCCAGCATCTCCAAGGTCGCGGCGTGCGTAGTTGCCGCCCGGGGCGCGTCATTAATCGCGCTTTCTGTCTCGAACACATGGACCGGAACGCCCTGGCGGGCCAGGGCCAGCGCCGTGATCAGCCCGACCGGGCCGCCGCCAGCGATGAGAACCGGCGCCTCGGAAGATAAGCCCGTTGTTCCAGCCAAAGTCAGAACTCTTCGAGAATCCGGCCGCAGCCCCACACGCGATCATCGATGCCGCTTTGCCGCAACGCATGCCAATAGGTCACGGCATTGATGGCCAGCACCGGCTTGACCAACCACCGTTCTGCCTCTGCTGCAATGAAAACAGTCGGCAGAGCGGTACCGACCTGAACGATTGCGTCCACGTCGGGACCATCGAGGTCCTTGAGAGCGTTTCTGATGGCGCTCTCCGGCACCTGGGCAATCGCGCGCGGTGTTGCACATTTGAGCCCGACGAGACGTACGATCTCGTATCCGGCTTCTGTCATATAGAGCCGGACCATGTCGTCGCCGCGCGGCTGATGCGGCGTGAGGACGGCAATCCGCTTCGCGCCGAATGCCCTTAATGCGGAAACCGATGCCGTTGAACCCATCGATACACCAACCGTAGCGCGCTCGCTCAGTTCGCGCTGCAGCTTGTCAGCGGCAGCAACGCCGCCCCAGAACGTCTCAAGTGCTATGCCCAGGATGAGGTGATCAAGACCCGCCGTCATGATCTGATCGATCGCCGTGCCGATGCCGTCGCGCATATCCCGCATATGCTCGAGAAACGCTTGTTCGGTGTTGAGCGGTCGCTCCTTGATGGTCGCGCGTGCGACGTGATTGGTGACACCCCGCGGTCGCAGCACTTCGCACTCCGGCTGAACCGTGGTGTTGGTGGAAGGCACCACAACACCGATACGCTTTCGGAATCCCAAACTATCTGGCACGCTGTCGCCCTCGTTTAAAAGAGCATCGCATGCGATGCCGTTGAGTCTCAAGTCATCGACGAGTCAGATCCCGCCACATGTGAACGATGTCAAAGTCCCGGAGATTTCTGGACTCCCGATCGACGCTTGCGGAGCGCCAGGTGGCGTTGTCGACTGCAATCGCACGCGCAACGCGGTTGCAGGCGCGATTGCGGGCCTTTGTCAAATTGTCGGCACCGGCAAAAATATCGGCTGCGACCGGGCCGCTGGCTTTTCTGCCCTACGCCGCCAAAGACCTGTTTCTTGCGCCCAATCACTGGCCGTGCTGCGGGCTTGCTGCGCCGGTCGAACCGGGTCGGACCGGTCACGCGGACGTCCTGCGCTCTCTCGATGCGGCGGGTACCGCGCGCATCGGGTTCACGGCGATGACCGAACTGGCCTATGAGCCGTCCGGCTTCAATGCGATCACCGATTACCCGCGCAATCCCTGGAACTGCGATTTTATCCCGGGCGGCTCCTCGTCGGGTTCGGCGGTCGCCGTCGCGAGTGGCGCCAGCGTCGTCGCGCTCGGCTCCGATACCGGCGGCTCGATCCGCATTCCCGCCCATTGCTGTGGCGTCACCGGGTTCAAGCCAGGCTGGGGCGCGATCAGTGTAGCGGGCACTATAGCCCTGGCGCCTTATCTTGATTGCGTCGGTCTCCTGGCGCGGAGCGCCGCTGATCTGGCATCGAGCGCCGAGATCTTGTTGTCGAATGCACCATCGCCGGCGATGATCGAAAAAATTGTGGTGTTCGGCGATGCGCTGGACGCCGCAGAGCCGCCGATCCGGGTGCGCTGCCAGGACGGCATCGATCTGATCCGCGCCTTGCCTGTCACGGTTTCGCGCGTCGATGCGCTCTCGGCCATCGCCGCGATCGATGAGCACGCCCTGATTGTCATGCAGGGCGAGGCGGCGAGAACGCACGCGAGCCGGCTGCACGACCGCACACTCGATCCGGTCCTGCACAAACGACTGGCCAAGGGTTTATCCATCGACGACGCGACGCTGGCGGCCAGTCGCACGATGCGCGCTTCATTGCTCGAGGATTTTGAAAGCAAAATCCTCGTTTCGGCAGATGCGGCCGTTCTGCCGGTCATGCCGATCTGTACGCCACGCTATGTCGATGTTGACCCGGCGTCACCGAACTTCAGTGGCCGGCGCCTGTATGATCTCAGCCGCTATTGCCGCTTCGTCAACATGCTGGGATTGCCAGCGGTAGCGCTTCCTGTCGGTTCGACGATCGCGGCTTGCCGGTCGGTTTGCAGTTGATCGGGCGGCGCGGGCGCGATCGCGAGCTTATCGCATTGGCCTCCCGCATCCAGGAAAAAAGCGACTGGCACGGGCGCATTCCGGACGCTATTGATGATCTGATCGATGCCGATGACTCTTTGCATACGTGACTGACGCATCAACGTTGCCTGCATGAACAGGGACGAGGGCCGATGGATTTGCAGCTCGCTGGAAAAATTGCGCTGATCACGGGCGCATCGAAAGGAATCGGCCGCGCTGCGGCCGAACGGCTCGCTGCCGAAGGCTGTCACGTGGTTCTGGTCTCGCGCACTGCCACCGATCTCGCCGCCGCCAAGGCGGCGATCGCAAAGCAATCCAGTGTGCAAATCGATACCGTCGCGGCCGACCTGTCGCACGGCAGCGCGGTCAATGCGCTGGCACGGGATTTTCCGACGATCGACATTCTTGTGAATAATGCCGGCGCCATTCCCGGCGGCCAGCTGCTTGACGTCGACGAGCAGACCTGGCGCAAGGCCTGGGATCTGAAAGTGTTCGGTTACATAAACATGTGCCGCGCCTACTACGCGCTGATGAAGGACCGCGGCTCCGGCGTCATCATCAATGTCACCGGCAATGCCGCCCAGACTCATGATCCGGAATATATCTGCGGCGTTGCCGGCAACGCCGCGCTGACCGCGTTCAGCCAGTCGCTCGGCAGCGTCAGCGTGCGCCACGGCATTCGGGTCATTTCACTGAACCCCGGCCCGGTCGAAACCGAGCGATTGGTCAATCTCATGAAGAAGAAAGCGCTCGACCGCACTGGCAGCGCCGATCATTGGCGCGAGCTTTTCAAGCCGCTGCCGTTCGGTCGCGGCTGCGCGCCCGATGAAGTCGGCGCCATGATCGCGTTTCTGGCGTCAGAGCGGTGCAGCTATAATAGTGGTTCGGTCGTGACCATCGACGCCGGGCTGTCGGCGCGGACCTTGAACTTCTGATTTTTCTCACTTGATCGCTGTGAGCAACAGATGCCTTACCTGACCACGGACGACAACATCAAGCTCTATTACGAGGAAGTCGGCAGCGGCATTCCGGTCGTGTTCGTCCACGAATTTGCCGGCGATGTGCGCTCCTACGAGATGCAGATGCGTTATTTCGGCCAGCGCTATCGTTGCATTGCGTTTAACGCACGCGGCTATCCGCCGTCCGACGTTCCGGACAACGGCGCGCTCTACTCGCAGGACCGCGCCCGCGATGATATTCGCGCGGTGCTCGATGCCCTGACAATCGACAAAGCACATATTGTCGGGCTGTCGATGGGCGGGTTCGCGGCATTACATTTCGGCTTCACCTATCCGGGTCGCGCCCGCTCGCTGGTCGTCGCCGGCTGCGGCTATGGCGCGGCACCGGACCAGCGCGCAAAGTTCACCGCCGAAGCGGAGGCAACGGCCCAGCAATTCCGGCAAGCGGGCATGGCCAAGGCTGCCGAGGGCTATGCGCTCGGACCGACGCGCGTTCAGTTCCAGAACAAAGATCCGCGGGGTTGGCAGGAGTTTGCCGATCAGCTCGCGACCCATTCGACCGATGGCGCCGCCCTGACCATGCGCGGGGTCCAGGCACGGCGGCCGTCATTGTTCGATCTGGTCGAGCAGATGAAAACCATCACCGCGCCGACGCTGATCATGACGGGCGACGAGGATTGGCCGTGTCTTGAGCCGGCGCTCCTGATGAAGCGCACCATTCCGACCGCTGCGCTCGTGGTCATGCCCAATGCCGGACATACGATCAATCTCGAAGACCCGGTGGCATTCAATGGGCACATTGCCGACTTCTTTCACACTGTCGAAGTCGGTGCCTGGCGCAAGCGCGATCCACGCGCAATGGTCTCGACCATCCTCGGCCGCTAGTGCGACGTGTCACGATCGAGGCGAAGACATCAGATCGTCGTGTAGCCGCCATCGACCAGCATATCGGCGCCGGTCATGAAGCTTGCGGCATCGCTCGCCAAAAATAGCGCGGCCTGAGCGATTTCTTCCGGTTGACCAAGCCGATTTAACAGATGCTTCGGTCCAGCCTCCCGGCGCGCCGTTGCCATGTCACCGTAGCGCAAAACAAGGCGGCGGGTCTCGATCGCGCCAGGCGACAGCGCATTGACCCGGATATTCTGACCGGCATGGTCCACCGCCATGGCCTTGGCGAGCTGGATGATCGCTCCTTTCGAGGTGCAATAGGCAGCACGCGCCGGAGCGGCGACACGGCCCAACTGTGAGGCCACGTGAATGATGCTGCCGCCGCCATCGGCAATCATGCCCGGCAGAACCGCGCGACTCATCAGGAACGCGCCGGTGACATTGACGGCAAACACCCGCGCCCATTCGTTGGCGGAAATATCGAGAATCGTGCCGTTGCGGTCATCGGTTGCGGCGGCGTTGACCAGAATGTGAATCGCCCCGAACCGGGAAACGGTCGCCGCGGCCGCCGTCCCTGTCTCAGCCTCACTGCTCACGTCGCAGCGCAGCGCAAGTGCCTCGGTCGCGCAGGCAGCAACGGTCTGTTCGGCAGCAGCGAGATCAACATCGAGGCAGGCGACCCTGGCGCCCGCCGCGCTGAAGGCAAGACAGATGGCCCGCCCGATGCCGCCGCCAGCTCCGGTGACAATGGCTGTCTTGCCAGCGAGCGCCGGTTCGCTCATCAGATCCCTCCCTTTTCGGCTGCGGCGCGACCGAGATAGGCTTCCTGGACGCGCCTGTCTTCTCTGAGCATCTGGCATGATCCCGATGCGGAAATGGATCCGGTCTGCAAAACATATCCGCGGCTTGCGGTCTGCAGCGCGTAACGGGCGTTCTGCTCGACAAGGAGCACGCTCGTGCCCATAGCGTTGATCGACACAATGGTCCGGAAAATGGCTTCGACCATCCGCGGTGCGAGCCCGAGCGAGGGTTCATCAAGGCAAAGCAGCCGTGGCTCGGACATCATGGCGCGGCCAAGAACCAGCATTTGCTGTTCGCCGCCACTTAAGGTTCCGGCGCTCTGCGTGGCGCGACCGCGAAGCTGCGGAAACATCTCGAACGTCTTCTCGATCAGCCGGCGAACCTTAACGATGTCCTTGCGATATCGAAAGCCGCCGAGCTCCAGGTTTTCGCGCACGGTCATGAAAGGAAAGACATGACGGCCTTCGGGGACAAGCGCGATGCCGAGCTCGGTGCGGTCATAGGCGGGCAGACGCGTGATATCGCGGCCGTCAAAGCGGACGGTCCCGGCGCGCGGCATCAGCGCGCCGGCAATAGCGCGCAATGTCGTGCTTTTGCCGGCGCCATTCGACCCGATCAGGGTGACAATCTCGCCGGCATCCACCGTGATCGAAATATTGCGGCACGCTGTCAGCTCGCCGTAGGCGAGTTCGAGACCTTCGGTATCGAGCAACGCCGTCACAGCACATTGGCTCCGAGATAGGCGGCGATAACGTCGGGATGGGCCTGGACGTCTGCCGGTGCTCCGATGAACAGCTGCTGCCCGTAATCCATGACAAGGATGCGATCAGCGACATTCATCACCAGATCCATATTGTGCTCGACCAGAAGCACGGTTACGCCACGATCCCGCAGACTGGTGATCCGCCGCAGCAATGCGGCGACTTCCGCAGGATTGAGACCAGCCGCTGGCTCGTCGATCATGAGCAAGCGCGGCGCGGTAGCAAGCGCCCGGGCGATTTCAAGGAGCCGCTGTTCGCCGTAAGCCAATGCGCCGGCGGTAATATGGGCGCGATGCTTCAAGCCGACAAAATCGAGCAATTCGATCGCCTCGTCGCGGCAGCGGCGCGCGTCCGCGCGAAAAGCGGCGCCATGAAAGACGTATTGCCAGGTCGGAATGGCGTGGCGGATATGATGACCGGCAATGACATTCTCCAGGGCGGACAGCTGCCGGAACAGGCGGATTTTCTGAAACGTGCGGGCCAGTCCATGGCGGATGCGCCGCTGCGCGCTCAGGCCAACGAGGTCCACGCCCTCGAGCGACATTGTGCCGGCGTCCGGCTGATAGATGCCGCTCATCAGGTTCAATAGCGTTGACTTCCCGGCGCCATTCGGACCGATCACTGCAAACACGATGCCTGGGACGATAGCGAACGAGATGTTGCGCACAGCATGAACGCCACCGAAATTTTTGCACAGGTCTTTGGCGCGGAACAGGACCGCACCGTGATCCTCGGGAACGGCAGTCACGAGCGCGCCTCGAACTTTGCGCCAGCGGGCAAAAGGCGGCGCGCCACCACACGAACGGCCTGAACAAGACCGCCCGGCATAAACAGCACGACCAGGGTCACCGCCGCGCCATAGACGATGAGGCGAAGATCACCGATACCCCGCAACAGTTCCGGCAGGATGGTCAGGAGAATGGCGCCAAACACCGGTCCGATCAGGGTACCCATGCCGCCGACAATGACCATCGCCAGCATGCTGAACGACTCCGTGATGAAAAACGCATCGGGAACGAGAGTGCCGACGAAGCTTGCATAAAAACAGCCGGCGGCGCCGGCAACTGCCGAACTCACTGCAAACGCAAACGCTTTCCATTTCGGAGCATCGATTCCCAGTGACGTTGCGGACAACTCGTCCTCGCGGATCGCAGTCAAGGTTTCGCCGACCGGCGAGCGAACCAGCTGATCGAGGATAAAGTAGACCAGCAGTGCAAAACCGGCGATCAGATAAAACAGATTGGTGAGGTTGGTGAACACGATCGGCGGCAGCCCAGGGAAACTTACTGGCGGCGGCGGCGCGATGGCATAAATGCCCAGCGGTCCCTGGGTCAGGCTGATCCAGTTCAACAGGATCTGATACGTAATCACCGCAAAGCCCAGTGAGGCGATGGCGAGATAGTGTCCGCGCAGTCGGACTGCGAACAGCGAAAGGAGCGCGCCGGCAATCCCGGAGATCAGCACGCCGAGCGCAAAGGCGAGCCAGAACGGCACGGCAAGCTTCATGATCAACAAGGTCGAGGCATAAGCCCCGATGCCGTAGAAGGCCGATTGTCCGAGATTGAGTTGCCCCGCATAGCCAAGCACGAAATCAAGGCCGATCGCGAGCAGAACATTGATGGCACAGACAATCAGATTGGTCCGCCAGTAAGAGCTCGGGAAAATCAGCGGCAGCACGGCAATGGTGATGGCCG
Source organism: Xanthobacteraceae bacterium (assembly GCA_051961815.1). Classification (GTDB taxonomy): domain Bacteria; phylum Pseudomonadota; class Alphaproteobacteria; order Rhizobiales; family Xanthobacteraceae; genus BOG-931. The sequence goes on from JBQCCX010000311.1 coordinate 9,405, forward strand.
CGACGAGAAAACAAAGTCGCCGTGACGTGATGAACTTCGGAGGAGGATCAGGCCAGGAGTTTTTGATTTGCGACAACTCAGACATTTTCGGCGCGCTTCTCGGCGATCAGGCCCGTTGGCCGTACGGCAAGCATGGCGAGGAGGAGCGCAAATACCGCGATATCGATCAGTCCGGGATCAAGAAACTGGGTGGTA
>JBQCCX010000312.1:0-4878 GCA_051961815.1 Xanthobacteraceae bacterium
CCCGGTCGAGAGAGATTAAATCAGTGCTGAACTGATCCGGGTTTCGGGTATTCTGGCCGGGGCGCTACGAAATGGAACATTCCCATGGACGAATTCAGCGTCACTTCTGCCAATCTCGATCAGACTGACCAGGATCTACTCGCCCGCGAAGTTCCTGACGAGATTATGGAAGCTGCAGCGGAGGCACTTACTATTTGTCGCATGACCTTCGGCGGCTGGCCATCAACGACCGCCGCGTGCTGTAACCCGGGATGACGGCTCGCAAACGCAGTTGATTTTGCATGCCCGCGAGCGGCAATTGCGGACGTGTGCCAGCGGCGGCTTGAGACGGCTTGATTGCGCGCGGCGCGTCAGCAGTGTTTCTGGAAACGCGCCCGCCAGCGCGGCACATTGACCGGCGGCAGCACGTAGCTTTTGCCCTCGGCCGAGATCGTCAGCGGCCGCCCGGAATCCAGAAGATCCAAGAAGCGATCTTCCAGCGCGCCCCATTTGTCGTCGTCAAGCTCGGGATGGCCGAGGTCAGCTTGGTTGAACATCGTGGTATTCGGCGGCCAACCCTCGGCGCCGGGGCCGTCAAGCAAGAGGGTGACGCCGGCAAAATCCATCTGCGTCTTGCCGTTGTCGATCGTGATCGACGCCTCGGTGAAGTCCTTTTTCGGCGCTGCCCCCGGATAGACCGCATCCATCTCGTAATGTGTCCCGCAACCGAAGCGAAATACTGTCTTGCCCCTGGTGTCGTAATAGCTGAGCCACGGCTGATCTCTGGGCGGCGGCATCTCGAATTTCCAGGCGCCCTTCCAGATATCTTTCAACGGGCCGGTCGCCACCGCCGCGGACGACCCGAGGCCCGATACAGCGACAAGGATTGCAAGCAGCCTTGCATGCGTCGTCATGACAAGCCCCTGGCGCGATCCGCAATCATCCTAACGCGACTTTTAGGGATAGGGCGACGTAAATCGGCTCAAAGTCCTGCGCCGTGCTCGGGAATAGGCGTGCCATTGATAATCACGGCGCTTTGACGATCTGCTTGCATGCCGGCGGCAAGGCGGCCAGCGTCAGCGGCGGTTTGGGTTTGGCCGGCGGCGGATGCAAGGTCGATGGCTTGAACCAAAAGTCGAGCTCGTGACCGCAGCCGTCGCTTGGGCGCGGCGGAGCCTGCGGCCTGCATTCCGTGCTGCCCGCCGGACAGCCGATTTGGACGTGAAAATGCTCGGCGTGACCATACCAGGGACGCACCTTGAAAAGCCAAGCGCGATCGGCTCCCGCCTCGCGGCACAACGCCTTCTTGATCGCGGCATTGACCAAGATGCGGACGACCGCCGGATCCTGCGCAGCGGTGCGAATGAGCTCGGTATGCCTGTGGCTCCATACGTCGGGATCGACGTCGAGTAAATTGGGTGCGACCAAATCAGTGGCTGAGCTGAGCTCGCGCTCTTCGCGGCTTTGCACGTGGTCTGGCATCGGGGTAAACCAAATATCGACGTCGAGGCCGATTTGGTGGCTCTTGTGGTCGCCGCGCATTGGGCCGCCGCGCGGCTGCGACATGTCGCCGACCAGAAGACCGTTCCAGCCAGCCTTCTTCGCGTTCTCGGCAAACCGTTCGATAAAGCGAACGAGTTGTGGATTGCCCCAGTTGCGGTTACGCGACAGCCGCATGGCTTGCCAGCTAGGTCCAGTGATCGGCAGCGCTACAGCGCCGGCGAGGCAGCCATCGAAATAGCCACCGATGGAACGCGGCGGCCCGGGAAACGGCGTCGATTTGCGCGCGAACAGCTCTTTGGCCGGCGTGGACGGCGCGTCCGGGTTTTGCAGTGGCGGCAGAGGCTCAGGCGTGAGCGAACCGGGAGGCGTTGGGTCAATCAGGTGCTTTTCCTGCGCGACCGCAGAACCCGCGATGGCAAGGATGAGGATGATGATGAGGATGGCGAACAGGCGAACGTTAGCGCGCATCGGCAACCCTTCTTGTTATGGATATGAGTTGCATTGGTGCCATGGTAAGTGACGACGCGCGAATTGTGCCAATGAATGTCCTCTTTTGACAGGAAGCATGGAGCTAAACAATGGAAGGCGGATGCACGTGCCGACAGGTTCGGTATCGTTTGACCGGAGCACCGTTGATTGTTCACGCCTGCCATTGCCGCTGGTGCCAGCGCGAGACGGGAACTGCGCATGCGCTCAACGCCCTCTACGAAGCGGATCGCGTTGTGCACACCGCCGCTGAGCCCGAAATCGTCCTGACCCCATCGGCGAGCGGCAAGGGCCAGAAGGTCGCCCGTTGCCCGACCTGTTGGGTCGCGCTCTGGAGCAACTACGCGCAAGCCGGTCCCGCAATCCGGTTCGTCCGCGTGGGCACCATGGACAATCCTGATCTCTGCCCGCCGGACATCCACATTTTCACGTCCTCCAAGCAGCCGTGGGTGACGCTGCCGGCCGACGCCAAGGCGGTTCCCGAATTCTACGATCTCGACGTTGTCTGGCCGGCCGAGAGCTTAGAGCGTCGCCGGCTCATGCGGTCGAAAGCGCAGCAAACGTAGTCCGCCCCCGGGGTAAATCATGCCCATTCCATCGCGATGAGCGAGAGCCCGGTTATAACGGCGCAGTTGATTGTTGCAGTCGGATCGCGGCGGAGCGCACTGATTACCGTCACAGCGGCAAACATTGCGGCGATAAAACAGAACATCAGTTTAAGCGGGGTCATAATCACACACTCACGCGGGACTGATTGCAAGAAAGTCGGGCCCCCACCAACCGGCCAAAGTGTTTTTGAAACAAAGGAAATCGCAAATGACCGTTTACGACACTCAGGTAAATCAATCGAGCGTGGACGAATTTGATCTGAGTCAAATTCTCGTTTTGGCTTTTTGATCAGAGTCAAAGTCGAAATTCCTTTTTCTCCCGCAAAATGAGCAACCGGCCCATCCGGGGGTGAGGGTGGATGCGATTGAGAGTTTAATTTTGATGATTTCTAAGACCGGAGAGGAAAGTGGCGATTAAGATCGGACGGATAGTACTAGCGCAGCTTTTGGTGGCTGGAGTCGTGATCTTGCTTGCTTGCGAACAGGCGCAAGCACAGCCGGGATATGTGCCTCGATATACCCCGCCGCCACCGCCTGTTTTCAAACCATCCAACCCGACCACTGTGCCGCAAGCGCCTTACAGGCCTATCACGCCGACAACCCCAAGTGCGTCTTCCGGATATGTGGTTACCCCGCCGGTGCGTGAGCACCTGCCGCGTAGCGCAACGCGACCGCACCGAGCAACATCGTCCGCAAAAGCGCGCACGGTCCACCACCGAGGCCGCTTTGCGGGAATCACGTGGCCTTATTATTGCGGCTCCTCACCCTGTGTTCGTGTCGTTGTTGCGGAGCCGCCCCCTGTCTACAGGGCGTCGGTCCTGTGGTGGCCCGGCTATGGTGATTATGCGCCCGGTCAATTTGGGCGCGGGCGTCCCCGGTGGGGAGGGTATTGGAGGCCTGGGACGTATTACGAGGACTGAAATCGGTACATCGAAGATGTCCGCTTCTGGCACAAAGCGGAGATGACAACGACGCTCGGCCACGCTGCTTTCGAGGGTAAAGCGGACGTTGCGCGGACGCCCGTCTGAGATCTATTCCACGGCCATGCCCTTATCGGCCAATTCCTTTTTTGCCTTTTTGTTCTTTGTCAGATGCATCAGGCCCATGCCACGAAGCACATTGGGTGCCTTAGTGAACTGAATATTGTCGTAACCAACGATCTCCACTCTGTTACCCCAGGGGTCCCGAAAATCAAGAAACGGACCATCAAGCAGGGTAACACCAGCTGCCTTCAGTGCCTTGCGGGCAGCCTCCTTATCGTCCACGACGAGGCCGAAGTGACGACCATCGTCTGCGGGCTGCCTACGACCTTTCTGCAGGGCAATAAACTGATCGCCAAGGTCGATGAAGGCCATAGACTTAGTCTTGCCACGCAGTTCAAATCTGAAGAGTCGACCGTAGAACGCTAGCGCCTCGTCGATGCTGCCGACCTCCAACGCAACATGATTGAAGCCAACGACGCGCGGTTTCGCGGATTCAGCCATTAGGACCTCCTCTACCAGCGAAGATTTAAGTGGGTAACGGTAGCTGCGGAAGCAATCCTGACAATAAGGTAGGATCGCTGCTGAAAAGCGGACGTGAAGTGCACTCGGGTTTTGTCCGCGTTGGCCGATGACCAAATTATTTCAACTGCGATTGCATCATAGGAGCCCCGCCATGCCTCGGCTTATCCTATGCGCATTATTGGTAGTTGCCGCGACGCTGCTGGGGCGGCCCAGGAACAGAAGCAGCCGCAACCGCCAAGTCCGGCGCAGACCGAAGTTGCACTCGCGCTCGTGCTCGCGGTCGATGCTTCCGGTAGCGTCAGCGATGATCGCTTCGAACTGCAGAAGCAGGGCTACGCAGCGGCATTCCGAAATCGCCAGGTGTTGAATTCAATCCGCTCGCTGATCACGCAATCCATCGCAGTTACCATGATACAGTGGACTGGTCCGGAACTGCACGTGCAAACTGTCGATTGGACCCTCGTTAAAGACGAAGCCACCGTGAATGCACTCGCCGATGCGATTGAAGCGTCGAAGCGGCAATTGTTCGGCGGCGGCACCTCTATCAGTGGTGCGATTGATTATTCGCGTCTTCTTCTCGCCACCAGCCCATTTCTCGGCTTCCGTCGCGTCATCGATATCTCGGGCGACGGCGCCAACAATCGCGGGCGAGCGGTAACGCTGGCGCGCGACGAAGCGGTCCGCGATGGCATTAGCATCAATGGCCTGCCAATCCTTGCGCTCGAGCCGGATCTGGACCGCTACTATTACGACAATGTCATTGGCGGACCGGGTGCGTTCATGGTCCCGGCGAGGAG
>JBQCCX010000313.1:0-12912 GCA_051961815.1 Xanthobacteraceae bacterium
AAACGCATCGGCCAACCCGATGAACTTGGCACCATGACCGCTTTCCTTTGCTCGGCGCAGGCCGGGTATATCACCGGACAGAACATTCTCATCGACGGCGGGGCGTTCCCCGGCGCGTTCTGAAGCTTTCTTCAAACAAGAGGAACCAAGGAGACCGTTATGAAGCTCGTCCGCTATGGCGCACCCGGCCGCGAGAAGCCCGGCATGATCGACGCCGAGGGCCGCCTCCGCGACCTCTCCAAAATCGTCCCGGACATTGCCGGCGACGCGCTCTCGCCCAAGGGTCTCAACAAGCTGCGCAAGATCAAACCCGAGAAGCTGCCGCTCGTGCGCGGCAAGCAGCGCTTGGGACCCTGCGTCGGCAAGATCGGCAATTTCATCGCCATCGGGCTGAATTATTCCGATCATGCCGCCGAAGCCGGCATGCCGATTCCGAAAGAGCCGATCATCTTCAACAAGGCGCCGTCGTGCATCTGCGGGCCGAATGACGACACCGTGATGCCGAAAGATTCCTCCAAGCTCGACTGGGAAGTCGAGCTCGGCATCGTCATCGGCAGCCGTGCGCGCTATCTGAGCAAAGACAAGGCGCTCGACGTCGTCGCCGGTTATTGCCTCGCCAATGACGTTTCCGAGCGCGTGTTTCAGATCGAGCGCGCCGGGCAGTGGACCAAGGGCAAGGGCTGCGAGACCTTCGGCCCGCTCGGCCCGTGGCTCGTCACCAAAGACGAAATCAAGGATCCGCAAAATCTCGACATGTGGCTCGACGTCAACGGCGAGAAGCGCCAGCGCGGCAACACCTCGACCATGATCTTCGACTGCCGGCACATCGTGTGGGCTTGCTCGCAATATTTTGTCATGGAGCCGGGCGACGTGATCATCACCGGCACGCCGCCGGGCGTGGGGCTTGGCATGAAGCCCGAGCCGAAATTCCTCAAAGCCGGCGACGTCGTCACCCTCGGCATCGAGCGCTTGGGGGAACAGCGCCAGAAGATCGTGAAGTTCAAGAATTAAGAGCTACCGCAGGCGGTTTCGCTACGCATGCGAGAACGCGATGCGCAGCATCGCTATGATGAGGGGCGTCGCTGCTTGGCTGGGGCTCGCAGGCACGCCCCCTCACCCGGATTGCTGCGCAATCCGACCTCTCCCCGCGCAGCGGGGAGAGGAAAAGCAAGGCTCGTTCTCGCGACGCGTTTTCAGACTTTCGTCACAGTTCCCGCAATCGTTTTCGTCTACTGTGGCGCAGCGGCCACAGCAGCGAACGGCCTCGCCTGTTATGATCGCGCGACTTCCCGAATCCGTTGTGCACCACAAACGCGGAGTTGAACCGTCGTGAAAACAGTTGGCCTCATCGCCATAACGATCATCATTTCACTTTTTGGCAGCCTTGCTGCGAACAGCGCGCCAACGGGCGGCCAGGTATGGTCGTTTCAGACGCCGGTCGGCATCGTTTACGGGACCATTCCCCGAGAGGTGGTGGATTATCCCAACGCGCACACCGCGGGAACGATCATCGTCAGCACCAGCCAACGGCGACTGTATTACGTGCTCGGCGGCGGCAAAGCCATTCGCTATGGCATCGCCGTTGGCGTGGAGGGCGCCGCCTGGTCGGGCGTCAGTACGGTGAGCGCCAAGCGCGAATGGCCGGACTGGACGCCGACGCCAGGTGAACTACAGCGGTTTCCCAATCTGCCGCGTCACATGGCCGGCGGGTCGGATAATCCGCTCGGCGCGCGGGCGCTCTATCTCGGCGACACGCTGTACCGCATCCATGGCACCAATGAGCCGTGGAAGCTTGGTGGCGGTGTGTCGTCAGGCTGCATCCGTATGTCCAATGACGACGTCATCGACTTGTATAACCGCGCCAGGATCGGCGCGACGGTCATCGTCCAGCGGTGATGCAGACTCGTGCTCGTAGATTGGAGTAGCGGCAAAGGCGGCCCGCGCTTTCAGTCCTTCGCTGTCTCGTATTTGATCGTCGATTTCACAATGCTTGCTTTGCCGACCTGATCGAAGCCAATCACGACCGTACGCGTAGCGGTGATCGATCGGCCGTCTCCGTCAATCATGGTGTCGATGGTCACGACGAGCGAGCCATTCTTGTTCCACTGTTTTGCTTCCTGCCAGTTCAGATTGGCAAAATGCGGGAAATTTCTTCCGTGCTTAAGTTTTTCGGGGATATCGGCTTCTGGCAAATCCGGCAAATCGATCCGTTGAAAAGTTTCGTCGGTCCTCCGATAGACATCAACGCCCTGAGTTGGATGTCCCAGCCTTGTCATCAGGGCGAACCGATTTGAATCGGGCGCCCACAGCACGTGCCAGTCAGCTTGGCTGGAGTCTTCCTCGTCAATCTGTTGCAGCTTTCTCCCGGATTGGTTGTCGATCAGGTCAATGCTGTGCAGATCCTCGCGGTAGGATTTGAGAAAGGCAAATTTCCCATCCGGCGACGGCCAGCCGATGGCTGCAATCCCCGGGGCCGCCGGCGCCTGAGCGTAGGCGGATGCCCCAGTGATCAACCCGATCAGGCAGAGCAACAACCGAAGTGTCGTTTTTATTTTATGCAACGGCGTCACCCCGGCCATCCTCGCTACGCGGCGCGCAACCTCGATTGGCGAAGGCGCTTAACCCACTCACCCTTCCCGCGCCCGCAGCACCGCGGCCGTTGAAATGCGCGACCACGGCGCGACCTTGTCGCGGAACGCGACGTAGGATACGTGCACTTTGGCGGCGCCGGCGCTCTTGCCGCCCAGTTCTCCCAAAACGTCTTTGGCCTGCCCCCGCGCGGCGTCGATCAGGTCGGCGGAAAATGCCCGTAGCTGGACATTGTGCTGCGTCGTCAGCGCGCCGAGCGCCTCGATGTTGAGCCGCTCCATTTCGGCAAGCGCGTAGGAGGCTTCCGTGGCGCAGGCATGCGCGACGATCGCCTGCAGCTCGCGGTCGAGCGCCTGCCACGCCTTCAAGGTGACGATGCACTCGCCGGTGCCGTTCGGCTTGTTGAAGCCGGGATAATAATAGAACGGCGCATAGCGATAGAGCCCGAGCGCGATGTCGGAGCCGGGCCCGACAAATTCCGCGCCTTCGATCAATCCGGATTGCAGCGCCACCAGAATTTCACCCGGCGCAGTGGTCTGCGGAATGGCGCCGAGCCGGCGATAGACTTCGCCGCCCAAGCCGAGCGAGCGGAGCTTGAGCCCGCGCACATCGTCGCGGCTTTTGATCTCGCGGCGAAACCAGCCGCCCATGCAGGTTCCGGTATTGCCGGCCATGAACGGCTTGACGCCGAACGGCGCGTAGAGCTCGTCCCAAAGCGCCTGGCCGCCGCCGGCATCGATCCAGGCGACGTGCTCGTTCGGCAATAGCCCGAACGGCACCGTGGTGAAGAAAGCGGCCGCCGGCTCCTTGCCCTGCCAATAAAACGCGGCGGTATGTCCCATCTCGGCGACACCGGAGCCGACCGCATCGAGCACTTCCAGCGCCGGCACCACCTCGCCCGCCGCCGCCACGCTGATTTCGAGCCGGCCGTCGGAGAGCGTGCCGATCCGCTCGGCGACGCGTTCTGCCGACATGCCCGGGCCGGGCAGGCGCTTGGGCCATGACGTAATCATCCGCCAGCGCATTTTGCCGCTCTGCGCCAGTGCCGGAGCGGCGAGCGCGCCGGCAAGCCCGAGCGCGCCAGCTTGCGCAATCCCTGCGCGCGCGAGATTGCGGCGTGTAACCTTGGTCATTGCGGACGCCTTTCGATTGGGGATAGGGCTCGCTTTAAGTCTTATGACATCAAAGCGCTAGTGTCCCGATTCCGAAGTTCGTAAGCAATGCGGCTTGCTCGTACGAACTTCGGAATCGACAAGGACACTAGCAACTCTATCGTCTTAAACTAGTGCCGCTTTTGAACTCGAAGTTCGCATCCGAGTGCTCCGGAAACTTGTGCGACCTTCGGGTTCGCGGCACTGCCCTCGCGTGGAGCGGCACCGAAGCGCTTGCACATGCGTGATTTTTCCGACACAGGTGAACGGGGTTGTAGTTATCGGGGAGGATCAAATGGGTGCGAATTTCGGCATTGCCGGAATGGATTGGCAGCAACGGGTCAATTGGGACCGGCTGCGAAAGTACCGCACCGAGCGGGCCCGCGCGATGATGAAAAAGCACGGCCTCGGCGCGCTCCTGTGCATGTATGACGAAAACGTCCGCTATCTCACCGGCACCCTGACCCCCGGCTGGAACCGGCTCAAGCCCGGGCTGCGTTACGCGATGCTGTGCGGCGACGGCGCGCCGATCCTGTTCGAGCAAGGCGATCTCGGCTTTCAGATCGAGCGTCATTCGCCGTGGATCCCGAAGGAAAACGTCCGCCACTCCTTCGCCTGGATCAAAGGCGCGGCCGGCCCCGCCTCCACCCAGCAGGTGACGAAATTCACCAAGGCGGTGCAGCAAGCGATGCGGGAAAACGGCGTCGCCGGACAAAAGCTCGGCGTCGATTTCATCGACATCAACATGATCAACATCTTCAAGGACAATAACATCACCTGGACCGATGGCATGAGCGCGATGATGGAAGCGCGCGCGGTCAAGAACGAGGACGAACAGGAATGTTTCCGCATCGTCGGCGCGATCGGTGACGCGACGCATTGGGAATGCATGAAGTTCCTGCGCCCCGGCATCACCGAAAACCAGGTGACGGCGCACCTGATGCAATATCTCTACAACATCCCCGGCATGGAGGACGTCGAGGACGTCATCGTCTCGTCGGGTCCGAATACCTGGCCGAACTGGCGCAATTTTTCCGATCGCATCATCCAGCCCGGCGATATCGTGTTCATGGATTTGGCGGCGCTGACCTGGAACGGCTACAAATCCTGTTATTACCGCACCTATTGCGTCGGCAAGGAGCCGACTAAAGAACAGAAAGAGACATATGAAATCGCGCTGAAATGGCTCTACGATTCCATTGGTGCGGTCAAAGCCGGCGCCACCACGCGCGACATCGCGCTGAAATGGCCGTCGGCGATGGAAACCTGGGGCTACGAAGATGAGGACCAGGCGGCGGCGAATCTCTGGGGCCACGGCCTTGGCCTGGCGCAATACGATCCGCCGGTCATCTCGCGCATCTGGTCGCTCGATCATCCGGTCGAAATCAAAGAAGGCATGACCTTTGCGCTCGAAACTCAGCACGGCAAGAAATTCCATTACGGCGTGCGCATCGAGGAAATGCTGATCGTGCACAAGGACTCGATCGAGATCGTTTCCAACTTCCCGGTCAAGCAGATCACGGTGGTCGATCCCCTGCCCGGCTACGGCGACCACGTGCGGTGACCTCGAGCGGAGAGTGACGTGACGGCCTGCGTTGTTCCTCTTTCCGACGCGACCGACGCATCGTCCGTCGGTCCGAAGGCCGCCAATCTCGCAGGCCTCGCGCGCGCCGGACTGCCGACCCCGGGCGGCTTTGCGATCACCGCCGATGCGTATCGGCGGCAGATCGAGCATCTCGGGCTCGCCGCGCTGGTGCATCACTATGGTGAAGCCGACCAGCCGGCGCAGCGCCGGCTCGCGGTGGAAATTCGCTTGAAGCTTTACCAGGAAGCGCTGGCGCCGGAGCTTTATGATCGGGTCATCGCCGCATGGGGCGCCGAGCGAAAGCCGGCCGCAGTGCGCTCGTCGGCACTGATCGAAGATCGCGCCGATGGCAATTTTGCCGGGCAATTCGAAAGTTTTCTCGGCATCAACGGCGAGAGCGAATTTCTGACTGCGCTGCGCGCCTGCTGGGCCGCCTTGTGGACGACGACCGCGCGCCGGTCGATGGCGCAGCACGGGCAAAATCCGGCCCACACCGCGATGGCAGTCCTGGTCCAGCCGCTCGTCGCCGCGCGCGCGTCCGGCGGGGCGTTAAGCGAGACCGCCGACGGTCAAATGCTGATCAGCGCCACCTGGGGCTTGGGCTCGACCATCGCGCAAGGCGAAGTAGTGCCGGATCGCATCGTGCTCAGCCGCCAGGGATTCGTCCGCTCGAACGAGCCGGGGCGCAAGCATCACCGCGAAACCTGCAGTCGTGCCGACGGTACTTCGCCGCAAGCCGTGCCGGCGGCGCTTATTCGCGCGCCCTGTCTCAAAGCGGGCGAGGCCACCGCGCTCGGGCGCTTGCTGCGCAAGACCGAACGCGCGCTCGGCATGCCTGTCGAGATCGAGTGGGCGCTCGACGAGGCCGGCTTCATATTGCTGCAGGCGCGGCCGCTGCACATGCGGCCCGCGCAAGTGCCGGATGAGATCTGGCTCAAGCATCCCGGGCTCAACGGCCACCCCGCCGGAATCGGCTGGGGTTCGGGCCGCGCCGTGGTGGTGAATTGCGAATGCGAACTCACCCGCGTCGCGCCCGGCGATATTCTGGTGACGCGCGTTGCCGGTCCCGCGCTCAGCCACATCCTGCCGCGGGTCGGCGGGGTCGTCGCGGAGCTTGGCGGCTCGACCTCCCATCTGGCTTCGCTGGCGCGCGAGCGCGGCATTCCGGCGGTGCTCGGCGTGCTCGATGCGACGCGGCGGATTCCCGACGGCGCCCAGGTCGCGGTCGACGGCGTTGCCGGCGTCGTCCGCTGGTTGGCCTAGCGCATGAACCCGAAAAAGTGGAAACCGGTTTCCCGCCTGCGCGAAGCCCACCGCGACTCGCGCATGTTTTCGAGTCGATGCTTCGGCGGGCGTAGGCAGGTCGGATAAGATCATGCGCAATCAACACGGACAGATCGTGACTCCCATCAATCCAATCGTGCTGTGATGTGGACAGCGCAGCGCCGCCCGCGAATATTTGTGACCCAGCCGGTGTCGGAGACTGCGCTCAAGCGCCTGCGTGCGGTGTCAAACGTCAAAGTCTTTGCCGATAGCAGCCGGATCATCCCCAAGCGCACTTTGATCGAGGCGGCGCGGCGGACCGATATCCTGTTCTGCCTCCTGCACGACACCATCGATCGCGCCGTCATCACCGCTAATCCGCAGTTGCGCATGATCGCCGCCCAATCGATCACGCCGTCCAACATCGACGTGGTCGCCGCGACGGAACGGCGGATTCCCGTCACCGTGACCGCGCCGGTGACCACCGAAGCGACCGCGGACCTTAATTTCGGTCTGATGCTCGCGGTGGCGCGGCGGGTCCTCGAGGGCGACCGCGCGGTGCGCGCCGGCAAATTTCCCGGCGGCCAATCGGCGCATCTGATGGGCTCCTATGTCTGGGGCAAGACGATCGGACTCATCGGCGGCGGCGGCTTGATCGGCAAAGCAGTGGCGCGGCGCGCCCACGGTTTCTCGATGCGGGTCTTGTACTGGACGCCGCGGCGCAAATCCGAAGCCGAGGAGCGGGACGGCGGCCTGATCTATGTCCCGCTCGAACAATTGCTGTGCGAATCCGATTTCGTCTCGCTGCATTCGCCGCTCAATGCCGAAACCCGGCATCAGATCGGCGCCCGTGAGCTGCGGCTGATGAAAAAGACGGCATTCCTGATCAATACCGCCCGTGGCGCCATTATCGACGAGGCGGCGCTCATCCGCGCGCTGCAGAGCAAACAAATCGCCGGAGCCGCACTGGACGTGTTCGAGCACGAACCGAAGGTCGACAAGCGTTTGAAGGCGATGTTGAATGTCGTACTCACCCCGCATCTGGGCAGCGCCACGTCGGAAGTCCGCGAGGAGATGGCCAAGATCGTCGTCGACAATATTGTTGCCTTCCTGGAGGGGCACAAATTGCCGAACTGCGTCAACCAGCAGGTGTTTGCGCTTTAAACTAGTGCCGTCATGCGCGGGCTTGACCCGCGCATCCCGACACCTTCGGCACAACCGTGCCAATCGTGTCGTGATCGCCGGGACAGGCCCGGCGATGACGATGAGAGCTCGGAGTTTGCTTCATGCCGCGCACGATCATCGCCATCACCGACAGCCCGTTTCCCTCGCTGGATCCGGCGAAGCAAGCACTGGCGCGCCTCGATCCCGAATACCACATGGCGAAAAGTCCCTCGGCGGACGATATCCTCGCGGTAGCGCGCGAGGCCGACGCCATTCTTGTCACTTATGCCAAGCTTCCCGGCGAATTGTTACGGCAATTGACACGCTGCAAGGCGATCGGACGGTTCGGGCTTGGCGTCGACAATATCGATTTGCCGGCGGCAAAGGCGCTCGGCATCGCCGTCAACTACGTTCCGGATTACTGCTTGCGCGAAGTTTCCGATCACGCCATGGCGCTGTTGCTGGCGCTGGCGCGCAAAGTGACCCTTGCCAACGCGCTCGTGCAATCCGGACGCTGGGAGGTGCCGCCGCTTGTGCCGCTGCGCCGGCTCGAAGGCCAAGTGCTGGGCCTTGTCGGCTTCGGCAATATCCCCCGCGCGCTGGCGCCCAAAGCCCATGCCTTCGGATTAAAGGTGCTCGCGCACGATCCTTACGTGAGGGCGGACGCGCTCGGCGCCGCCGGCGTCGACGGCGTGAGCTTCGACGATCTGCTCGCGCTCCGATTTCATATCGGTGCATGCGCCGCTCCTTCCGGCAACCCGCGGGCTGATGAACGCGGCCGCCTTCACCAAGATGAAAAAGGGCGCGTTCCTCATCAATACCGCGCGCGGTCCCTTGGTCGACGAGGCTGCGCTCGTCGCCGCGCTCGACTCCGGCCACTTGGGCGGCGCCGCGCTCGATGTGGTGGCGAGCGAACCTTTGGCGAAGGACTCACCGCTTGTCGGCCGCGAGAATGTCATCCTCACGCCGCACACCGCGTTCTATTCGGTCGAGGCGCTCGAAGAACTGCAGTCGAAATGCGCCAGCGACGTCGCCCGCGTGCTTTCGGGCGAGAAAGCGGTTTACCCGATCAGCGCGTGAGCCGAGCGTGATGCTGATCTCCGCTCATTCCCGCGCAAGCGGGAATCCAGCTCTTGATAAGAGCTGGGCTGGGTCCCCGCTTTCGCGGGGACGAGCGGGGTGTGGCATCCTGCGTCCTCACTCCGCGGTCCAGCCGCCGTCGAGGACGAGCGCCGAACCGGTCATCAGCGATGAAGCGTCTGAGGCGAGAAACACGATCGCGCCGGTGATCTCGTCGAGCCGGCCGAGGCGGCCGAGCTTGATTTTGCCAAGGACTTCGTCTCGGAACGCTTTGTTCTCGAAAAACGGCCGCGTCATCGGCGTCTCCAGAAAAGTCGGGCCGAGGCTGTTGACGCGAATGTTGTGCGGCGCGAGCTCGATCGCAATCGCCTTGGTGAAACCCTCCAGGGGGTGCTTCGAGGCGCAATAGACGGTGCGCCGCGCGGCGCCGACATGGCCCATCTGCGATGAAATATTGATCATCGAGCCCGGCAGTTTCGCCTCGATCAGACGGTGCGACACCGCCTGCGCCATGAAGAAGGCAGCGCGGACATTGAGCGCAAAGATCGCGTCGAAGTCCGCCACGGTGACATCGGCCAGATAAGCCGGCCGATTCATGCCGGCATTGTTGACAAGGATCTGGAACGGCGCGGCTTGCGCCACCGCTTGCCGCGCCGCCTCGACATCGGTGACGTCCAGAACGAGCGCCTCGGCCTTGTCGCCGCGTTCGCGGATCGCCGCGGCGGCTTGTTCGATTTCGGATTTGGTGCGCGCGGCGAGCGTCACCTGTGCGCCGGCGGCGGCCAGTGCCGAAGCGGCCGCGAGCCCGATGCCGCGTCCACCGCCGGTGACCAGCGCGCGCTTGCCATCAAGCCGGAAAGATGGGGTCGCGGCGAGATCGATCGAGGTCACGCTGCCGCTTGGCTTGCTCAATGTTGCCTCCCCCCTTGTGGGGGAGGCCGGCGCCGCAGGCGCCGGGAGGGGGGTGCTGCGTGGGACTTAACGGAACCCCCCTCCCCAGCCCTCCCCCACAAGGGGGGAGGGAGCAACCTTGTACCCGCGGGCCGTGACATGATCACTCCGCCGCCTGGCCATAAGGCACGTTGCGGCCGCCGTAGCGGCGGATGCGGACATTGGCCTGCTCGGCATGGGCGACAAAGCCTTCCAGCATGCACAGCCGCGAGCAATATTCGCCGATCGTCGCACTCGCCTGGTCAGTGAGCACCTTCTGATAGGTGCAGGTCTTCAAAAATTTTCCGACCCACAATCCGCCGGTATAGCGGGCGGCTTTCTTGGTCGGCAGCGTATGATTGGTGCCGATCACTTTATCGCCGTAAGCAACATTGGTGCGCGCGCCGAGGAACAGCGAGCCGTAATTTTTCATGTTGTTGAGAAAGTAATCGGGATCGCGCGTCATCACTTGCACGTGCTCCGACGCCACACGATCGGCCTCGCGCACCATTTCCGCCTCGTCCTCGCAAACAATGACCTCGCCGTAATCCACCCAGGCTTTGCCGGCGGTCTCGGCGGTGGGCAAGATCGAAAGCAGCCGCTCGATCTGTTTCATCGTTTCGTGCGCGAGCTTTTCCGAATTGGTGATCAGCACCGCCGGCGACGTCGGACCGTGCTCGGCCTGGCCGAGCAAATCGGTCGCGCAGATTTCCCCATCGACAGTGTCGTCGGCGATGATCAGCGTCTCAGTCGGCCCGGCAAGGAGATCGATGCCGACCCGGCCGAACAATTGCCGCTTGGCTTCCGCCACATAGGCATTGCCCGGCCCGACGATCATGTCGACGCCGGCAATGCTCTCGGTGCCGAGCGCCATGGCGGCGACCGCCTGCACCCCGCCGAGCACGAAAATTTCGTCGGCGCCGCCGAAATGCATCGCCGCGACAATGGCGGGGTGCGGACCACCCTGGAACGGCGGCGCGCAGGCGATGATGTGCTTTACCCCGGCAACGCGCGCGGTGACGATCGACATGTGCGCCGACGCCACCATCGGATAGCGACCGCCGGGCACGTAGCAACCGATCGAATTGACCGGGATGTGGCGGTGGCCGAGCACCACGCCGGGCAGCGTTTCAACCTCGAGATCGCGCAGCGTGTCTTTCTGCTTCTGCGCGAAATTGCGCACCTGGGCCTGGGCGAATTTGATGTCGTCGAGATCGCGCTTGCGCAATTGCGCGATCGCCCGCTCGATCTCCGCCGGCGTAAGCTTGAATGACGGCGGCGACCAGTTGTCGAACTTGCGCGACAGTTCGCGGACCGCGACATCCTTGCGCGCATCGACATCGGCGAGGATCTGCTCGACGGTTTCGCGGACCTTGGCGTCAGCCGCCTTGATCGCGGTTGCGTCCATGCCGCGCTTGAGATGCCGGGCCATTGTCACTCTCCCGTTTTTCTTGCCCGCCCCACTTTCAGAGACAGGGTGATTTCATTTAATCGCCTGCGGATTGATCGGCGAGCCAGTGCCGCCGGTAATGATCAATGGCGGCCCGCAAAAGAAAAATTCATAAACGCCGTCTTCGGCGCAATCGTCGGCAAGCTCCTTGAGATAGAAAATTTCGCCCATGCAAAGGCCCATCGCCGGAATCACCACCCAGTGCCACGGCTGGTTGGCTTCCTTGGTCTCGTTGGGACGCACCTCGACACCCCAGGTATCGGTGCAGATCGCGGCAATTTCTTTTTCCTGGCACCAATAGCAATTCTCGAACTTGACGCCGGGTGCATCGCCGCCGGCATAGCCGCCCCAGTTCTTTTCGGCCAGACAACGCTCCATCTGGCCGGTGCGGACGATGACGAAATCGCCGCGGCCGATCGAGACGTTCTGATCCTTGGCGCATTTGTCGAGTTCGTCGTTGGAAATGCTCTCGCCGTCGGCCATCCACTTGACGCCGCGATAACGGGCAATGTCGAGAAGCACGCCGCGGCCGACCATTTTGCTTTTGGAATGCTCGATGCCGAGCACGTTGAGGCCCTTGGCGTCGATCAGCTTGGCGTCATAGCCGTTATACGCCTTGTCCTCGTAAAAGATGTGGCCGAGCGCATCCCAGTGCGTGGCGCCCTGCACGCACAGCATCAAAGTATCGTCGGCATAGCGGATCTTGTTCCAGTCCTGCCGCTCGGCGATGGCATCGGTTCCGGTGGCGAGCATCTGATGGATCGGATTGAACCGGCCGCCGAACAACCCGGTTTGCGGGCCATGGACGTCGAGCGGAATGCCGAGCGCGAACACCTTGCCGGTGCGGATCAGGCTCGCCGCCTTGACGATATCCTGCGGGGTTACATGATTAAGCGTACCGATCTGGTCGTCTTTGCCCCAACGACCCCAGTTTTTCAGCTTCTCCGTCGCCTCGGCGATTGCCTTTCGACCGACCTTGATGTCCATACTTCCGTCCCCTGCCCTATCCCTCTCTCTGCTTCCCGAAAGCGGTCAGCGGGCCGCCTTCCGGGACTAAGCGTTGAGTGTGACACAAACATTGTATGCGGTGCGAAGGATTATTTGCCGCAAGAACCGGCCGAAGGAAAGGAAGTAGCGCATGAAACTTTTGAGCTTCACCGCCGACGGCAAGGAATGGTTCGGCGCACTGCGCGATGACGGCGTGGTGACGTTGAACGACAAAATCGGGCAGCCTACTCTTCGCGCCGCGCTGGCGGCCGGCGCGATGGATGCGATGCGCGCCGTCGCGCAACGCGCCGCGCCCGATCGCAAGCTCGATCAAATAAAATTTCTGCCGGTGATCCCGCAGCCGCACAAGATTCTCTGCGCCGGCATCAATTATCGTTCGCACGCGGCGGAGATGTCGCGCGAACTGCCGAAGCAGCCGAGCATGTTCATTCGCTTTGCCGATACGCTGATCGGGCATGGCGACGAACTGGTGCGGCCAAAAGTGTCGGACAATTTCGATTTCGAGGGCGAGCTTGCGGTGGTGATCGGCAAGGGCGGCCGGCATATCGCGACCGAGCGCGCGCTTGAGCACGTTGCCGGCTATACCTGCTTTGTCGACGGCAGCGTCCGCGATTATCAGAAGTTCTCGGTGACTTCGGGCAAGAATTTTCCCGGCACCGGCCCGCTGGGGCCCTGGCTGGTGACCCGCGATG
>JBQCCX010000314.1:0-12225 GCA_051961815.1 Xanthobacteraceae bacterium
AGCGTCGCTTCGATATGATCGATATCATTGAGCCGCTTGGCGCCGTGCAGATCAACAATCAGATGCACGCCGGCGCAGCGAATGCCGTTGCGAACGGCAAAATGATCCTTGCACGGAAAGCTCTCCGCCGCCGCCGAAGCCGCCACTTTCAATCGCGTCTTGCGGTCTTCCTTGCGAGCGGTACTTGGAACGCCCAAGCCTTTCACTGACCGCAACAGGGCGTTCTGGCTCATGCCGTCCTCCCCAATCAGGGACAACAACCCGAGATGCCGGTAGGTCGGCGCCGCGGCAAGCGAAAGCCGCTCGATCAGTCCAACGCGAACCGACCAACAGCGGCTGAATCCCCACATAAATGCAATAAGCGGGGAGTCAAGAAGATTCTGCAACGAAAGCTTTAACGCTTTGTCATCACGATTGTTGCATCGGGACGTGAAGCGATCTCATTTGCAGCCGCGCCGGCGATGACGACGTGCGTGAGATGGCCGCCGTACAGTACGCAGCCGATTGGCGTCTGCGACTTCTGCCGCCCCCATTTCGGCGATATTCTGGTCGAACTTCGGCCTCGAGAGGTTCTATGATCCGCGCGGATTTAGACCTCGATGACGAGGACTCGATCTGAGCTCAATGAAGTCGAACGACGAGGGAGAGGGACCATGAAGCGAATGCTGGGAGCCGCGATGCTGTTGAGCACGGTGGCAATCATGCCGCCGCAGCAGGCGGCCGCACAGGATCCGGTTGGCGGAGCGATTGTTGGCGGCGCGCTCGGCGCGATTGTCGGCGGCGCAGTCGGTCACGGTGCGGGCGGCGCCATCGCCGGCGGACTGATCGGCGCTACAACCGGCGCGGTGATCGCCTCCGAAGCGCAGCGGCGGCGGACCGGGTATTACTGGTGGCGCGGCGGCTGCTATTACCGGTATCCCAACGGCAGCTGGCTGCAGGTGCAGCCCGGCTATTGCTAACTGAGCGCGAGGGCGGGTGGTCGCTGCTGGTGGCCGCCGCCTAAGGCTCGAGGCGCAGCTCCGGCCGCATCGCGGAGCCTTTCTCCAGCCTGATACGGAAGAAGTTCAGCACGCGGCGCGCGCTGTCACGCGGCAGCCGATTGAACTTGGTCAGGGCTTGCGCGACGTCGTCACCAGACATTCCGCGATCGGCGGCACACAAGTGCACCAACGCTTCTGTGGTGATGGACGACAGTCCGGCGGCTTTCGCAATCACCAGCACGACGTCGGCGCGCGGGTTGAGTAACGCCCGCTCGACTGCGTCACCAGGCATGCCTGCCAGCGCCGCCAAAGCCGCAGCGGTCTCGACAAGTTTGCCGTCGCGGGCATGACGGTAGATTTCAGCCTCGCCGCCAGTTCGGGAATGCTCGTCGGCATCCGCCTCGGATCGCTGCGCGAGTTCGGCCGTAAGCGCCTTATCCACTCGTGTGCGCTCGTGCAGGCGGCGCCAACCAGCACCAGAAAAACGCGCAGCACGGTTTCGGATCAGGGCACCAAGCACGCTCTGATCGCCGCGCGCGATCAGCATATCGGTGACTGCTTGGCTGAGCGGCTTTCTCGCCGCCAAGGCGAACAAATGCCGTTGGCCCTTGCTGCCGGCGATCAACAAAAGATCGCTCTCGGTAAGCTGTTCCGATTGAAGCAGCACCGGACCTGCTATGGTGGCGTCCGCATCCGACGCAAGCATCGCGATAACATCGGCGGGCGCAGTGCCGATCGGCGCTAACCGCTCGGCCAGGCGGGCGCGCGCCGCCGCTCCCATTCCGCGCGTCAGGCGGGCCATGACATCGCCAAACAGGCGTATTTGATCCGGCGAATAGCGTGCGGCATCATGGACAAACAGGTCGGTGATGCGGCTGAGAATGTCGCTTCGCCGGGCAACGTTGCCGGAGGCGGCGACGGCCTCCAATTCCTCGGCAAGCGAAGAGGTACGCATGATCACCGAACGCGCGGCTACCGCATTGAAGTATCAGCGACAATGCATTGCAAAGGGTGAACAAAATCTTGCCGCTTCGACCGAGCGAGCCGCAAACGAGGTTACCAAGTGCTTAACGCCCCGAACCTGCAATGGATGGGCGGCCATCAGCGAGGGCGAGGATCCCCAACCCGAGAAATACCCATCCGATTTTGCACCTCTTGCGGCACCTGATAATCGCGCATCACCGGGCGCGAGTCGCGCAACCCGCAGCATTCGCGTTGGATAATGAAGTGCCACAATGCGTCGGCGGCGTCCGCAACCAGCATTCGCCGCGTTTGGTCGGCGGTTCGCCCCTCGCGATCATGCGCGCTTAAAGCCGCGAGCGCAGCCTCGAGTGCGCGGCCGGCGCGCCCGAGCGCGGCGGCCTGCTCTTGGGCAACTTCATAATCGAGCGCGTCGGTGAGGGATGCGGAACGCCGGCGGAACGGGACCATTTGCCACCGATGTAAACTTTTCGCGGGTGCTCGTCAGCCCGTCGCGATTGTAGACGATCGCGACCTCAGCCTTGGCGTTCCCAAGTGGCGACGGAAACTCCGGCGGCTGCATCGAGCATGCGGCTGGGACCCGGTTTGAGGCCATGGCGCGCCAGCACATCTTCCGGCGTGGCGTCTGGGCCGATTTCGCTGAATACCGGCAACCCGTCCGGAATCGTGGCATCCGGCGCGCGCGAGAGATGAAAAGCGTCGTACTGCGGTAGAAAAAGACTGAACACGTCAGTGCCGCCGATGATGGCGATGACGCCGTCGCCGACTCCGAGCCGCTCAAGTGCCGCATCAAGGCTGGCGCCGGCGGGGTTCCACAGCAAAGCATGTGGATGCGTGGAATCGGGCGCGAGCGCGGCGACCTGGCGGGTCAGAATGAGACGCTTGCGGCGGGCGGACCGGGGGCCGCCTTCGTGGGAATGGCGGCCGTGGACGACGACCGCGGCATGGTCGAGCGCGTCCTGGAAAAACCGCTGATCGGCGTCGTTGCGGATCGAGGGTGGCATTTGCCGCTTGCCATCTGCGATCATGCCATCGGCGGAAACGATCACATAACCTTCGATGCGGCGCACGGTTGAAAGCCAGGTTCAGAAATTGACGAGATAGCTGAGCAATGACAGCACGCCAATGATGATCACAATGACGCGCACGATCTGCTTGGTGCGACCGTCCATCGGCAGCATGTTGACAAGATAAAGCACCAGCAGAACGACGACGAAGGTGATGAGCGCTCGAATAAGGATGTACATGCAAATCCCAATCTGAATCGCCGGAATCGTCTTGCCCGGGAACGAGAAGTCTAGCACGAGCGGACAGGAGAGGCTGCATCAACTGCTGTTTCGGTCTATATTACTGGAAGGAGCAAAACCGCGATGGCCGATTCTCCAAGCCTGATCATGATCCAATTTCTGTCCTGGGTGGCTGACCGGCCGCGCAACTATGCGGAAACCATGGAGGCTTGGCGCACCAGCTGCCCCCGTCTTTCGGTCTGGGAAGATGCGGTGATCGCCGATCTGGTGCGGCTCGAGGGCGAGGGCGGGCGTGCGGTCAAGCTCACCGAGCGCGGCACTGCGATTTTGCGGCAGGCGCAAAACACGACGCCCGCGCCGCAGCGCAGGCGGCAGGCTGCTCTACTTGGAGGCGATTAAGTCAAGACGTCGCCGCCGGGCTGCGGCGGGACCTCGAACGTGTTGAGCACCAGTCCGATCATTCCGTAGAAGCCGGCACAGGTCACGGCCTCGATAATCCCGTCGCGGCCCAGCGCGGCTTCGGCGCGTCCGTAGGTCGCCGTGCTGACTTTTTTGCTGGCCAGCAGTTCGGTTACGAGGTCATAGACGATTCGCTCGTCATCGCGGCCGAATTCCGGCCGGCGGCGGGCGCGAATGGCCTCGATGGTCTCCCCGCTCAAGCCGGCTTCCCGCGCGAGATTGAAATGCGCCGACCAGGCATATTGAGCGGTCGCGTCGCGGCACACCAACAGCACGATCAGTTCGACCAACCTTTTGTCGAGCTTGGGGCTGACGCGAAAACAGTTGGCCAGTCCATTGGCGGGCTCGGCAATGTCCGGGCGGTGAATCCACACTGAAAACGGACCGCTGAGCTTGCCGCGCGGCCGCGTGCGCATGATGTCGTCGTAGAGCGCTTGTTGTCGTGCGCCGAGTTTTTCTCGTTCGATTTGTTCGATGCGGGCCATTTGCGTTCTCCGCTTGAGCAGCTTCGGGTGACGGCACGGCGCGCGGTCGTGCGCCGCGCCGGTAATGCTTGTCGGAGGATCAGCTCAACACTTTGTATTTTTTGAACCAGCCGACCATTCTGTTCCAGGCGTCGTCAGCGGCTTCTTTGCGGTAGCTCGCCCGATAATCGGCCACGAAACCGTGCGGCGCGCCCGGGTAAATGTAGAATTCGGCGGTCTTGCCGTTGGCCTTCAACGCCGCCTCCATTTGGTGGACCTGATCCACCGAGATACCGCCGTCGGCTTCGCCATAAAGCCCGAGCACCGGCTCCTTTATCTCTGGCGCGAGTTCGATCGAGTTTTTCGGCGCTGTATCGCTTTTGTCGGTGAGCGGGCCATAGAACGCGACGCCGGCTTTGAGATTGGGATTATGCGCGGAGTAGTGCCAGACATTGCGGCCGCCTCGGCAGAAACCGATAATGCCGAGCCGATTGACATCGCCGCCTTGCGATTTCGCCCAGGCAAAAGTTGCGTCGAGATCGGCGAACAATTCAGCATCCGTTTTGCTGTTGACCTTCGGCAGCAATTCCTGAGTGCTACTGATCTTGGCGATGTCGCCGAGCCGGAAATAATAATCAGGAGCGACCGCAAACGCGCCTGCATGAGCGAGGCGCCTCGTCACGTCGCTGATCCATTCGTGGATGCCAAAAATTTCCTGGCAGACGAGAACGATTGGGGGATGCTGCGCGCCGGACGGCCGCGCGTAATAGACCGGCATGCTGCCGCCGCTGACGGCGACTGTGGCATCGCCGGCCTCAAGACCCTTGGTGTCGGTATGGATGACGTCGGCGCGCACCGGCCCGGCGGCGAGCGTGTAGCCCGCGGCCGCCGCCGCGGAACTTGACATGAAGCCGCGGCGCGACAGCGGCGGCATGGTTTTGGCAAGTCCGACAATATCAGACGGCAAGTGGTGCTTATTCATAGGCTTATTCTCCCGAATTAACCGATTGCGCGAGGACGGCTTCAAGCGCGCGGCGACCCTAATATGGCCCGGCGAGGCCGCCTAGCCGCCGCTGGGCAAGATTTGCATGCATGTCAAAGAACCGATTGCATTCCGCGCGGCAAACGCATATCAGGAATTCAAACGACGGTTTGAAAAGTGGCGACGGTAAGGCCAAATGACGCGACCATCCGAGGTTACACGCGAGCGCATCATGAGGGCGGCGGAGCGGCTGTTCGCCGAGAGCGGCTACGATGGCACCAGCATCCGGGCCATCGTCGCCAAAGCCAAAGTGAACCAGGCGGCGATCAACTACCATTTCGACGGCAAAGACGGTCTCTATCGCGAAGTACTCCGGGTGGCATTCCGCGCTTTGACCGAGCATCAGCTTGAGCACGCCGAAGAGCTCAGATCGATGTCGCGCGAAGAGGCGCTGTCGCAATTCGTACGCCGGCAATTGCAGCCGTTGCTCGGCCGCGATGAATACAGCCGGCATATGCGCATTTTCAATTGGGAGACTGTGCAGCCGACCACGGTCTTCCGGGATCTTGTCGCCGAAGAGGCCGCTCCTTTTGTTGGTTTGGCCGCCGATCTGGTGCGCCGCTTCATGCCGGAGGCCGATCAACGTACCGTCACAGTCGCGGCGGTCTGGTTGCTGGGTCAGTGCAGCGTGTTCGTCCGCAATCGCGAACAATTGGCGCAGCCGCCCGTTGGCCTCGTGCTTGACGAAGGGGCCGTGGAATGGCTGTCCGCCACGATCAGTCACTGGGTGGTCTCGGGATTGCGGCCGTTTCGCACCAATTGATCTGCGCGAGGTGGCTGTGAAATGCCGCAAAAATTCCTTTTTCTCGGCCTCGCGCCGCCCAGAACGAATGTTTGAAATTCAATCAGGCGTTTGAAAAAATCTGGCGAGGGGGAGCGGCGATGCAGATCGTTGGCAATTGGCGGGATCCCGTGCCGCGCAATTGTGCGGCAGGTCTGGCATTTCCACTCCTGGCGCGGTTTGCCGGTAAGTTCGTCCTCGACATCTTGCCTGCGGCGCTCGCCAGCGTGATCGGCGGGTTCCTGTTCATCCAATATCAAGCCGGCCGTACGGCGCCCCCGGCGCCGGCCGCGCAGGCAAGTCCCGCCTCCGCGGAAGTCCTGGCGCTCGTGCGCGATGAGCACGAGGCGATCTTCGGCTACCTCAAATCTCAGGTCGCGGCAGAAAAGAGCCGGCTCGCGGCGCAGGATGCGGAGACCGCGCAGGCATTAGCCGAGGCCAAAGCCGCGCAAAACGAAGCGCGCGAGAATGCGCTCGCCGAACAAAACGCGGCGGAGATCAGGGCTGCCGCAACACCTGCACGCCGCTTGGCGTCGGCGGTATCGGCCAAAGTCGTGCTGCCGCGCGCCAAGCCCGCGGCCGCGCCGAACTCTGTCGTGTCCACTGAGACAGTGATGGCCCAAGCCGAGCTCAATTCGCCGCAGAGCACTGCACCGGCCGAACGGTTTGCGCGCGATCCCGATTCGCTCCTCGCCAAGACGCTCGATCTGAAGGACCACGTCGTCGCCGCGACCAAACAGGCAGTTGCCGCACTCGGCGACATGTTCGCTTCGGTCGGCGAGCGCATCGGCGGTTCGGCGCCGAGCCCGCGGCCGTTCAGCTCGGATTCGTAGGTTATTGGGAGATTCGGGCGATTGGCCTCCATTGGGGGGCCAATGGTGCCATTTGGCAACAATTCCCAGTTTTTATGACGGTTTTACCGCGTTCCTGCGGCCTGCGGCTTGCCGATTATGGCGCGCCCCGTTAAGCAAACCAGAATCGGACGTGGAACCAGCCCCTTGGCCCGGTTATTTTGTGCAAACTTGCACGGCTGGGCAGGGGCCTGCTGGTAAAGATGCAAGATTGCGCCAGGGCCACACGCCCGAGGCTTGAGGAGTTCTAATGCGTTCGTCCGGGAATTTCAGTCCGGAATGGGGGTACTTGGCTCCAGCGCCGAGCTTTGCGCGCACTGCGCGCGTGGTTCTGGTCGCGACCGCGATTGGCGCCACCGCCGGCGCCGGCGTTGTGCTCTCGTTGCTGGATCGCTCGGGCGAACCGGAAAAAACACCCACTGCCGGGCGCGCGATCGTCACCAGGGTCCGCACCGCGGCCGTGCCATCGATTCCTGCAGTTGCCCCGGCACCGACAGAAACGCTGGCGGTGACAGCGGCGCCGGCGGTGACAGCGGCGAAACCTTCTTCACCACCTTCTGTCGCGACCGCGGCACCGAGCGAGAAGCCGAATAACTCAGCGCGCACATCATCGCGCACGACACCGCAAAGTCAGGCGGCCGTACCGGCGATGGCGGCTAACCCGGCACCCGCGTCAGCGACGCCTGCAACCGCAGCTTCGGCCTCCGCAAATGCGTCGCCAAACGCCGCGTTACCGAACACGACCTCACCCACGACAGCAATCGCGCCCGCGGCGGTCACTTCGAGTGCGGATGTCGGTACGGTGAATGCTCCAGCGGCGGCTACTGTTGCAGCGCCAGTGACCGGAGCGCCAGTGACTGGAGCCCCAGTGACCGGAGCAGCAGTGACCGGAGCACCCGTCACAGCATCGGCGACCGCGACTGCACTGCCGGAAGAGCCGCGGAAGCTTGTCGAGGGCGCGCCCGCCGCCGCTCCGGATAGCGCTTCGATCATTGCGCCGGAGCCTGCAGCGCCACCGAAGAAAACCAAGCGCCACGCGTCTTCCAAGCCCGCGCCGTTTGCCGGAATAGGCTCGGTTCTCCGCCGCGTGTTCGCTTCGCATGGCGGCCGGTCCTATTACCCGCAATAGCACGGCGCTCTCAATACGCACTGATGATTCGGACGGCGCGCGGCCCCGGTCGCGCCGTTACGCGCAAACGGAAGCCGCGCTCAAAATCAATCGTCGCTGCACGCTTTTCGGCGGGCAGCGACGAGCTTCAAAACGGAAGTAAGTAAAGCGAGAGAACTTGCACTTACTTGCACTTGCCCTTTTTCACCGCGGCGTCCTGCGCGGCCCAGGCGCCGGTGAAGTCCGGCGCGGTCGCGACGCGAGTCCAGCCGGCGCCGATCGGATTGATGCCGTTATTCCACCAGATGCGGCAGAAGCCGAGCTCGAAGCGGACCACGGAGAAATCAGCGCGCGCCGGCGTCGAAGCGGCAAAGCCAAGCGCCAATACACCAATTGCAAAAACCGAACGTCTCATACTGAAGCTCCCCTGTTGTGCCATCCCGGGAACTTTCCGATATTACGCACCAGAATTTCAGGCAAGACCGTCTCGCGCCCGTTCACAACTAACGACGGCGGTGCGGCGGGCCGGCAACAATGGAGGCGAAGCATGCCGGAAGTAGTCGTCTATCTGCTTGAGGGCCGCTCACTCGAGCAGAAGCGCGGGCTGGTGAAGGACATCACCCAGGCCGTAGTGAAAAACGCCGGCACGACCGCTGATCAAGTCACGGTCTCGTTGGTCGAGACCCCTCGCACGTCCAAAGCCAAAGGCGGCGTGCTGTTTAGCGAAATGGCCGGCCGCTAAAACGAGATTTTTGGCTCTCGTTTTGGCTTGTCGTTTGCGCATGATCTTTGGGAAACCGAGCACCCACTTTTTCGGATCTTCAGGTGAATCGGATTCGCGCCTGAACCATGTGCCCCTCGCGGAGTTAATAATCCCGTGAGTGCGCCGCACAAAATACTTGCTGCAGTGCGGCAAATAGCTGATAATCCACGGCAATGGGCGACATGATGAGCGACATGGCACGGCCCATGGCGCGCAAGGTGCGACATGAGCGACGTATGGGAAACGAAGGACGGCTTGCGTCGGGTGCGACGCGATCTGCCGACACTCGATGATGCGGTTTTGGCCGCGCAAGGTCTTACCGAGGACCTCGACGGCCAAATCGAGATTGTCACCGCACTGATGTCCGTTCCGGCCGAGGAGGCGCGGCGGGCGATTCTGAAAATGCGCCGCCCCGAGGGTCTTGTGACTATTCCGGGTCGCGGTGGCATGGCTCGCGCCGTAATCGTCGAACGCAAGTCGCCGCGGCGATCAGCGATGCAGCCTAAAGCCAGCGTCGGCCGCCGGCATCTGGGATAGTCCGCGTCGAAACCAGTCGGTGCCAGATGAACAAAACGACCAGCGCACCGACGATGGCGCCGATCAGCCCGGCGCCCTGATCGGGCCGGTACCAGCCGACTGCCAGGCCGATGAAAGTGGCGATGAAGGCGCCGGCGATCCCAAGCAGCGTGGTCAGAATGAAGCCGGCCGGATTGTTTGGCCCGGGCGCCAGCAAGCGCGCGACGATGCCGGCGACAAAACCGACGACGATCACCCAGACAATGTGCTCGGCATGCCTCGCGAAAATTCTTGCAGGATGAGTTCAGGACGTTGCACGGAAGCGGTCACCAACGCCACACGCGGTGCCCGGTTCCCGATTACAGATCAGCGGATTGGATGACTGGCCGGACGCGATTATATTTGCAGGGCTTGGGCGACTGCCCGAAATGATGTCTGCGAAGGCCGGCCATGAGCAAAACCATCATTGCGCCGCGCACCAAGACAAAAACCAAAACGCAGCGGCCGCCGCTCTACAAAGTTATTCTGCTCAATGACGATTACACGCCGCGTGAATTCGTCGTCCTGGTGCTCAAGGCCGTGTTCCGCATGAGCGGCGATCAGGCCTATCGCGTGATGATGACGGCACATCAGCGCGGCGTCTGCGTGATCGCGGTCTATACCCGCGACGTCGCCGAGACCAAGGCCAAAGAAGCCACCGAGCTCGGCAAGAGCAAGGGCTATCCGCTGTTCTTCACGACCGAACCGGAAGAGTAATCGGCGGCGGGAGCTTTTTAGCGCGCGATCGGCGGACCGGTCTGGGATGTGTGGGCGGGGATGTCATTTGCCGCCAGGCGCAGCGGCGGCTCATCGGTATAGGCGAACAGGAACCCGCCGGCTGCCATGCCCGCAAAAAATACGCTTGCGAGCGCGAGCATCAAAACGCCCTCGGGCGCGCGATTGTCGATTCCACGTAACTGTTTGTCCAAAAGCTCTTGATCGTGCGGGGTCATCGGTTCCGCTCCACGATAAATTTGGTTCCGCTCAACGATAAATTTCTTACGCGACCTCCCTACAACGAGTCGGAAAGAAAACTCTCCAGCGACACGCGCGTTCCGCGACGCAGCCATGCCGCCAAATCGACTCGGGGAACATTCGGAATTTTTCGCGCTGCAAAATGGAACGCCAAGAGACGACCAACAAAGGACCAAGAGAGGAACGGTGGCCCGAATTCGCGCGTTGGCATCCACTTGCGACCAAGCTGGCACGGGAACCGGGAAAATTCGCGTCAGGACGTCGCCAAGGAGCTCACGATGCGCAGCGGCCATTCCGATCTCAGCTGGTTCCTTCGTGCAGCGCGGGCTGTGCCATTGATCGCCGGCGCCGCGCTCCTTGGCGGCATGATCGGCGGGTTCGCCATGTTCGCGATCGACAGCGCTTTAACTTGGGATTCGGCTCCGCGGTCGCGTCCGGATGCGCGCGCCGACAATGCAGCGATTGCCGTCAATCCGCAGCCGGACAAGCCGGTCCGAATCGTCGGCGGCGCGATCCCGGATCCATCGGCCGGAATGTCGGCGCCGCCGCCGGCGCAGCCGCAGCAGCCTCAGCAGCCTCAGCAGCAAAGCAGCTCCGCTCAGCCGCAATCGCAAACACCGGTTTCGTCGCAGCTGCTGACGGCGCAACCGATGGGTCCCGCCTCACACTTGCAGCCGCAAACCGCCACTGCAGGGCAGGCGTCAACTGCAGCCCCGGCGCAGCCGCAGAATCAAACGGCCAGTCAGCCGCAAATCCAAACCCAAACCCCGGTCCAAAAACCCGTTCAGACGCAAAAATTGCCCGCCGCCCAGCAGCAGGCGCGCTGGCCCGATGCCTTGTCGCGCGCGCATCAAAATGCGGCGACCGGCAGCAATCCGCCGGCTACGCAGCAGCCGACCGCAACAGCGCCGGCTGCCGCGCCGAGCAGCGCGGACGCGGCCACCAAAAACAAAGAAGCGGATCGCAAAGACAACAACAATGAGCGCGCCGCCAATGCCGACGACCAGGAACGCGCCAGACTCTCGCGGCACGATCGCCGCAGCCGGCGCCACAGCGTCGTCGGCAATAACGGTAACGGTGGCGGCGACGATGCCACGGCAGCGACCTTGTCATCGCGCCGGCAGGATGCGCGCGGTTACGATCGCCTGTACGATTCCTATGGCAATCGCAGAGACCGCAATAGCTCCTACGGCGATGCGCGCGGATCGTACGGCAATGCGCGCGGACGGTCTTACGGCGACCAGAAGAACGATCAGGACGACGCCGCGGCGCGCAGCGACCCGTCGCGTTCCGAGCAGCGGCAATATGGGCGCGACACACGCTCTCGCGGCAGGTCGCACGGCATCGTTCGCGAACAGCCGGACGAAAGCGACCGCAGCCAGGCCTTCGAGAGCCGGTCACGGCCCGAGCCGTTCTGGGGCGGCGGCTTTTTCCGCCGCGGTTTTCAAGACGACGACTAGATTTTAGTGGCGCGCGATCCGCACGCGCGGCTCTCCGCGGCTCGGTTTTATTTGCCGCTACCCTGGATCGAGAGGCCGCCCGGCCCGAGCTCGATGTGCACGCCCTCGGGCTGATGGCGATCGCGATACAATTGATAGCTCAGCACGCCGACGGCGACGGCCAGCGCGCCGATCACAAGATAAAGCACGTTGGTGCGGGTCACGGCGTTCCCCTCGACGCAATTTCTTGCTGCTGAACGATAGCAGCAACGCCGATTCGTGTCGCAAAAAAGGGGAGTAAGTGACCTGTTACCTCTCCCCGATGGGGAGAGGTCGTGAGCAAAGCGAGCGGGTGAGGGAGATCGGGTGTTTGAACTTTGAGTTCAGTACCCCCTCACCCTGACCCTCTCCCCAACAGCGAGAGGGAGGATCAACGCCGCGCCGCCGGCCGGTAGGCCATCCGCGCATGGCCGACGCAATAGGCAAAGCCCCTGATCGCGTCATTGCCGCAGAACATAAAATTCGTCGTCGCCGGATCGCCGATCGGCCAGCGGCATTGATGGTGGTCGATGTCGATCAG
>JBQCCX010000315.1:0-3857 GCA_051961815.1 Xanthobacteraceae bacterium
GCCGGCGCCCGCCGTCGACGATGAGCCGATCGCGACGATGGTCAGCGGCTCGCCGTTGGCGAGACGCCGCATCGTATGGACGAGCGGCCGCTCGAAACGGGTCAATTGGCCGGGCGCCGCGCATTTCGCCGACGACGCCGCCGAGTGGCTAGGCGCGGCGGCCGGCGCCGCGGTTTGCGCGCTGGCGCTGCCGCTGTGCAGTGCAAAAAACGCCACCACGGCAGCGGCGGCCGCGACCTGCGCCCCAGAGACGAATTTCGTTTGCTCGTTGAAGGACATTAACGCGTCGTTTGCATTCTTACGGCGTCAAGATGTGCGGCATTAATGATCTGTGAAGCCAAGGCCCGGCCAATGCACTCATGAACTTGTCGCGCCATATCATACTTCTTGGTCGCGGCATAGAGGTCGAAAGTGCCGATGTCATTCCAATGTTGCATGATCGCTAACCTATCAAACAATAACGCGTTCCGCTGCTGGGCGACGCGTCGCATCACATCGGCGTAAGCCGAAACGTCGAGCATCGCAGCAGTGCGCGGGCTGTATTGCATGTTCATGAGAATGACGTCGGCGCCGGCGGCCTGGATTTTTTCGACGCCCTCGTCGAGGCTCGTGCGGAAGTCGTCGGTCTCGACGCCGTTGATGGCGTCCGAGGTACCGGCTTGCCAGATCACCAGGCTCGGCCGGTCCTCGGCGAGAATTTTGTCCAAACTGCCGAGCATGTTCGCCGTGGTCTGTTTCGGCTGAACATGCGCCGTGACCCTGATCTCGTTGCCCGGCAATTGCTGCTTGAGCGCATCCTCAAGCCGCGCCGGATAGGCAAAGTGCACGCCGTCGGGGCCGGCGAGCGAGGAGGATCCCGTCCCCAACACCGTGATGTCGAGGCGATGCTTGTCTTTGAGTTCAGTGGTGACCCGGCCCAGATCGATTTCGCTTTCCAGAAACGACGCCGGGACCTCGCAGGCATCGGGCTGCGGCTCCGCCACGGCGCCCCAGGCCGGCAAGCAATTAAGCGCAAGAGCTGCGATGAGCGCGGTGAGCAATCTCATGCCTCGCCTCCCGCGAGGTCAGCATCCGGCGGTTTACTGCGGCCGGCGGGGCTTCGCCCTTCTATCTGTTTGTACCATGATATCAGACTGGCTGTGGCAACCATGATCAAGATGCCGAAAAGGCTAATAAGCGTCTGAATCAAGGGCCCGCCCGACCACTCGCTGATGATGAACTGCCCGGCAAAGGCCAAGAACACGCCGAGGCAGAAGATTTCCAGCGAATGCTGCCCACAACGGATTGCCGGCTGCAGCAAGGGCGATTTGAGCCACGGCCAGTCGCGCGGAACGAAGTGGACTGTGACGGCTGCGAGCGCGAGGAAATGCGCAAAGCGCAGCACGTCGAGATTGGTCTTGTCGATCGGATACATCCAATCGCTCAGCCAGATCGGCACGAAGCGCCGCAGCGGCTCGACATACCAGGTCAAGGTGACGAAGAACGCGAAGACCAGATACGCAATGGCGACCGCCAGCACGGCCCGCGACTGCAGCGCCGCAGACAGCCGTTGCGCGCCGCCCAGCGCGCACCAGGCGCCGAATACAAACAGCAATTGCCAGGCAAACGGATTGAAGAACCACTCTCCATTTGGATAAGCGGGCAGATTCCAATCGAGATTCCAGGCCAGCACATAGACCAGCGCCGAGCCGGCCAGCGCCAGCGCCGGCTGTTGAATCAACAGCCAAAGCATCGGCGGAAAGAACAAAAGCAACATGATGTAGAGCGGCAATACATCCATGTTGACCGGCTTGAACTTGAGAATCAGCGCCTGAAAAATCGTGACATCGGGTTGCTTGAGGAAATCGAGGATGTTCATTTCCTCGGCATAAAGCGGGTTTTCAAAGGTGGAAGCGACATAGGCAATTTCCGCCATGAAGATCGTAAACAGAAAAATGTGCGCGACGTAGATTTGCCAGGAGCGCCGCAGCACCCGTGCACTAGCGACAATAAAGCCGCGCTCGCGCATCGCGCGGCCGTAAACGAAGGCCGCCGTATAGCCGGAAATGAAGATGAAGATTTCGGTAGCGTCGCTGAAACCGTAATTGCGAATCGTGAACCAGTTCACGACATTCTGCGGGATATGATCGAGAAAAATGAGCCACAGCGCGACGCCGCGGAACAGATCGAGCCGCAGATCGCGCCCGCCGGACGTCACCGGCAGGGCGGCGGCCGTCGCCGATGTCAGTGCAAATCTGGGCAAAACCAGGTGCTTCACGGCGGCCTTCACGATAGTTGCGCGGTGGCGCGTTGCGGGCGTGGTCGAGCGCTACGCCCGGCTTAGCAACTCCGCTGATTTTCCAATGTAGTGAGCAAGTACCGCTTGAGAAAGCGTCTTGTCGCGGCTATGCAATCACGCCTGCCGTGCCGCTCACTTCCGCACCGGCAGGCGGTCCGCAAACTGGAACTCGCGTGAACGGCGCTGGCGTCGCGCGTGGTAGCGAACACCGGTGTCTGCCGCAACACTGCCGTAGCGCTCGCATGTATCGCGCCGTGACCCGCAATATCGAAGTCGTGGTGACGCCGCGTTTCGTCGCCGATCGCTCCTCGCCGGAGAACAGTTATTTCTTCTGGGCCTATACGATCTCCATTACCAATAACGGCGGCGAGACGGTGCAGCTGAAGACCCGTCACTGGCGCATCACCGATGCCACTGGACGGCGCCAGGAAGTCCGCGGCGCCGGGGTGATCGGCGAGGAGCCGGTGCTCAAAGCCGGGGAAACGTTCGAATATACCAGCGGCGTGCCGCTGCAAACGCCATCGGGGTTCATGACCGGCACCTACGGCATGGTGACTGCCGGCGGCGAACTTTTCGACATCGAAATTCCTGCTTTCTCGCTCGATAGCGGCGACGGCAAGCGCACGATCAATTGAAACGGGCCGCTGTTCGCGGCCCGCATTTTTATTGCATTCGATAGCGATGTTAGCGGCGGATCTCGACGTCGCCCGCCGGCGTGTCGACGTTAAAGCCGCGGTCGCGGTGCCGCGACTGCTCGCGCTCGTGAATAATCACCCCTGAATCCGGCCGGGACATGCAGCGCGAGACACAGGTGCCGTTATCGCAGACCTGGCGGCAGATCCGTTCGGCATTGGCTGCGTGCGAGAGTGCAAACCATAGGGCCGCGGTCGCGACACCGATCAGGAATTTGGTCATGGCAGCCTCCGCTTCCGCCCCCGCGGTCAGCCTCGGCTGCGCCCCGCGGTATCAAGCTCCGGTGTCACGGTTTGGTTCCGGACTTAGCGCGGAACGTCAGCGCCAACGGAAATAGCTATGTATAATCAATACATTGAAGGAGCCGCGCGATGAGGACAATCGGGCTATTGCCCCGACGACGTGCTCGCGGCGGCAATTTCGGTCGGTGCAAAGACGTAAGTGGAGCTGCAAAACTCGCAGGTCACAGTGATGCGGCCGTCCTCGACCATATCGGCGCGATCTTGCGGCGAAAAACTTCGCAGCATGTTTTCGACGCCATGGCGTGAACACGAGCATTGCGCGGCGACCGCGGTCGCGCGGAATACGCGAACGCCTCGCTCGTGAAACAAGCGATAGGCCAAGCGCTCGCTCGACAAATCGGGATCCAGTAGCTCGATGTCGCCAACGGTCGCGACCAGCGAACGGCCTTCGATCCAGGCCTCGTCTTCGGGCAGCACGTGCGGCGCCGTGCCTGCCGGCGCATCGCCGGGATCCAGATCGGCGCAGCGAGCGCGCTCCGGCGAGTTGGGTAAAAACTGCAGCAGAATGCCGCCGGCGCGCCAGTGCCGGCGCGCACCACCCTCGCCGGCGCGGAACTCCTCAGCCACCGCAAGACGGACCCGCG
>JBQCCX010000316.1:0-3783 GCA_051961815.1 Xanthobacteraceae bacterium
AGCCGAAAACCCGGCGCCATCGGTCCGAGCATCGGCGTCAGCGTCGGCGGCGCGAACAAATCGCCCTGCACGCGCTCGATTGAGCTCGGCGGCCGCGCCAGCGAAAAACCGATATAGCAGGCGAGGTTGGCGGTAAGGCTCAGCACCACACCGTGCACCAGTGGCGGCAGGTCGAGACCAAACAGTGCCTCCGGCCGTAACAGGCCGATCCCCCATGGGCCTTCCGTCAATATACGGGCGCTCACGATGCCGGCATCGGAAATGCTGGGCAGCAAAAGCGTGTAGGCCCAGACCAGAATGCCGGCGCTCATGCCGGCAATCGCCCCGAGCGAGGTCGCGCGCCGCCAGATCAATCCACCGAAAAACGCCGGCGCCAATTGCGCCACCGCCGCAAACGACAACAGGCCGATCGCAGCGAGCTGCGCCTCGCCCGCCGAGCGGTAATAGGCGTAGGCGAGGAAAAGAATCGCGAAAATGGCGATGCGCCGCGTCGTCAATAGTTGCGCGCCTGCGTCGGCCGGCTCCCTACCGAGCGCGCGGCGCTTGAGGGCGAGCGGCATCGCGATATCGTTCGACACCATGATGGCGAGCGCGACGGTTTCGACGATCACCATCGCGGTCGCCGCCGACAGCCCGCCGACGAAGGCGATAAGGGTTATCGATTCGGAATGCGCGGCAAGCGGCAGCGCGACGACGAACATGTCGCTGTCGGCGCGGCCGGCGGAAAATGTCAAAAGTCCCGCCATCGCGATCGGCAACACGAACAGATTGATGAGCACGAGGTAAAGCGGGAATAGCCACGCGGCGCGGCGGATTTCCGTTTCGCTGTGGTTCTCGACCACGGTGACGTGAAATTGCCGCGGCAACAGCACGATCGCAAACAGCGACAACAGCGTCATCGCGCATAGCGACGCCACCTGCGGTGCGCGCGTTAGCACCGCGGCGGTGCTCGGCCGATCGAGCGCCTGGGCCAGCAAAGCGATCGGTCCGCCGAACATCTCGAAGGTCACGAAAATTCCGACGGTGAGAAAGGCAACGAGCTTGACCACTGATTCGGTTGCGATCGCCAGCATCAATCCGTCCTGATGCTCGGTGGCATCGATGTGCCGCGTGCCGAACAGGACGGCGAAGGTGGCCATCGCCAGCGCGACAAACAGCGCGAGATCGCCGAACGGCGGCTGCGCTATCGCACCCGGGGCCGCTTCGGTGAGGATAGTCGAAACCGACGACGACACCGCTTTGAGCTGCAAGGCGATGTAAGGGATCATCCCGATGATCGCGATCAGCGCCACGGTTGCCGCCACGGCCTGGCTTTTGCCGTAGCGCGCCGCGACAAAATCCGCGATCGACGTGATGTTCTGGCTTTTAGCGAGTCTCACGATGCGAATGAGCAGCGGAAAGCCCAAACCGAATATCAACATCGGCCCGATATAGATCGTGAGAAAGTCAAAGCCCGCGCGTGACGCGAGCCCGACCGAGCCGAAGAACGTCCATGACGTGCAATAGATCGCAAGCGAGAGCGGATAGATGAGCAGCCGCGCCGAACTTGCGCGCGTGATGCGCCGGCGATCACCGTAGCTCGCCACCAGGAACAACAACCCGATATAAGCGAGCGCGATGGCGACGATGACCCAACCCTGCAACATGACGTTACCCCGCCCTCACCAGCGTTGTGGGTCGATCCGCAGGTGCCCGGTAAGCGTCACATAGTTTGGCGGAAGTGTCTATCTGGCGGGCACGGCGCGGCACGTTGACGGGCCGCGATGCAGGCGGCATTCATGGCCGGTAACTGGGCCGGCACTTGGCCCGTGCTGGGCCGGCGCCGATGAACCCCGCATTCCGCCGCATCCTGATCGAGACCGCCGAGACGCTGGCGGTCGCGCTCGCCGGCGGCTTGGCATTCGTCTTTCTCGGTTTGCCGGCGGGGCTCGTGTCGGGCTCGGTGGTGGCGGTAGCAACCGCGGCCTTGCTGGGCCGGCCGATGCGCGTCCCGCTGACGCTTGCGCGTATCTGTTATGTCGTGGTCGGCACCTTGCTCGGCACGGTGGTGACGCCAGAAACGCTGCGCGGGGTGATCACCTGGCCGGCGAGCATCGCGCTGTTGATGCTGGCGTCGCTCGGCATGATCGCCGCGACCATGACCTATCTGCGGGTGGTGCACCGCTGGGATCCGCTCTCCGCACTCATGGGCGCAAGTCCCGGCTCGATGGCGCAAGTGATCGCATTGTCGAGCGAACTCGGCGGCGATTTGCGCGCAGTCGCCATCGTGCAAACCGTACGCGTTCTCCTGCTCGTTGTTGGTCTGCCAAACGGGCTCGCGCTGTTCGGGCTCGTGGTGCCGGCGGTGCCACTGCCGCGCGGACCAGCCGGGTTTTCCGTTCTCGGCGAAATGCTGCTGCTGCTCGCGGTCGCCATCACCTTTGCGCTGATTTTCCTGCGCCTGCGCTTTCCCGGCGGGCTGTTGTTCGGCGCATTGGCCGGCTCGGCGGTTCTGCACGGCGCCGGGCTCATTCATGCGGCGTTGCCGTGGTGGGTCGGCGGCGCTTCGGTGATCACGCTGGGAGCGCTGGTCGGTTCGCGCTTCGCCAATACCAGCGCACGGATGCTCATCGGCCATCTCGGCGCGGCGTTCGGCTCATTCGCGGTGTCGATGGTGGTGGCGACCGTCTTCGTTGCGATCGTGGCGCGGCTATTCTCGTTTCCGATCGCCAATATCGTTATTGCCTTC
The DNA here is from genome assembly GCA_051961815.1 of Xanthobacteraceae bacterium. Taxonomy (GTDB): domain Bacteria; phylum Pseudomonadota; class Alphaproteobacteria; order Rhizobiales; family Xanthobacteraceae; genus BOG-931. The sequence continues at coordinate 2,729 of JBQCCX010000316.1, forward strand.
GCGCCGGGCGCCCAGGACACGATGATGGTGCTGGCGCTCGCGCTTCACCTCGATCCGGTCTATGTCGGCGCGCATCATCTGGCGCGCTTTCTGGTCGTCACCCTGGCGATTGCGCTCGCGGCGCGGCGGATAGCAGGCAAGAATGGAAATGAGCTGGAGTCGCAGGCGAACGAGGAGACTCACTCCGCCGCGAGCGCGCGTTCCTTGAACGGCAAACCGAGCCGTTGCCAGACGTCAACCAAGGCTTCGGCCAGCGCATCGATCAAGCCGTCGTCGTGATACGGGCTCGGCGTGATCCGCAACCGCTCCTTGCCCTTGGGCACCGTCGGATAATTGATCGGCTGGATGTAAATGCCGTGCTCGGTCAGCAACAGATCGCTCGCCTGTTTGCAGCGCTCCGGATCGCCGACAAAGACCGGCACGATGTGCGTCGGGCTCGTCATCACCGGCAGGGCGGCGGCGGCCAGCACCGCTTTGGTGCGCGCTGCACGTTCCTGATGGCGCTCGCGTTCCCAAGTCGACGCTTTCAGATGCCGGATCGCGGCAGTGGCCGCGGCACAGACCGACGGAGGCAGCGCGGTGGTGAAGATAAATCCCGGCGCATAAGAGCGCACCGCGTCGATCAGCGTGCTTGAGGCGGCGATATAGCCGCCGAGACAGCCGAACGCCTTGGCCAGCGTGCCTTCGACAACGTCGATGCGATCCATGACGCCGTCGCGCTCGGCGATGCCGGCCCCGCGGGCGCCGTACATGCCCACGGCGTGCACTTCGTCGACATAGGTCATCGCCCCGTAACGCGCGGCGAGATCGCAGATCTGCGCCACTGGCGCGACATCGCCATCCATCGAATAGAGGCTTTCGAAGACGATCAGTTTCGGGCGGAGCGGATCGGCGACCGCGAGCAACTGTTCGAGATGCGCCATGTCGTTGTGACGGAAGATCTGCTTCTCGCAATGCGCCTGGCGCACGCCTTCGATCATGGAATTGTGATTGAGCGCGTCCGAGAGGATCAGGCAGTTCGGCATCAACCGCGCCAAAGTCGAAATGCCGGTCTC
>JBQCCX010000317.1:0-17216 GCA_051961815.1 Xanthobacteraceae bacterium
TGCGTGAGCCGGTGCTCAATCCCTACACGCGTCTCGCCGTGGCGATGTGTCCGGCGCGCGGCGTATTGCGGGCGATCGGCTATGAGGCGAACGCGGCATTATTGCCGCAACCGGTCACCGCGATGTGCGAAGTGGTGGCGAGCGAGGTGTTGGCCCCAGCGTCATCCTGAGACGGCCGCCGGCGGCGGCCCCCGAAGGATCACAACTCGCGGCCGTCGCCCTTCGAGGCTCGACGCTTCGCGCCGAGCGCCTCAGGGTGACGGCACAATCGCGGTTCCATAAATTTTTCCACCGGCGGTCAGCGACTTACGCCAAAGCGCCAAACTGTGTTCATGGTCACATCTTTCTTTTCGGCTCGCACTTAGAGTGCAATTGTCTGCAGTTGCCGGGAATACGGAGCCAGTCATGAGCACCATCACAATGACGATCTTCCGCAGCGCGCACACCACGCACAGCTCGCATTGGGATCAACTCAAGCTCCGCATCGCGGAATGGCAACGGCGGGCACGTTCACGGCGCGAGCTCGAGGCCTTCAGCGACGCAACCTTGCGCGACATCGGCATCACGCGTTGCGATGCGCATCGTGAGATGAACAAGCCTTTCTGGATGGCCTGATCACCAGCAGCCTTTTCGGGGCCGACGGGCCGCCAGGCGACGGGCGGCCCGTTTCGTTTAGAGCACGCTCATTCCCGCGTAAGCGGGAATCCCGAATGAAAACATCTAGTGCTGGGTCCCCGCCTTCGCGGGGACGAGCGGATTGGGCCAGCGAATTCTATCCGACCCGATTTTGCTCTAGCATGTAACCGTCACAGACCAACCCGACAGATAGCAATCATGCCCAAGATCAAAACCAGCGACGGCTTGAACCTCTATTACGAAGAGGCCGGCACCGGCACGCCGGTCGTTTTCGTCCACGAATTTGCCGGCGATTACCGGACCTGGGAGCTGCAAATGCGGCGGTTTTCCCGCGCCAATCGCTGCGTCACCTATAGCCAGCGCGGCTATCCGCCGTCGGACATTCCGGATGACGCGGCACGCTATGGCCAGGATGTCGCGCGTGCCGACGTGATCGCCCTGATGGATGCGCTCAAGATCGACAAAGCTCACGTCGTCGGCCATTCCATGGGCGCCTATACGGCGCTGCATGTCGGGATCAAGCATCCGCAGCGCTGCATTTCGGTGACAGCGGCCGGCTGCGGCTGGGGTTCGCTGGCCGATCCCGCGGCGCGCGCCGCGATGCGGGCGGAGGCTGCCCAGAATTCGAAAATGTTCCTGGAAAACGATATGGCCAAGGCCGCCGCGCTCTATACCGACACGGCGATCCGCCACACGCAGAAACACAAAGACCCCCGTGGCTACGCCGAGTTCGTCGGCATGCTCGCCGAGCATTCGGCCAAAGGTCATGGCCTGACCATGGCGATGCTGCAAGCCAAGCGCCCGACCTTGTGGGACATGGAAGCGGACTTGAAAAAATTCTTGGTGCCGCTTCTGATCATCGTCGGCGACGAGGACGAGACCTGTCTCGACGGCAGCGTGTTTCTCAAGCGCACCGCGCCGACCGCCGGTTTGCTGGTGATCCCGCGCTCCGGCCATACCATCACCAGCGAGGAGCCGGATCTGTTCAATGCGGCTCTGGCTGAGCTCTTCGCAGCGTCCGAGAACGGCCGCTGGCTCGCGCATAAGCCGAGGTGATGAGCGGCGTGCCGATCAGCGCGCCTCCACTGTGCGCAGCAATTCGCGCAGCCGCTGCGGCGTGACCGGAAGCTCGGTCACGGCGCCGGGCCAGCCCAATGCATCATCGACCGCCGCCGCGATCGCGGCGCCGACCGCATTGGCGCCGCCTTCACCGGCGCCTTTGACGCCGAGCGAGTTGAGCGGGCTCGGCGCGTCTTCGCTGATCAGCACCTCGATCGGCGGAATTTCACGCGAGGTGGGCAACAGATAATCGGCGAAGGTGACGCTGACCGGTTCGCCGCGCGTGTCGTAGCGGAATTCCTCGAACAAAGCGCCGCCGAGACCCTGCGCCACGCCGCCGGCGATCTGCCCCTCGACCAGCATCGGATTGACTGCTTTGCCGATGTCGTAGGCGACGAAATAGCGCTCGACTTTTACAGCGCCGGTGTCGGGATCGATGCGCACCGCGGCGAAATGAATGCCGTAGGGATAATTCATGTGCGCCGATTCGAACCAGCCGTCCGCCGCGAGCCCCGGGGCCGTCTCGCCGAGGAGCTTTGAAGCCGGTTTGAGCGCTGCGGCGATCTCGCCGAGCGTGACGGATGGTCCTTGCGGCGTCTGTTTGCGCGCAATCTTGCCGCCGACGAGTTCCAGCGCGTCCGCCGGCGATTGGAGGAGCTGCGCCGCGGTGGCGAGCGCTTTGTCCCGCAGTTTCGCCGCCGCACGCCGCGTCGCCTCGCCGGCCATCACCGTCACCCGCGAGGCGAAGGTCCCCATGCCGTAGGCGATGCGGTCGGTCTGGCCGTGCACCACGCGGACCTGGCGATAGTCGATGCCGAGTTCGTCGGCGCAGATTTGCGCCAGCACGGTTTCCATGCCTTGCCCGACCGACGTCACGCCGGTGACGATTTCGACCAGGCCCGCGGTATCGACGGCGGCGTGCACGCAATCGAACGGTCCCAGTCCGCTTTTTTCGACGAACATGGCGAAACCGGCGCCGACCGTCTCGCCCGCGGCGCGCCGCTGTTTGAGGGTATCGCGAACCGCCTGCCACTTGGCCACGGCGAGCGCTTTGTCGAGCAGCGCGGCATAGTCGCCGGAATCGTAAGTCATTTCGGTGCCGAGCGTGTCGAGCGGACGCGCATAGGGCATCGCCGTTACGGGAATGAGATTGCGACGCCGCACTTCGGCGGCATCAAGCCCGAGCTGCGCCGCGATCGCATCCATCAGCCGCTCGCGCACGAACGTGCTCTCGAATCGTCCCGGTGCGCGATAAGTCCCGCACGGGGTCTTATTGGTGAGGCGGACGCGCCCGGCCATGGCATAGGCGCCGACGCGGTATGGACCAAGCAGCATGGTCGCGGCGAGGTCCGGCACCGTGACCGCGTGGGTGCGCATATAGGCGCCCTGGTCGTGGAAAAATTCGCCGTCGACCGCGAGCAGCTGGCCAGCGGCATCCACTGCGGCGCCGACGCGATAATGCTGCTCCCGGGAGTGATTGCACGCGACCAGATGCTCGCGGCGGTCCTCGATCCATTTCACCGGGCGGCGCAGCCGCAAGCAGGCGAGGCAGGCGAGCACGTCTTCCGGATAGAGTTCGCCGCGCACGCCGAATCCGCCGCCGGTATGGCCTTCATGCAGTTGCACGGACGATGGCGGCCGGCCGAGCATCCGCGCCAGCGCGTCACGATTCCAGTGCGGCACCTTGGCGGCGCCGTAAAGTTCGATCACATCGCGCGCCGGATCGTAGCGGGCGATCGCGCCGCGGGTTTCCAGCGGCACGCCGGAGTGCCGGCCGATTTTCAGGTCAAGCGTCACCGTTGCGTGCGCCGCGGCAAATGCCGTCGCGACCTCGCCGTAACCTTTGCGGATCACGGCCGCTTCGGTGGAATGCCCGGCGGAGAATTCGGCCGGCCGCGCATCGGCGCTGATGACTTCCGGCAGCTCCTCGATCTCGACCGTGACCTGATCGGCGGCGTCTTCGGCCGTGTAGGGGTCGCTTGCGAATACGACCGCGACTGGTTCGCCGACATAACGGACGCGCTCGCGTGCGAGGATCGGTTGCCGGTAGGGCTCAAGCCCCTCGATGCGGGTCAGCCGAAAATCGATTGGCGGAATGTCGGCGACATCGGCCGCCGTCCATATGGCGATAACCCCGCCGCTCGCGCGCGCCGCCGTGGTGTTGATGGCGACGATGCGGCCATGGGCCTGCGCGGAGCGGACCACGCGCATGTGGATTTGATGGGCAAACGAAATATCGGCGGCAAAGCGTCCGTGGCCGAGGACAAGAGGCCGATCCTCAAGTCGCGGCACCGAACGGCCAACATAAGCTCCGGCCATGCCTGGTCGGCTCCGCCCCGGTGACGTCGTCATTGCCGATCATGCTCCGCGACAATGGCCTCGAGATGTTGAGTCGCATTGATGCAGCGGACGCGAACCTCGGCTGCGCTCACGTCGATTTCGTTGATGCAACAGGGGTCCTGCGCCAAGCGCCAATAGGCTGCGAGCGGCAGCTTCAGAAGTTCGAGCAGCAAAGCGCGGTTGACGCTGTCATGACCGACCAGCACGACAGTTTGGCCGACATGACGCGCCAGTACCATGCGGAGCGCGTCGGCTGTGCGCGCCGCCAGATCCTGCAGCGATTCACCGTCGGGGAAGCGCACCCGCTGCGGAGTGGCGAACCAGGCGGCAAATAGTGCAGGGTCCTCGGTCTTGGCTTGCGCAAAAGTTTTGAATTGCCAGCCGCCGTAATCGATGTCGTTGAGATCGTCGCAGGTTTTTGCGGCAATGCCGGTCGCTCCCGCAATCGCCGTTGCGGTGGCGATGCAGCGGCGCATCGGGCTGCTATAGAGATGGCTCGGCATCCAACGCGCGGCGATGCGATGCGCCAACGCTGCAGCCTCGGCTTCACCGCGCCTTGTGAGCGGCAGGGGCTCGCGTCCGCGGAACCGCTCCGGCTTGATGCCTTCGACATGGCCGTGTCGGGTCAGGATGATCTTGGTCATCGCGCTTGTCCCGGACCGGTTACATCAGCGGCCAAGTTGCGGCATCACGTCCATCCGAGCCGCTCCAGGATGGCGCGACCCACCAACCACTCTTTGTCCTCCGCTGAGAGAAAATCGAGTGTCTCGGTGAAATGGGTGATGCGCTGGCGATAAGTGGCTTTGTGATACGAGTTGGTGAGGTCGGTGCCCCAATAAGATCGCCGTGGACCGAAAGCATCGAACAGCCGGCGGATATGTTCTGTCATGTCGCGGAACGGATAGGATTCCGACGAATAAAACGGCGTCGTCGACAGCTTGACCGAAACGTTCGGGTATTTGGCGAGCGCCGCCGTTTCCTTGACGCCCTCGGCGGTCTTGCCTTCTTTCGCCATTTCGGTGCTGACGCCGAGGTGATCGGCGATCATGGTCAACTGCGGATGGCGTTCAGCCACGCGGGCGAAATGCGCCATCGGCGCGCCGTAGAACATCACCGGCAACTGGTATTTTTCCGCAAGCGGCCAGAACCAATCGACGGTGCCGTCGGTGAGCCAGTGCCATTGCGGCGGATGAAAAGTCACCCGGATGCCGAGCATGCCCGGCTGCTTCTTCCAGTCCGGCAACAGCTTGGCGATGCCCGGATCGTTCACCGCAATCCGGCCCATCACCGCAAAGCGCGTCGGATAACGGCGCACGGCCTCCAACGCATAATCGTTGCGATCGCCTTCCCAGGACGGCGGCACGATCACCACCCGATCGACTCCTGCCTCGTCCATCATCGGCACGAGCTGTTCGATCAGGAACGGCTCCGGCAGCTGCGCGACGCGATTGGGCAGCCACGGCCGGTCTGGCGTGTTGGCGAGCCAGAGATGAACTTGCGCGTCGACGATCATTGCCAAGCCTTCGTATTGTCGCGGCGGAGTGTGCCGTGGCCAGGCAAAGGCTGCAATGGCGTGGCGCTCGTCGGCGGATGCGACCGTCAGCGACCGGGATTTCGCGAAGTGGCGGCCGTGAAGATCACGGAACCGAGCATGATCGTCAGGACAAGATATGTGAGCCAACTGCTCCAGTCGTCGAGGACGAAGCGTGATGGATTGCGCGGGCTGTAGAGAATTTCAACCTCATCACCCACCGCATATTTTGATTTGGCATTGAAGGATTGCCAGTACGAAAACCTGGAGCTGAATCGTTGGCCGGCGGCGTCATAGGCGATCACTGGCGACCACACCCATGTGCCGCCTCCCGGGCCCGGATTGGTGTTGATCCCGCCCTCCAGGCGGATCACGGTGCCGCGTCCTCGAGCCCAGAATCGCTGCATGTAGATACGGCGCAACAGCGGCAAAAGCGCCACGATCCCGACAGCGCAGAGCGTAATTAAGTCGGACACGAAGTTTTCGTCCCGGAACAAGTCAACGCGGTCGTACCGCTTTCCATTATTAACGCGCTGAAGCCGCAGACGGTGCAGGCGGGATCGGCTACAGCCGCCGCAGCGGCAAGGTCCAGGCCAGAATCTTGCCGACCCCGGTGAAAGCGGCAATGGTCAGAAATGCGGCGCGGAATGCCTCGCCAATCTGCGCATGGACCGCGGCTTGCCGGGCGGGCGTCAAGCTTGCAAGGACATCGGGCCCTTGTTCGAGGATGCTGCCGAAAAGGCTCGCCGTGCTGCGGTCGCTCGCCGACAAAATCGAAAACAGGATCGTCGCCACCGCGGCGGTGCCGACGGCAGCGCCGACCGAGCGCGAAAACTGCACCATGGCGGCGCCGGTGCCGAGGAGCCGCGGCCCCGAGACCGCCTGGACGGTGACCTGCACCACGCCCATGACGCTGCCCATGAACAAGGCGATGACGCAGAATGACCAGGCAAGCTGCGTCGGCGACATTGCCGGCGCCAGAAATGCGATCGCCACAAGTCCGATCGTGGCGGCCAGCAAGCCGTAGCTGGGGAATATCGCGGTGCAGCCGGTTCTCGTCACCATCTGTCCGGTGAACATCGAGCCCAGTCCGATACCGGCGGTCAGCGGCAGCAGGACCAATCCAGTTTCCGCAGGTGAGGCGCCACGCACCGCGCGCAAATAGATCGGCAGGAAGGTGATGAGCGAAACCAGCGCCGCGCCGTGACAAGCCGCCATCGCGTCGGCGCGCCAGATCGACGGCTGCCGGAACAAGCGCGGCGGAATGAGCGGGGAGGTGGTGATGTGTTCCTGCCAACTCAAAATGCCGAGCGAGACTAGTCCAAAGGTCATCAATCCAAGCGCCAAGGGCAGTGTGCTCAGCTCCATGCGCTGCAGTTGTTCGAGCGCGATAATCACCGGGCCGACAAAGAAGATGAACAGGATCAGCCCCGGCGCATCGAACATGGTGCGGCGGCGGTCGCCCTGGCGCGGCGGGATGCGGAAGACAAAAAACACGGCAAGCAGACCAAGCGGAATGTTGACCAGAAAGATCGATTGCCAACCGAACGCCTGGGTCAGGTAACCGCCGGCTACCGGCCCGAAAGTATTCGAGCTCACCGCGATCCCGGCGAGATAGCCCTGGTAACGGCCGCGCTCGCGCGGCGGAATGGCTTCGCCGATCAGCGCCTGCGACAGCGTCATGAGCCCGCCACCGCCAAAGCCCTGGACGACGCGAAACGCGGTGAGCATCAGGATGCTCGGCGCGAGCGCACACAGCACCGAGCCGGCCATGAAGATTCCGAGCGCCACGAACATCATGTGCCGCCGGCCAAAGGTATCGCCGAGCCGGCCGTAGACCGGTGCGGCGATGGTATTGGCGATCAAATATGAGACAACCACCCAGGAGGCGCGCTCGATATCGCCCAGGGTCGAAGCGATTGCCGGAAGCGCGGTCGCCACGATGGTCTGGTCCGCGACCGCCAGAAACATCGGCAACATTATCGGCGGAAAGACCGTGAGGAATTGCGCGCCGGCGCTCTGCACTGGCGGCGGCAGCGGCGCGGCGTCATGGCCCGCGTCATGGCCGGGACCATCGGGTCCCGTTCCGGCAGCCCCTCCCGGCGGCGGATCGGCGGCTTTCGGCGCGACGCGATCAGCGGCCTGCGACGGGTCCAGAGATTCGTTCATTGATCGCGCCGGTCACAAAAAAATATGCGCGGGCGGTTTACCGCCCGGCGAAAGGCATAATGCAATGTCCCACGGCTTGTGGCTGCGTGTCACGCCGCAATTGCGACCCGCCGTCGGACCGACGAGCAGGGTGCGCAATCCTCGATACGCAAAGCGCAGCGGCGGCTGGTTTGCCGCATCGTCAGCTAGTCACTCGCGCCAAGCGCCGGCCGCCCGAAAGCGGCCGGGCTCATCGGGGTGAAACGCGCGGCCGGCCTCTTAACCGACGAACCGGTTCAACCGACAAAGTTGACGCGCTCTTGGTCGCGCGCCTCTTGCGCGGTTGCAGCCTGCGCGGGAAGTTGCAGAACCGTCGCGGCCTGGCCTTCACACAAAAGCGTCAACAGCACAATGCGCCCATCGGGAAATTCGAGGGCGTCGTGATGGGCCGCCATCTTGTCTTTGTTGACCTGGCGAAAGATGGCCGTCCGGTGATTGATCGTCTTGGTCTTCCAACCGAGCAAGCCAGCGGGCAGACACGCGACGTCGCTTGCGAAAGCAAGCTCCGTTCCCGGACGGATACACACCGCCAGTCCGGCATCGTCCGACGCCGAGAATCCACGCGTTCCAGTGCCGAAATCTCGCGTGACGAGCTTGTCTCCCACTTTTGCGGGCCGCGACCGCACGCTTTGCAGGCTAAAGTCACACATTGGCGACTCCTTTCTTCCCAGTCTTGCGCTACTCAGCCCCGCAGCCGTACCGATAACGCGCATCTGGCAAGATTAGTGCCGCGCCTTCGCGATTAAAGGAGGTTTCGGCGCATGCGCCCCCCGCGAGGACGATCAGCGAGAATTTTCCGTCGCTTGGCGCTCGCTGCGTCCGCCTGCTGCCCTACCACGGCAAGGTCGTGCACGCACTCTCGCCCGCGCGGCGCCCGGTTCGCGCCTCAATTTTCGGCAGCGGGCAGGGGGCGGCGCGCTAGCGGACGCTGATGCCGCCGACCATGCCGTCCCAGTCGTGGTCGCTGCAGCGCAGGTCATAATCTCCCGGCGCGCCGGGTGTAAGGAAGATGTCTTTGCTTTCGCCGGGCTGGAGCACAGCTTCGGTGTGTTCGCGATTGAGCGCTTGCGGATTGTCGAGCTTGGCTGCGGCGAAAAACGTCGGGGCAGTGAATTCGTGCGTCTCCTTGCCGCGGTTTTCGAGATGAAGCCGGTAATGCACCCCATGCTCGAAGTTCAGATGATCGGGTGAAAATCGGTAATCGACCATGGCGACGTCGATTCTGACCGGCTCAGGAGCTGCGGCGGCGCAAAACACCGCCGTGGCGACCAGCAATGCATATTTGTGCCGTTTCATCAGCGATTCCATCAATGCCCGATCGCCCCACTGGCGGATGCCCCGATATTGATACGCCGGACCAGAACAAGCACCAGAGGGATCATCAATGCGGCCACTATGGCGCACACATGGAATACATCGATATAGGCGAGGATCGTAGCCTGGGTCTGGATCATTTGCCCGATCAGCGCCATCGCCCGTCCGGCGGCGTCGGCCGCGGACGCGCCGTGAGCGGTGAAATAATGGGTCATTTGTTCCAGCGTGGAATGAAAGACCGGCGAGCTTGGCGTGGTGTTTTCGACCAGGCGCGATTGATGGAACTGCTCACGCTGCACCAGCACCACATTGGCAAGCGAGATGCCAATGCTGCCGCCGAGATTGCGCGCAACGTTCATCAGCGCGGAGGCCTGGTTGGTTTTGTCCGGCGGCAGGCCGTCATAAGCCACCGTATTGATCGGTATGAACAAGAACGGCAGGCCGACCACCTGGTAGATTCGAATCAGGGCAAAATAGTTGAAACTCGCGTCTGGCGTCAGCGTGGTCGAGTACCACATCGACAGTGCGATGCCGATCAGGCCCAGCGTCATCAAATATTTCGGTTGGAAGTGGCCGGTGACCTGGCCGGCGATCGGCATAACGATCAGCATTGCGAGGCCGCCCGGCATCATTGCCAGTCCCGAGAGCATGGCGGTGTAGGGAAACGTGGTCTGCAACAGCTGCGGCATGATCTGGTTCGACCCGAACAGGATCGCGCCAACCATCAGCATCACAAAAAACGCCATGCCGAACTGGCGGCGATACAGCAGTCGCAGTTCGACGATGGGCTCCTCGTGATTGATCTCCCATGGCAGAAACAACAGAAACGATGCCGCGGCGATCGCCGTGAACAGAATGATGGTATCGGACTTGAACCAGTCCTCGATCTGACCGCGGTCGAGCACCACTTCCAGGCTGCCGAGCGTGATCGCGATCAAGGCGAAGCCGACCCAATCGATCTTGAGGCCGCCGGCCAATCGTTCGCGGCGTTCACGTTCCAGGGTTTCCGGCTCCTCCACCAGCCAATGCACAAGGGCAAGCGACACGAGCCCGATCGGTACATTGATGAAAAAGATCCAATGCCACGAGAAATTGTCGGTGATCCAGCCGCCGAGCGTCGGGCCGACGGTGGGCGCGACGATGACTGCCACCCCATACAGGGCAAAAGCCTGACCGCGTCTGTGGGGAGGAAAGGTATCGGCCAAAATGGCCTGCTCACTGGTTGGCATGCCGCCGCCGCCGAGCCCCTGCAGGATGCGGAAGAAAATCAGCGCGCTCAGGCTTGGCGCCAGACCGCATAACAGCGAACTGCCGGTGAACAATGCGACGCAGACCATGTAGAAGCGCTTGCGTCCGATGACGTTCGACAACCAGCCGCTGGCCGGCAGCACCACGGCATTGGCGATCAGATAGGTGGTCACAATCCACGTGCTTTCGTCCACGCTGGCGGCGAGGCTGCCGGCGATGTAGCGGAGCGACACGTTGGCGATTGCGGTGTCGAGCACCACCATGAAGGTGGCGATGGAGACCACGATGGCGACCAGCCAAGGGCTGCGATCGCCGGCGGCCGAGCGACTTGAATCCCAGCCGGCGGCCGGGGCCCGATCGCTCATCGCACTTTCACTGTGGGCACGACCGACATGCCGGGGCCCAACAGGACATCGGGCGCCTTGTCGAAGACGATCTTGACCGGTACGCGTTGCACGATCTTGACGTAGTTACCGGTGGCATTTTCCGCGGGCAACAGGCTGAACGCCGTACCGCTGCCGGACTGCACGCTGTCGACACGGCCGGTAAAGGTCCGGCCCGGATAGGCATCGATCGCGATGGTGACCGGCTGGCCGGGGCGCATGAGATTGAGCTGCGTCTCCTTGAAATTGGCGGTGACCCAGACCTCGCGCGGCACGAACATCATCAGCGCCTGGCCGACCGCGGCGTAGCCGCCTTTGGCGGCGGTAAGCTTGGTCACGCGACCGGCCACCGGCGCCGTGATGATCGTGCGGGCCAGGTTGGCTTGCGCTTGTTCGAGCGTCGCATGCGCCTGCGCCAGCTGAGCAAAGCAGAGATCGAGCTGGGCCTGCAGGACGGAAATCTGTTTGTCGGCCGCGGTCGCGTTGGCCTGCGTGGCAGCGAGACCTGCTTCGCTTTGCTGCAGGCTCGACGCGGTTTGTTGCGCCTGTTCGACCGTTCCGCTGCCCTTGTTTGCGAGCTGCTGGTAGCGCTCGGCTTGTTGACGCGCAAACGTTAGCGCCGCCTGCGACTGGACCACCTGCTTATTGGCTTGCTCGACCTTTGCCCGCTGGGCGGCGATCTGGGCGTTCAGGTTCTCGATATTCGCCTGCGCCTGCTTGACTTGCGCCCGGCCTTGATCGCGCTGGGCGACATAGTCGCGGTCGTCAAGACGAACCAGTTCGGTGCCGGCATCGACGACCTGGTTATCGGTGACCGGCACCTCGACGATCGCCGCGCCGACCTGGGCGCTGATCTGCACGGTGCGGCTGTCGATGAAGGCATCGTCGGTCGATTCGTAATTCCGGGCATGCAGCCACCAGGCGGCAAGGAGGACGGCGCCGATGAGGCCGCCGCCAACGAGCAGGGACGCGAATCCGTAACGCTTGCGGAAACGTTGCCGCCAGGTCTTCCGATCGCCGGCTTGGCCGAACGACCGTCCCCGGCGGGCCGGAGTTTCGAGGCGCTCGGAATCGGGGCGGCGTTCATTATCGACGCGTTGATCCATGATCGACGCTAAACGTTTGACTGGCCGAATAAGTTGCCGGCCGGCGGGCGACGGCTTGCCGCCGGCGGTCTGCAGTGTTTAGCCGGGAATGAACACCGAGGCCAGTCAGGAGGCGCGGGAGGGCTGCCGCAGCGCAGTCGCGATTTTTTGGACGAATTCGTCCAGTTCGTCGCCGACGAGATCGCTGACCGCCCACAGGTCGAGTCCGTCTTGCGACCAATGCCGACAATTATAGCCTTGGATGGCTGTCGCCATCGTCCGGGTGCGCCGCGTGCCCAAATGCTGCGCGACGAATAAATTGATCAGATGTTTGCGACGCTGATAGACGATCGCGGCGACCGGCTCGCTGTCGATGTAGTCGAGGCGCCCGCCAAGCAATGTAAAGCTTTCCGCGGTCAGATCGACGACCGGCGGCGCCACATCGACTCTGCCGTTGAACCACGGCTTCACCGTGTGGCGATCACTGGTCTCGACATCCATCAAATGACCAGCCTGCAGCGAACGGATATGCGCCGAAACGACCTCGTCGGCGATCGTCTGCTCCTGATCTTTACGGATCACTGTGAGCACAAGGCCGGCCGCCACCGCCGCTGAAAGCGCCGAGCCCATCGCAAATCCGCCAAAGAACGACCGCCGGGTCGGCCGCATAAACTGGCGGATCGAAACGACGCGCGACGGCGGTGTCGCCATCAGCGCTTCGACGCGGTTGCGCAAATGTGCCGGCGCGGTCTCCTTCAAGGGAGCGGCGCTCATGACATCGTGCATGGTGCGGAATGCGGCCAGCTTTTCGCCGCATCCCGGACAGCCGGCCACGTGCGTCTCGACATCGCGGGCATGGCCGGCGTCGAGCTCGCCGTCGATCAGCGCATGGAGCAGGACTTCGGATTCGTTGCAGTTCATAGCGCTGTTCCTGAAGCGACGGCCGGTCCGCGCCGCGTCGTAGCGGTTTCCGCGGCATTCCAGGCCGCGCGCAACATAGCGCGGGCGCGCGCCAGCCGCGACATCACCGTTCCGACCGGTACGCCGGCGACCTGGGCGATTTCCTGGTACGACAGGTTGTTCATCTCACGTAACACGATTGCTTCACGAAACGGCTCCGGCAACTCCGCGACCAGCCGCCTTATCGTGGCGGTGTCCTGCTGCCGCACCAACATTTTCTCCGGCGAGGCTTGCGGCTCCTGCCACATCGGCATTTCCTCGGCCAGCGATTCGTCCCCGCTGTAATCGGTCGGCACTTCTTCCTTGCTGCGGCGCGCGAACTCGGCGTTGCAGACGTTTCTTAATATTGCCAATAGCCACGGCTTCATCGCCGGCCCTCGGTAGCTGTCAAAATGGCGCAAGGCGCGAAGATAGCATTCTTGTACCGCGTCTTCGGCGTCCTGCGTGTTGCGCATCAAATAACGCGCCAACGTGTAGATGTCGTCGAGATGGGGTAATGCGGCGGCCTGAAAGGTCCGCATCCGTTCCTGTTCGGCAACCGCATCATCCGCCATCGTATCGCGCTCGGCTGGCCACCACGTGCGATGAGCCTCTTCTGCTCATGTGTGTCAGCCGATTATAGCACTATTGCACCGTGTTACTGCTCCACCACGATCGAGCCCACCATTTTGGGATGCAGATAACAGAAGTATTGGTAGGTCCCGGGCGTGGTGAAGGTGAACGAATAGCTGTCATCGGTGTCGAGCGCCTTCGATTTCGGGAAGGCGTTATTGGTGGCGCCGATGCCGTGCGGAATATCGTCCTTGTTGGTCCAGGTCACGGTCGTACCCGCCTTCACCGTCAGCGCTGCCGGCGTGAAGAAGAAGTTGTCGATCGTGACCGTGCCGGGCGCGCCCTCGGCCCGGGCAAACAGCACACTTGCTGCCAACATCGAGCCGACGACCGCGCCGAGCGCGGAACAAGCGATAATCGGACGCAACATTATTTGTTCTCCTAAGTCTTCTTGGACTTTGTTGTTGTTTAGCCTTGCAGCGGCGAGTCGATGATGGCCAGACGCTGCTCGTTTTGCTTGAAGGTCACATTGGCGATGCCAAGCATTTTGCGCAGCTGATCGTCCGGCACTTTCATCGGGCCGGGCGACGGCGCGGTGCCGGGCGCCGGCTGCGGGAAAGCGGTCGAACGCGCGGTGTGGAACGTGACGTTGCCTTCCACCTTCTGCATCACCTGGTGGATATGACCGTTGAGCACGGTCACCGAACCGAACTTCTTGACGTAGGACAGCGCCTGGGCGCCATCCTGCGTGCCCCAGCCCCAGTCCTGAGCGACGGTCCAGAGCGGGATATGCGCGAACAGGACGATCGGCGTCGAAGCGGAGCGGCTCTTGACGTCCTTCTCCAGCCATTCGAGCTGCTCGTTGCCGAGATTGCCGAGGCCGCCAGCCTTCAGATCGACGACATTGACCAGGCCGATGAAGTGCACGCCGTTCGCGTCGAAGCTGTACCAGCCGGCGCCTTTGGTGGCCTTGCCGTAGCGGTCGCGATAAACCTTGCCTTGATCCGGATCGATCAGGTCGTGCTCGCCCGGCACGTAATGAACGTCCAGCCGCGACTGTGAGATGATGTGGTCGGCGTCGTCGAATTCTTTTTCCTTCGACAGATGGGTGATGTCGCCGGTATGGAGCATGAAGGCCGGCCTTTGCGGCAAGGCGTTGACCTTGGTGATCGCCTCTTCGAGCGTGCCGAGGGCGTTGGGATTGGCGGGCTTGTCAAAGCCGACATGGCTGTCGCTGATTTGCAGGAAGGTAAGACCACGGCTGTCCGCTGCCTGCGCCTCGCCCATGATCCCGAGCGAGTGCGGCACGCCGCCGCTAATGGTCCACAGTACGCCGGTGCCACACCAAGTCATGCATTCCAGGGCCTTGCGCCGGCTGACGCCATCTCGTTGGTCGATTTCACTCATTTGCGAATCTCCTTTCGGCCGCTGTCCCTCAAACCGACTCGGCTGTGCGGCTTTCAAGCGGGGGATTGGCCAAAACTGCGATTTATTCCCGTATTCGCCGTGAAAATCGTGCGTCAAAGCGCCGTCCCGGCCGCTCTTCCGGCTTGGCCGGCGCGCCGCTTGATTTGGGCATAACTCCTTGGCCCGGCACGTTCTTTGCGATACCGGCCGGGCCGCGCGGCGGGCATCAGCCTTTGCTCGGGTGAAATTATCTAAGGCGACAACTTCTGATACTTAATTATCGATCAGCGCCCGCGAGCAAGCGATAGCCGCCAGGTCTGGGCTCCGGCCTTGCGTCGCGCGCCCCAAAAGCGCCGGTGCTCGAAGGCGAGCGCGGTCACACCAAATTTCGGAGCACTCGTACCCAAATTCATTGTCGCGCCTCGTCTCTCATCAACTCGTGAGTCGATTTCAATTCAGCAATCGAGTCGGCGCGGAATAATCCGGTCGTTGTTGCAATCTTTCAGATGTGACCGACACGGCATCGCTGTCCGATGCCGGATCAGGTTCGCGAAATGATAATGGTGCTGATCGTAAAGGAGATCGACCATGTTTAAGAACAAAAAGTTTGCTTCGGTGCTGCTTCTCACGACGTTTGTCGTGACCTCGGTTGCGTCCGCCGCGCTCGCCGCCGGCTCGGCCGAGCCTCCGCAGATTCCCCCTTATGACCGGCAGGGCAAGACCGTCCCGGTTCCGAATCCGGACCGGTCGTAAGCCTGAAAGACCGCGCTGCGCGGTCGTTTACGAACTGGAATTTATAGGGCCGTCCACGAGGACGGCCCTTATTTTCATCTCAAAGACTTTTATTGGGCGCCTATCGCATCGCGCTTTCAAGATCCGAACAAACAAAAGGGGCGCTCGATCCCCTGTCGTTTTCTTCAGATTTTGCGATTTTTGCGACACCCGGATCAGTAGACGTAGAGGTTGGCGTTGTAACCGGTGCTGCCGCCGCCGGTGAGCGCCGGGTTATTGGGATTTGGCGCGCCAAAGGTCGGAGTGCGCCGCACCGATCCATAGGGGGTGAGAGTGCGCGCAGGCTGCGCGTTTCCGCCGCGCACGTTCTGGCTCGCGACTTGCCTTCCCCTGGCGCTATGCGTCGACTTTGCCAGCGCGGGCATGCCGAGCCCGATCGCCGCAACCAGAGCGACGGCAGCGAGTTTCGATGTCTTGCGGTCCATAGTTTTTCCTTCCGAGCCGCAAGGCGTAAAACGCCTTGCTTCTTGATCAGCGTAATTGAATCCGCGCGCCGGAATTCCCTCACTCTTGCGTGAGCCTGCTGCGTCGGGCGCGTAGCAGCATTGCGGTCGATCGGTGTGAAAATTTCAGAACAGCGATTGGCGATGAGCCATGCTCAATCGACTGGCAGATAAGCGAAAGTTTTTCTCATTTCGCCTCGCGACAGCGCGGGCGCTGCTATAGGGTCGTGACTGAGTTGAAGAGCCCAGCCGTGCGCGACCCAACCTCGATGCTGCAGCCGACATTTTCATCAGTCGAGACGCGACAGTCATGGCTCGTGGCCACGGTGGCGCTGCTGATCATGGCAACCGCTTTCGGTGCACCCTGGATCACGCTCGTCGCGCTCAGGGATATCGCCGCCGAAGTCAGGGGCGAGCGCTCGATCCCGGCCTTTGCCAGCGCCCTGATGTGGATGGGATCGGGCGTCGGCGGCATCCTGATGGGGCGAATCGCCGAACGCATCGGCATACGCTTTACGGTGATCTTCGGCGCCACGATGGTGGCTTGCGGCCTGGCGCTCTCGAGCATCGGCCCGTCCTTGCCGCTTTATGTCGGCCACGGCTTGTTCATGGGGTTGATCGGCATCGGCGGCATCAACGCGCCGTTCTATGTCTATGTCAGCCGCTGGTTCGATCGCCGACGCGGTTCGGCGCTGGCGCTGATTTCGAGCGGCGCCTATTTGGCCGGAGCGTTGTGGCCGCCGGTCTTTGCGCGGCTGATCGCCTATGCCGGCTGGCGTCACGCAATGCTCTACTACGCCGCATTCGAGCTCATCGTGATCGTGCCCGCCGCGATCGTGGTGCTGGCGCCGCCGCCGCAGGAATGGCGGCATCCGAGAAAGCACGAGGCGGGCCTATCGAAATCGGTGCTGGGCTGGCCGCCCAATCTGGTTTTCGCGTTGCAAATGGCGGCGATCTTTACCTGCTGCATACCCATGGCAATGCCGCAAACACATCTGGTGGCATTCTGCGCCGATCTCGGAATCAGCGCCGCGCACGGCGCTGCCATGATCTCGGTATTGCTGGGCGCAGCCTTTTTCAGCCGGCAAGTCTGGGGCCTGATTTCCGACCGGATCGGCGGGCTCTACACGATGCTGGTCGGATCCGCATGCCAGGCTGTCGGCATGATCGCTTTTCTCTTGACGCAGGACGAGGTCGGATTGTTCACGGTCGCGGCGCTGTTCGGCTTCGGATTCAGCGGCCTGGTGCCGGCCAATGT
>JBQCCX010000318.1:0-6107 GCA_051961815.1 Xanthobacteraceae bacterium
GGCGGCCCTTGAGATGACCCGCCGGGTGGAGCGGATCGCGGCTCATATGCTCCCGGGGCAGGCGCGCCTCGTAGCGGATGCCCTGACCTGGTCCGGCACTTTCCACGCGATCGGCGCGCGGCTTCTGCGCGAATATGCCGAGGAGATTGGGCTCGACCGCGCGTTCACCATCCATGACCGCGAGGATTCCGCCGACCTCATCAATCTCGTGCGGCACGAGCTTGGCTTCTCCAAAACACAACAGCGCTTTCCTGCCAAGGCGACGTGCCTTGCGATCTATTCGCGCGCTGTCAACGCCGAAGCCGGGCTTGGCGAGGTCCTCGGTACCAGTTTTCCCTGGTGCGCTGGCTGGGAGCATCAACTCAAAACCTTGTTTGGAGGCTATGTCGAGGCCAAGCAGCGGCAGAATGTACTCGATTACGACGACCTGCTGCTCTACTGGGCACAGATGATGCAGGCGGAAGGGATCGCGCGCGATCTTGAATCGCGTTTTGACCATGTCCTGGTCGATGAATATCAAGACACCAATCGTCTGCAAGCTTCGATCCTTCTTGCCTTCAAACCCGAGGGGAGGGGGCTGACGGTCGTCGGCGACGATGCCCAGTCGATTTATTCGTTTCGCGCCGCAACGGTCCGCAACATTCTCGACTTTCCCGACCATTTCAGACCTCCGGCGCAGATCGTCACCCTGGAACGCAATTACCGCTCGACGCAGCTGATCCTTGCCGCCGCCAACGCGGTGATCGACCTGGCGGCCGAGCGTCACAAAAAGAGCCTGCGGTCGGATCGTTGTTCGGCTGAACGCCCGCAGCTCGTCTCCGTGCGCGATGAATCCGACCAGGCGCGCTATGTCGCGGAACGGATTTTGGCCCATCGCGAGGCGGCTATCCCGCTCAAGCAGCAGGCGGTGCTGTTCCGGGCTTCACATCACAGTGCTCCGCTCGAGATCGAGTTGACACGACGTAACATTCCCTTCGTGAAATTCGGCGGCCTCAAATTTTTCGAGGCCGCCCACGTCAAGGACGTACTGGCGTTTCTGCGCTGGGCGGAAAATCTGCGCGATCGGGTTTCAGGTTTTCGTGTGATCCAGCTTCTTCCCGGCGTGGGACCCGTCACGGCGGCGCGCGTTCTCGACCGGCTGGGCGAAACGAATAACGCTATGGAAACACTGACCGAGTTTCGGCCGCCTGCCGCCAGTGTGGAGGACTGGCCGGCGTTCGCGGAGACGCTGCGCCTTGTTCGGAGCAATGCCGCGGGCTGGCCGGCAGAATTTGATGCCGTGTGTCGCTGGTATCTGCCGCATCTGCAACGGCGTTACGAAGACGCGAGAGTGCGCGAGGCCGATCTTCTGCAGTTTTCCCAGATTGCCTCGACCTATGCGAATCGCCAGCGTTTCCTCACCGATCTGACCCTTGATCCTCCATCGGCGACCAGCGACGAAGCCGGCGCTTTGCTGCTCGATGAGGACTACCTGATCCTCTCCACCATTCATTCCGCCAAGGGACAGGAGTGGAAGGCGGTCTTCGTTCTCAACTGCGTGGACGGTTGCATCCCATCCGATCTCGCGGTCGGAAGCGCATCCGAGATCGAAGAGGAGCGGCGGCTCCTGTATGTCGCGATGACGCGCGCGAAGGATCATCTGCACATTATCGTGCCACAGCGCTTTTATGCCCATCAACAACGCAGCAATGGTGACCGGCACATGTATGCCGTTCGGACCAGATTCATTCCCGAGATGATCACGAAGTACTTTGAACAATGCACCTGGCCGGCGGCACGCGAAGAGGGATTGGCACATCGTTCGCCTATCAAGCCCGTCGATATAGCGGCCCGGATCAAAAGCAGATGGCGCTGATATTAACGCGATAAACGGGGTTTGGCCGTCGGCGCCGGCGGCAAGCATAGCGTCCGCCTGAGGCCTCCAATTGAATTGACCGCGATCGCGGCTGACGGCAGTCTATAATGCTATCCAGCATTTTCATCTCGTCGCGCAGAAATCGGATACGTCCGGTAGACGAAACGGGGAGGAAACGATGAGCGGCCCAATCTTCGTACGTCTCGTCGCTTCAGCATTTGCGCTGACGCTGGCCGCTCTCAACGTGGCTAACGCGGAAGAGATCGCCGTCGGCAATTACGGCTCGTCCGCGAATGGCATGCCGTTCGGGGTGGCTTTGGCCAAAGGATATTTTCAGGAAGAGGGCGCCAACGTTACCGGCCTGATCGCTTCAGAGGGCGGCGGCACATCGGTGCGCAATGCGATGGCTGGCGTTGCCTATGGAGAAGCCAATCCCGGGGCGATCGCCGTCGCCATCCAGCAAGGCGCTGATTTGCGGATCGTCAGCGATAATGTGCTTACTATCGCCGAATTCGCCTGGTTCGTAAAAATCGACTCGCCGATCAAGACGATTGCCGACCTGAAGGGCAAGAAGATTGGCTACACTAATCCGCGTTCCACCAGCCAGGCGCTGGACACTCTCATGCTTGAGAAGGCGGGCCTCAAACCGGAGGATGCCGAGCTCGTCAAGACGGGCGGGTTTGGTCCGATGGTTGCGGCGCTCGAGCTCGGGCAGATCGACGTGGCGCCTGTGACCGAGCCGCTTTGGTCGAAAATCAAGGACAAGTTCCGGGTGCTCATCACCGGAGCGGAGGCTTTGCCTCCGCTGGATAACGTGGTGGGCGTGGCTACGGCTCAAGCCGTGGCCACGCGTGGCGACTTTATCCGCGCCGTGATCCGCGCGCGGCGCCGCGCCATTCAATTCATGCGCAGCCATCCCGAAGAGGCAGGCGAGATCATCGCCAAACCGTTCAACATCACCCCGGCCGTGGCAACCAGCGCAATCAAGAATCTGATCAACAGCACCACCCAGGGCATCCCTTATTGGGGCGACGGCGACGTTCATCTTGACGGCATGAAGCGCATCATCGAGGTACAGAAGAGCGTAGGCGCACTAACCGGTGACATCGATCTGTCCAAAGTCATCGATACCCAGTTCCTGCCGGATGATCTCAAACAAGTAAAATAGGGCGGTGCTGCGCACCGAAAGATAATCGCGTGTCCGCGGTGCAGGTGAGGCTGCGTGGGGTGACAAAGGTATTTCCCGCCGCCACGGGTGGGAAAGCAGTGCACGCCGTCGGACCAATCGACATCGAAATCAGGAAGGGCGAATTTTTCGCTGTGGTCGGCCCCTCCGGCTGCGGAAAATCGACACTGCTCGAACTCGTCGCCGGCCTTGCCGACCCAACGGAGGGAGAGATCGAGTTCGAAGGGCGCCCGATTCAAAACAGCGTTCCCGACGGCATTGGCGTCGTGTTCCAGGAAGATGCGTGCTTTCCGTGGCTCAATGTCCATCAGAATGTCGAATTTGGCCTGCGCCAGAAGAAGATCGACCCCGAAGAAAAAACACGCAGGATCGCCGAGGTCATCGACATGATGGGGTTGCGCGATTTTGCGCGAAGCTATCCAGCGCAGCTGTCAGGAGGCATGCGCCAACGCGTTTGCATCGCGCGTACGATCGCTGCGGAACCTCGCCTCATTCTTCTCGATGAGCCGTTCGGCGCGCTCGACCAGCAAACGCGGCTGCTGATGGGAGATGAAATGCTGCGGTTGTGGCGGCAAACCGGCGCTACTGTCCTTCTGATCACTCATGCACTCGACGAAGCGGCGATGTTGTCTGACCGCATTATGGTCATGTCGGCGCGACCCGGCAAAGCGATCGATCTTGTCGAAACGGGCTGGCCGCGCGAGCGCGACGGCCGGATCGTCGAACGTGAGAATTTCGGTACACTAACGGCCCGCTTATGGAAGACCCTGCGTGAGGAATCTCTGAAGACGATGGGACGATCGGTTGGCGGTGCATGAGCGGATTGCGGTTTTATCAAATATCGGGCGTCGCGGCTTTCGTTCTGGTGCTGGAAGGACTTTGTCTTGCCGGCGTCATTGACAAGGTCACGATGCCGCCGCCCCACATTATCCTCCGCGACTTCGTGCGCATGCTGCTGGCCGGGCGCTATTTCGCCGAGATCGGTAAAAGTCTCGCCAATGTATCGGTGGCATTTATCTCGGCGTATTTGATCGGAATTGCGATGGGCACAGCACTGCACGGCAATCAAAGAATTCGTAAAATCCTCGATCCGCTGTTTGCAACCTACTACGCGGTCCCGGTTTTTGCGTTCTACCCACTGTTCATTGTTCTGTTTGGTCTTGGCGACGGACCGCAAGTCCTGATCGGGTTTTTGCTGGCGGTCGTTGCGGTGATCGTTACCACGCTCAATGGCCTCGATCGCGTCCCATTGGTGTTGAAAAAAGTCGCACGGGTTGACGGGCTCAATGCGCTGCAGACTGCACGTTACATCACCCTGCCGTTTTGCGCGCCGTATCTGTTGACGGCAGCCAAGCTGGCGCTGGCCTACGCCTTCATTGGGGTCATCGGTTCGGAATTCATAATGGCGCGCTCGGGAATGGGTTATGAAATCAGCTATGCCTACACAAATTTTGATAACGCGACCATGTACCCTCTCATCCTGCTCATTCTTCTGCTGTCGATTGCCGCCAACAGCCTGCTCTCGCGCTGGGAGAGAATTTTGCTGGTCAGAAGAGGTCAGAATTAATGCAGAGAGAAGCAGATGCGACGTTCTGCAATACGGTCTTTCTGATCGTCGGCTTATTCCTGTTTTGGGAATTAGCCTACCTTGTCATCGGTGACGTCGCTTTGCGCTCGCCCTGGCAAACAATCCGGTTTCTCGGCAAGTTAATGCAAACCGACCTGTTCTGGCTCCATTTTGCCGATACACTGAAAGCTTTCAGTGTCGCTCTCGTGATTGCCGTGGCGTTCGGTCTTCTCATCGGGTTTGGTCTCGGATTGCATCGTTTGTCTGGCGACGCCATGGAGCCAATGCTGGTTGCACTTTATTCAATACCGAAGATCACGCTGTATCCGATTATTCTTTTGATTTTCGGAATTGGCATTTCGGCGAAAATCGCTTTTGGCGCCATACATGGGGTCATCCCGGTCGCACTTTTTACCCTGGGTGCCGTCCGCACGATAAGGCCGATTCTAATCAAGACCGGTCATGTCATGAGGCTCGGCCCGACAGCGATGGTGCGCGAGATCCTGTTTCCCGCAGCAATTCCGGAGATCTTTACCGGCATCAGAGTCGGCTTTTCGCTGACACTGATCGGAACCGTGCTCGGGGAAATGTTCGCTGCCCAGCGCGGGCTCGGCTATTTGCTGATGAATGCGATCAGCTTGTACAATGTCGATTTGATCATGTCAGTGACCTTCTTGTTGGTCTTGCTGGCAGCCAGTGTGAATTTGTTTTTGCTCGCAATTGATCGCCGGCTACATCGCGGCTAGGCGGATTAGGTGATCCGCGTTAAGTGGGGTCGGGCCGACCGATGAAAATGCCGCGCTGGCGGCAATTGACAATCTCATCGCACAAGGGAACACCCGGTCCAGTCGGATGTTGTCCGCATGTTCTTGCCGACAGGCACCAGGAGTAAAGCCCGGGACAATGAGCCGCGCGTTCGTCAAGGAATTAGACCCCGACATTTCCGACCTGCCGGATCGGCCGGTGTCGACGCATCCCAATTTCGTAACGGCTGAGGGCCTCGCAACTATCGAGCGGACACTTGGCCGTTTTGAAGCTGCCAACAAAGCCGCCGTAGCAAAAAACGACCGGACGGCGATCGCGGCGACGCAACGCGAACTCCGGCACTGGAAAGCCCGGCGATCGACCGCTCAAGTGGTCGAACCGGCAGCCGACAGAAGCAAGGTTCATTTCGGGCGACAGTGACCGTGTGGCGCGATGATGGCCGGGATCAAAGCTTCCGCATTGTCGGGGAAGATGAAGCAGATCCCGCGCGGGGTACGATATCCCATGTATCGCCGCTCGCCCGCGCCGTTCTTGGCGGAATGGTCGGCGATACTGTCGAGGTCCCGGGCGGGGCCGCGACTATCACGAAAATCAAATAGAACTTAAGCAGCAGCCGCCAGCTGAGCGGCGATGTTGGTGAACACGGCGGCAAGATTGGTGCCGACCAGGCCCGCGGCGGCGATAATCACTATCGAAATGAGAGCGCAAATGAGTCCATACTCGATGGCGGTGAC